>CAZINO010000074.1:0-6221 GCA_964540625.1 uncultured Lishizhenia sp. | reverse complement strand
GGATCTACGCGGCCAAGATCTTTCAACAACCCTACAACGTTTTGTCATGAGCAAAAATGGTTGTGCTGCCGCGAGCGGCGTAGCGCAACTATCACAACAAGAGATCCATTATGTAGAGCTCGGTTTTGCTGATGTCAGAGAAGCACAGGGCGGCTTACCAGCTCGGCTTTTTGGTTTACGTTACCAATTGCATCATAGCAACAACCCCAACGATCATTCTTTACTAGAACGACTAGAGTATTGGAAGAATGCGACCTCGTTAATAGCTGATCACTGGTTTTTAGGTGTAGGCATTGGCGATCTCGAACAAGAAATGCTCGATCGCTATGAACAACGCGCATCGCAATTGAGACCGGATCGCCGTTTGCGCCCGCACAATTATTACCTTACTACTTGGCTCAATCTTGGCATTTTAGGTTTGCTCCTCTTTATTTGGATCATGCTGCTTTTTATCAAGCAGCAGCTGCATTACAAACAATTACAAGGAGTTATCATCGGCCTAAGCATTTTGCTTACGCTTTTAATTGAAGATGGTTTAGAAACACAAATGGGTCTGACCATTTTTGCATTTTTCTTTGCCTTCTACTCCCGAAGGGTTGCCCAATAAACGTTTCTCTGAAAAATTGAGTAACTTCGCATACCATGTCCATAGAAGTCAAAAATCTATATAAATACTACGGCGAACAAGCAGCGGTCCGCGATGTCAGTTTTTCGGTCAAAAAAGGTGAAATCGTCGCTTTTTTAGGGCCAAATGGTGCAGGAAAATCGACCACCATGAAAATCATGACCGGTTTCATGCCTGCCAGCGAAGGAGAGGTCGAAATCTGTGGAATCAAAGTAGATATCGATAAACTAGAAACCCGCCGTCTTATTGGCTATTTACCGGAAAACAATCCGCTCTACACCGATATGTATGTCCGTGAATACCTCGAGTTTGTCGGGCGCATTTACAAAATCAAAAATTTAAAGGCGCGTGTTGCCGAAATGATTACCGCCGTAGGCTTAGACGTAGAACAGCACAAAAAAATTGGCGCACTTTCAAAAGGTTATCGCCAGCGTGTCGGTTTGGCTCAGGCCATCATCCACGACCCTGAGGTCTTGATTTTAGATGAGCCTACCACTGGTCTAGATCCCAATCAGTTGGTAGAAATCCGAGAACTCATCAGAAATATCGGCAAAGAAAAGACTGTCATCTTGTCTACACACATCATGCAAGAAGTCGAGGCTATCTGTGACCGCGTTATCATTATATCCAAAGGTCAAATTGTCGCTGACGACAACGCCAAAACCCTTCAACAAGAGCTCGAACACCAAACTGTATACGTAGAATTTGATGCGAAAGTCTCTAAGGCCCAGCTTTCAAAAATCCCAGGTGTAAGTAAAGTAGAGGCCCTTGAAAATGGCTGGCTTATCGAGTCCGTAACACTAGAAGATCTCAGAAAAGCCGTTGCACAATACGCACAAAAAGAAAATTGGCTGATCCTCACGTTGCGCGTGGATCAAAAATCATTAGAAGAAGTATTCAAAGAATTAACCAAATAAAATGCCCAGCAACTTTATCGCAGAACTCCAATGGCGCGGCATGATACACGATATCATGCCCGGAACAGAAGAAGCACTTCTCAAAAAAGTATCAGCTGGTTATATCGGTTTTGACCCAACAGCAGACTCGCTGCATGTAGGTCATTTGGTGCAAATCATGACGCTTGTTCATTTTCAACGTGCTGGCCACAAACCCTATGCGCTTGTTGGTGGTGCGACCGGAATGGTAGGTGATCCATCAGGCAAAAGCCAAGAGCGCAATTTGCTCGACGCCGAGACCTTAAATCATAATGTGGCTTGTGTGCGCAAACAACTAGAAGCGTTCCTTGATTTCAATTGCGGAGACAACGCCGCAGAAATGGTCAACAATTATGACTGGTTCAAAAACATGTCGTTCTTGGATTTTATCCGAGATGTAGGCAAGCATATCTCAGTTAATTACATGATGGCCAAAGATTCTGTCAAGAAGCGCTTAGAAACGGGCATGTCTTTTACAGAGTTCTCCTATCAATTGGTTCAAGGCTACGACTTCTATCACCTCAATCAGCACCACAATTGTATTCTTCAGCTAGGCGGCTCAGACCAATGGGGCAATATCGTTACGGGCACTGAACTTATTCGCCGCAAATCTGGCGGCGAAGCCTATGCCGTCACTACACCACTCATTAAAAAAGCCGACGGCACCAAATTCGGCAAAACAGAGAGTGGTTCTGTTTGGCTCGATCCAGAAAAAACGAGCCCTTATGCATTTTATCAGTTTTGGCTCAATGCTTCAGACGCTGATGCTGGCAATTACATTCGTATTTTTACGCTTCGCAGCAAAGAAGAAATCGAAAACCTAGAGGCCCAGCACGCAGAGGCGCCTCATTTACGCATTTTACAAAAAGCAATCGCTGAGGATATCACCACCCGTGTACACGGCCCCGAGGCGCTCCAAACGGCTATTGCTGCCAGCAATATTTTGTTTGGAAAATCTACCGCTGACGACCTCCGCTCGCTTTCTGAAAAAGATTTTTTTGCCGTATTTGACGGCGTACCACAAGCCACGGTTTCCAAACAAGATTTTGCTGATGGTCTTTCCATTGTAGAGGCTTTGGCTGCTAAAACTGGCTTCTTAAGTTCAAATGGTGAAGCCCGCCGCGAACTCAAAGCAAACGCCATTTCAGTCAATAAAGAAAAAGTAAGCGAGGACTTCATATTAACCCATGAACACCTCATCAATGGCCGCTATGCACTTCTTGGTAAGGGTAAGAAAAACAATTATATTTTATTGGTAGAGGCCTAATTTGGCACAAACTTTGTCTTGGCGCTTTCAAACCAATCACTATGAAGCGCTTTTACCCCAGATTTTTGGCATTCGGTATACTCCTTGTGCTATTAAGCAGTTCTTCCAAAGAATCATTTCCAGTAGTTGAAAACGACGCTTTTGGCATCGGAGAAAAATTACGCTACCGCCTTAGTTACGGTATCATAGATGCCGGTGAGGTGACCCTTTATCTCAAATGGACTGACCGAAAAGGCCATGGCAGGCCACTGTTTCATGCGATAGGAAAAGGTTATTCGATCAACTCCTTTGACCATGTATTTAAAGTAGACGACACCTATGAAACTTTTTTAGATCAGCGGAGCATAATGCCATGGTTTTTTAAAAGACGTGTTGATGAAGGCGGCTACAAAATCAGCCAGGACTACACATTTCATCATCAAAACGAAACCGTTGAGACCAACAAGGGAAAAACTTTTCAAATCCCGATGGGGACCCAAGATATGATTTCAGCCTTTTATTATGCACGTACCCTTGAATTCAAAGGGGCTTCTAAAGGCAAGACCTATAGTTTCCCTGTATTTATGGACAACGAAATTTTTCAGCTGAAAATAAAATACCTTGGAGACCAAGTAATCAGCACCGATAAAGGCAAATTCAAGTGCCATAAATTTGTGCCGTTAGTGCAAACCGGCCGTTATTTTAAAGATGAAGAAGACGTGGTATTTTGGGTTACCGCCGATGACAACAAACTACCCGTTTTGGTAAAGGCGCAGCTTCCTGTTGGCACGGTTCGACTTCATATTGTGGGCTATACCAATTTGAGAAATAAAATGGAGGCAAAGCGTTGATTACCTGAATACTTCTATCCGTTTTGTTTGGGAACCAATTTTCAAGAGATACATTCCGTTTGTCAGTTCTTGCAAATTGAATTGCATTTCGTTTTTGGAGATGATTGTCTCGAAGATAGTTCTTCCGAATGCATCAAACATGACCATATAATGACCAATTTGTTCTGGATCAACATCAATAAAAATAAAATCATGCGCGGGGTTTGGATACACCGTCCAATTTTGCGCTTGGATTTCCTCTAAATCGGTAAAATCTAGCGTAAGGTTGAGGGTGATAAGGCTATCGCAACCCGCTGCATTGGTCAATAGTTGCGTGTAGGTTCCGGAGGCGGTGTAGGTTTGCCCATTTAAGGTGTAGCTGTCTATGGCTGTTGCAGAAATGGTGTTGCTCGATGCAGCATTAACACTCACAAATACGGTGTCTGTGGCTACGCAACCTTCAGGTGAGGCTCCAGTGAGCACATAAGTTGCACTGACTTGCGGTACAAAAGGAATGCTATCTGCCACATTGTTGTTCCAGTACATGAAAATTCCACCTGTACCATATAAGATGACCTCGTCGCCAAAGCAAACGGCCTGATCAGGCCCGGCATCTAGATCGGGAAAAGTGCCATAATATACCTCAAGGGTATCTGACCCCGTACAACCCAAACTTGATTGGCCTGTAACAATGTAGGTAGCACTTGCGGTTGGCACAAAAGTAGTGTCATTGGAGATGGCGCCATTCCAAAGTAAATTGATGCCACCGCTTGCATTGAGCGTGATGCTATCGCCGGGGCAAGTAAAATAGTCCTGACCAGCATCAATGATTGGTGCTGGGTTGATGGTCAATAAAACTGAGTCATTCGCCAAACATCCGTTGGGGCTTGTTGCAAATGCCGTGATGTAACCGCTATTGAGAGGAAAGAAAGGAATACCATTACTGACGTCATTGTTGTTCCAAATGATGTTTGTGGCTCCAGTGGCAGTCAGTACAGCACTATCGCCCTCACAAATGGTGAGGTCTTGCCCGGCATCAATTGAAAATTGTTCGAGTAGTACATTGGTTTGGTCCCAGGCCGAGCAGCCGTTAGCATCAAAACCTGTTAATGTATAAGTTTGATTGATACTCGGCGTAAACGAACTGCCGTTGGCAACATTCGGAGACCAAGTATAGTTGAGCGCTCCAGTACCAGTTAGTGTCACTGGCCCACCATTACAGGCATATAAATCTGGGCCAGCGCTTACGGTGGTTAACGTATTACTGGCGTTAAACAAATCATTGATTTCACAAGCAGACAAACAACGGTTCCAAATACCAATGTCGTCGATTTTACCATTGAAGTAAGATCCTCCAACCCCACGACCCACATAAAGTGGAAGGGTTGCGCTAGTGACCCCTGTGTGATTAAAAGTACCGGTTGCTACGGCGATGTTGTCTTTGTAGAGCGTCATCGCGCCAGCATTATATACCAAAACGATATGTGTCCAAACATTGGTGGTGCTGGTACTTTGCGCCCATATCCAAGAGGCTTGTTGTTTATTTGTGCCAAACTGCATGCTGGTTGCTCCTGTTTGAAAAATCCAAATAAAGTTCCCTGCAGCGTTGGTAGCGTGCATAATTGGAATACCGACTACAGCGCTGGTGTTGCGGTAATGCCATAAGGAGACCGTAAAAGTGGAACTTGGATTAAACGTAAAACTGGGCGTGTTTCTGATCAAATATTGCGTGCTACCATTGAAACTATAAGCTGCATTGGCTGTTCCAAAGCGGTCGGTAGTGGCTACAGCGCCATTATTGGTAAGGTGGTTGTTCAAAATACTTGCGTCGTTGCCGTTGCCATTAAAAGGGTAATAGCATTGCAGGCCTGAAACTGGAACATAGCTCGGGATTTGGGCCCATACCGAGAGGCTTGAAATTAAAAAAAGCGCTACAATAAATTTCATCACAATTGGTTTAGTTGTCCGAAATTAAGGATTATTCGCTTAATTTTAACTGGTGAAGAAAACCTATACTTTAACCCAATTAGTTGAAAGCATTAGAAGTGTCATCAACAGTTCATATGGTGAAAACACCTATTGGGTCAGTTGTGAATTGGTTAAAGTAAATATCAAAGGCGGGCACTATTATTTAGAACTTGCCGATACCCAAAATGAAGTTAATTCTGCACAAATGCGTGCGGTAATTTGGCGTACCCAAGTTCTTGCTATGCAGACCAATTTTGGCGAGGAATTCAAACAGCTGTTGCAAATTGGCAACCGGATTCTATTCCGCGTATCTGTCGCGTTTCATGAAATATATGGCTTATCCTTAACTGTGCATGACCTCGACCCTGCCTTTACTTACGGTGAAATTGAACGCAAGAAAAAGCAGACTATTGAACAGCTGCAAAAAGAGGGACTGTTTGATTTACAGAAACAACTCAAATTGCCACTCATCGTTAAGCGACTTATCTTAATTGGCTCTCCGGACACCTCAGGCTATCGCGATTTTTTAAGCGAAATGAGAGGCAATCCGATTTATAGAAATTTTACCATTAAAGAAATCGCAACAAGTGTTCAAGGCGACAAAGCGCTTGCTGAAA
>CAZINO010000073.1:0-11570 GCA_964540625.1 uncultured Lishizhenia sp. | reverse complement strand
CCATGCGGAATAGCAAAGGTTTTGTGCAAGTTGAGGTGACAGACGTCGGCACCGATGTTACCTGGGTTGGTAAGGCCCACTTGGGCGTTCATGTTGGCGCCATCCATGTAGACCTGACCGCCGTTGGCATGAATAATACTGGTGATCTCGATGATGCCTTCTTCATATACACCGTGCGTAGAAGGATACGTAACCATGATACCTGCAAGGACATCTTTGAGTTCTGTAGCAACCGTGCGTAATTCTTCGATATCGATGTTACCGTTTTCATCACAGCCGGTTACCACCACTTCGAAGCCAGCCATGACGGCAGAAGCTGGGTTGGTACCATGCGCAGACGACGGAATGATCATTTTTTTGCGTTGGAAATCACCTCTGGACTCGTGGTAAGCTTTGATGACCATGAGGCCGGCGTATTCGCCTTGAGCACCAGAGTTGGGTTGCAAAGAGACAGCTGCAAAACCGGTGGCCTCGCAGAGGTCTTTGGCCAGTTGCTCGAACATGGCGTGGTAACCAGCAGCTTGGTCTAGGGGCGCAAACGGGTGCATGTTGGCAAACTGCGGGTTGGTTACGGCCATCATTTCAGAGGCTGCATTGAGTTTCATGGTACAAGAACCTAGCGGAATCATGGAGTGTACCAAAGAAAGGTCTTTGTTCTCTAAACGCTTGAGGTAACGCATCATGCGCGACTCAGAATGATACGAATTGAAAACAGGATGTGAAAGTACAGCTTCTGTGCGTTGGAGTGCACTTGGGATGGTTGTTTGGGGATCTTGAGCTTGCGCGCCAAAAACTTTTAATACAGCAGCGAGGTCTTGGTGCGTGTGGGGTTCGCCAAAAGAAATGCTGAGTTCTGAAGTTGAAATGTAATGGAAGTTGAGGCCAGCGGCTTCAGCTTTACTGCGGATTGCCGCGCAGTCTACACCTTGAACGTGAATGGTGTCAAAAAAGTGAGCCGAACCGATGGCAATGCCCGCTTTTTGTAGGCCAGCGGCTGCGCTACTTGCCAACTGATGCACATGTGTTGCAATACTGCGAATGCCATCTGGGCCGTGATAAACGGCATACATAGAGGCCATAACGGCCAAAAGCGCTTGCGCTGTACAGATATTGGAAGTGGCTTTATCGCGTTTGATGTGTTGCTCACGGGTTTGTAAAGCCATGCGCAAGGCTTGGTTGTCGTCGGCATCTTTGGAAACACCGATAATACGGCCCGGCAAGTTGCGCTTGTAGTCTTCTTTGGTGGCAAAGAAGGCAGCGTGAGGCCCGCCATAACCCATTGGTACACCAAAACGCTGGGCAGAACCCACCACGACGTCAGCGCCCATGCTGCCCGGAGACTTTAAGAGCACAAGAGAAAGTAAGTCGGCACCGACCGCAACTTGAATGCCAGCGGCTTTCCAGTTGGCAATAGCGGTACTCCAATCTTGGATGTGGCCTTTGGCATTTGGATATTGTACAAAAACACCAAAATAAGCCGCGTCTGGCGCAAAGGTAGCGGCATCGCCAACGATGAGCTCAATACCCAAATTTAAAGCGCGTCCGGTCATGACGTCGATGCTTTGCGGTAACGCATTTTGATCGACAAAAAATTTGTTGCGCCCCGCTTGGATATCGGCACGGCTGCGCGAGTTATAGAACATGATGAGCGCCTCTGCTGCGGCAGTAGCTTCGTCGAGCAAAGAAGCATTGGCAATGGTCATGCCGGTGAGTTCAATGACCATGGTTTGGAAATTGAGCAGCGCTTCTAGACGGCCCTGCGCTATTTCAGCCTGATAAGGCGTGTAAGCGGTATACCATCCTGGATTTTCGAGGACGTTGCGCAAAATAACCGACGGAACGATGGTTTCGTGGTAACCCAAACCAATGAAAGATTTGTTCACTTTGTTTTTGGCACCAAGGGCAGAAATATGCTCTAAATAAGCTTGTTCGGAGAGTGCAGCATCGATGCGCAATTCTCTGTTGAGGCGAATTTGAGCGGGGATTGTGCGGTCAATGAGCGTAGCGAGCGAGTCTACGCCTACTGCTGCTAACATTGCTTTTTCTTCGGTTGCTCCTGGGCCAATGTGGCGTCTTTCAAAAGGTGTCATGTGTGTTGTCGATTTTGGGTCTACAAAGTTACTTATTTTCATGGAAATTGAGGACGCGTAATTTTGCGTTCTCGCGGATATCTTGCCAAAAAAGATTGATATCTCCGATGTGGTAATTGCGCATGGTAAGGCTCATCACAAAAAACTTGCCACCCGGTCGGTCAATCCATATAGCGCCGTCGATCAGGTGGGTGTCAAATAACTGTGTATAAAGTTGATCGTCAAAATACAAAAAGCCTTTATGGGCCTCTTTTGGTGCCAAATTTTGGGTGGTCCAGGTGACTGGATTCACTACTTCCCTGCCCTTATACCACAGATCATAAGCTTTTTTATCCAGGCGTTTTTTAAACGTATTCCAGGTAACATAACCCCCGGTTTGCGCAGCAGAGGTGAGCAACGGGATTTGCTTTAGGTCGGAAGGCAGGATGCCAATGCCGGGCAAATAAGCCACCACGAGCTGTTGCTGTAGTGGTTTGCCGTCAAAAAATTCTTGTAGAAGCAAACCGCAGTGGGTACTGCCTTGGCTATGGCCTGCCAAAATAATGGGACGGCCGTTGTTATGGTGTTCGAGATAATATAAAAATGCAGCCCGCACATCGGCATAGGCCAATTCAAGTGCTTCCTTGCCCTTTGGATCAGAGACGTAATAAGCGCGCAAATGTGCCGATCGGTAAAACGGACAATAAAACCGACCCGCTTCTACGAAGGCACTGCCTTGATAAGGAAGGGCGGTTTCCATGATTTTTTTGAGTTGCTTGGTATCGTCGAGCGGCACATTCCAACGTTTGTCCGTATTTTCTGTATTGAGCGTTGGATATACATAGAAAACATCTGCTTTTGCCCAAAGACTGGTGTCGGTGCAACGCTTGGCTAAACCCAACGGCAATTGATTGGGCAAGGCTGCCCAATTTGTTGATAAACGATAGTCTATCGGACTTTGTGCATAAGTGAATGTTGAAAGAATCGGTAGAAACACGAAAAGAAAGCTTAGAAAACGCATTATTTTTGCTGACGAAATGTTTGGATTACAAAGGAACACATTTTTGACACTATTGTTTGGCCTCTGGCTACAGCATTTTACTTGGGCCCAAGATTCTACTGCTTATTGGAAGTTCAAGTCGTTGTATTCCTTGAGTGGGACACAGACCTCTTTTGTCAATTGGAACGCCGGTGGGCGCAACAACATTTCGATTATCGGATCCGCCAACGCCTCTGCGTACTACACCCGCGAAAACATCAAATGGACCAACGACGCCAGTTTTGCCTTGGGCGGCATCAAGTATTTTGACAACAAAGGAATCGGAGCCCAAAAAACGGACGACCGCCTCGATTTATCTAGCACATTTGGTATGCAGCTCTCCAAAGGTTTCTTCCTGACTTTTGCCTCCACGTTTCGAACCCAAAGTATCAATGGTTATGCCTACCCCAACGACTCCATTCCCGTTTCTAGATTCATGGCGCCCGGCTACCTCAATTTAGCGCTCGGTGCCGACTTTAGAAAATCGGATAACTTTAACATTTTCTTTTCGTCAATTGCCATTAAATCAACTTTTGTGCTCGACGACTCATTGAGTGCCAAAGGTTCTTTTGGCGTAGAGCCCGGCATGCGTTACCGCCAAGAATACGGCGCTTATCTTAAAATGAAATTTAACCGCCCTTTGGCCAAAAATATTGAAATGAAATCCAAGCTAGAGTTGTTTAGCAACTACCTCAACAACCCGCAAAACATCGATGTCAACACCGAATTGCTCTTGCTCTTTCGGGTCAATTCGTTGGTTTCGGCATCGGCCCAATGGAACCTCATCTACGACGACGACATCAAAATCACCGATGCCAATGGAAACATTGGTCCACGCACACAATTCAAATCTGTGATCGGTATCGGTTTGTCTTATAAAATCGAAAGCTAATGATTCAAAAATTTCTTCTCGTTATCCTATTGAGTTTGCCATATTGTGTATCGGGGCAATCAGATTATTCCAAATTAGATCTTAATGTGGTGCTTGGCACCAATTTATATCAAAAACAATTTGCTCCTGTAATGGGTCTTAATGGCGAATTACACATCAATTCACATTGGAGTGTTTTGTACAACTACCAAATATGCGGCCTGAGTGCTTACGAAGGCTATCTTCATTTGCCCATGAGTCTCTACGCCGTTGGACCCGTCACCAGTTTTTTAACCCAGAATTCATACACGCTCAGCGACTTTTTTGGTTCGTTGGCCGTTGGCTTGCTCACAGCCCTGATACCAGAGGGCGTGGCGTATCATTACCCGGTAGCCTACCGACTGGACTTATCTGGGTATGTCAATCCATTGGGTTTAGGGCTTGTCATGAGCAACAACCCAGCAGAAGATCAGCGCTTGCGCTACAACGCAACAGCGGGTGTAAAGCTGAGCTACTACACCCGTTTTGGTTTATTGGCAAGTGCGTCTACACAACTCAATTTGCTGCGAAATTTCGGCGTCTTCCCGAGTGCGGGCGTCAGCCTAGGCTATGCTTTTGGACACAGGCATTTGGGCGAATCTGATCAATGACCCCCTGGCTGGCAGCACAGCGGCAATGCCTTTTGAGCCGCTGGATCTGCTTTTTGTTCATCGGCATCGTAGCCAATTGCATTCAGTGCTTTTTTGAGGGTAGCTACATCGGTTTTCTTGCTGTTGTATTTGATTTCTACCACCTTGGTTTCTAAATTGAGCTCGGCGTACACCACCCCTTTGCTGTGATTGAGCGCCGTTTCGATGCGGTCTTTGCAATCGCCACACTGGGCGTTGGTTTGAATCGTAATGACTGTTGCTTTTTGTGCAAAAATCGAAGTACTTAAGGAGAGTAAAAAGAGGAGGATAATATTTTTCATTTTTGCTTGTTTTTAATTAAATATTCTATTTTATTTGATTGTATAACGCAACCCAAAATACGCATTCCAACCCATAATTGGAGCCCAAATTTGAGTGGCGTCAAAATCGGGTCCAAAAGGGTTTTGCGCCCCAATGATCGGGTGGTGTTGCGTGACATTCAGTAAGTTTTCGCCACCTATGTAGAGTTCCAGGCTTTTCCAGTTCCGGGTAATTTGTGCATTGAGCAAACCCCAAGGTTCCCCTTTGCCATGGTGTGGCAAACGAACGGCACTGTATCGCGAATAAGTGAGGTCATAATTCCAACGTTTATTGCGTGTCTGGTATGCCAAATTAACAAAAAAGCGCTGGCGTGGTAACAATACTTGATTTTGAAGCCCCCCATTATACAGCGCACGTACATCTTGAAATTTATAAGCCAGGCGCACATCGAAGCCGCGCAATAGTGCATAGGCAAACTCGGCCTGAAGCACGGTTGCAACTGAATTATCGGTTAGGTTTTTGAAAACAACCATTTCCATAAGCGAATCGCGGTCGGCAACGAGCTGTTGCGAAAAACGCGTATGATAGGCGTCCAAGCTGATGCTTCCCTTGCGTTTTTTGAAACTGAAGCCTTGCACCAACGAAGCCCCAACATTCCATGAGATTTCTGGCAACAGCGCTTGGTCTGCAATCCATATTTTGGAGCTAGCCAATAAAGATAAATTATCGGCAACGTAATTGGGTAAACGCCAAGCTCGGCCCGCTGTAAGCCGAAGGTCGAGTTGCGGGGTGAGGGCGTATTTGAGGTGCGCGCGCGGTGCAAATTGACTGCCCGCCAGGTTGTGTTGATCGTAGCGCGCACCTAGAACCGCCGAGAGGCGGTTGCCCGAGTAGGTATACTCGGCAAATACGCCCGGTACGATTTCAGTGCGTGTCAGCCCCAGCTGTGCTGCGCCCGAGGGCTGACCAGCATACTGCAAAATCCTGAGCGCCAAAAAACTAGCCCCAACCTTGATTTTGTGGTCTGAATTGCCAATGATGTCGTCGTAAATGGCATTGATGTAAAGGCGGCGTTCTTTGCCCTGAAAGTTGCGGAGGCCATAAAAGCCGTTGATGTCTTGGGCTTTCAGTTGCGTGATGATACCCAAACTTTGGGCGGGTTTTTTGCCAAAAAAACCGGTTTTTGAAAAAACCGAAAGGTGTTGGCTATTCAAGCCCATCCCGTAACCTACAGGTGTTTGTTTACTAAAGGTCAGCTGACCACCCGTTTTGTCGTCGGTGTAGGCTTGTATACCCAACTGCGCCTCCATTTTGGGGCCTTGGTAACTGAAACGCTGCAGCAAGTTAATGGTATTAGACAGCGCTTGATCTCTAAAACCATCTTGGTTGTGGTCTTGTTGACCGTAAATGGCTGCGCCAGAGGCAAACAAGCCCATGTGCCAGCGCTCAGAGAGCCGCTGGCCACCCTGCAAATTGAGCTCGGTGCGGCCAAAGCGGTTTTGGTATACATTGAGCCCCAAGCGCGGAAGGTCTTTGGGTTTCTTGAATTCAAAATTGACCAAACCCGCCATCGATTCATAGCCGTTGACCACCGAACCCGTGCCTTTGGTAATTTGTATGGACTCCAGCCAAGTACCCGGAATAACGCTCATGCCATAGGCGCTCTCGAGGCCACGCAAAAAAGGAATATTCTCAAATTGCAACTGCGTATAAGCGGCATCGAGCCCCAGCAACTGTATTTTTTTGGCACCAGAAACGGCATCAGACATACTGACATCGACAGTGGCATTGGTTTCAAAAGACTCGGATAAATTACAACAAGCAGCCTTGCGGAATTCAGCACTGGTGAGCTCTTCCACATGCAGGGTTTTCATTTTAGAAATACCATGTGCATTTTTGGCGCCGCCCACCACAATATCCTGAACCAATTGACCCGAGACCAGCACTACATTGAGTGCTGCAAAACGATCAGAGCGGGTAACCACCAAGCGGTCCGAGCGGTAGCCTTTAGCCACAAACAACAGGGTGTCTGGGCTTTGCTTTCCCAAAAGAATTTCAAAGGTGCCATCTTCGTTGGAGTAGACAGTGGTACCGGCACGCAAAAGCGTAATTTTGACATTTTTAAGTGGTTTGGTTTGCAGTGAGTCTGCACCTTGCACTACGCCCTTGATTTGGGCCTGAAGCGCGGAAAGCATACATAAGCTTCCCAATAAAAAAAAGTATTTCATAGACAATATATGGGTTCAACATTCAATGGATGCATTGAATGCGAATTCATATTTGCCAAGTCTGGTGTAGGGTTTGGATTTGTCTACCCGTGCGCCACAACGGAGGTGGGCGCTTGACTTTCTCTTCAAATGAAGTAAATAAGTTTTGGTCAACATCCAACTGAAAAGCAAAAGCCCGCGCTGGAAGCTCCGCAAACCAAACCATTTCTAAATTTCCTAATTCATAAGAGGAATGAATTTGGTCGAGGGTCGTTTTGATGACCTTTACTTCGTCTGAACAGCAATCTTTTTTGGGTTTTTCTTTTTGACAACACGGCGGTAGATCGGCGTGTGGTTCGGCGCATTGGTGGTCTACCTTGAGTAGAACCGAAGCAAACACACCATCCATTTCGCAGAAGTGCGTATGGATAGGAACGCCTATTTGCAAAGCGAGCTGCAGGAGGATAAGAAAAGTAACAATCAGGCTTTTCACAACTCAAAATTACGAATAAAGAATTACCTTTGCTACCAAATTATTTTCCATGAGTGATCCGATTAAACACGAGTGTGGCATCGCCCTTTTAAGGCTCAAAAAACCACTAGACTACTACCTCGACAAATACGGATCTGCGCTTTGGGGCCTCAACAAGATGCACCTACTCATGGAAAAACAACACAACCGCGGCCAAGACGGCGCCGGCATTGCCAATATCAAACTCGATATGCAACCCGGAGAACGCTATATCTCGCGGACACGTTCTGTTCAAAAGAATCCTACCCAAGACATCTTTGATCAAATCAACGCCAAATTCAAAGCCATCTACGACGAAAACCCAGCGCACCTCAAAGACGTCGCTTACCTCAAAAAAAATGTTGGTTTTACCGGAGAAGTCTTTTTGGGTCATTTGCGCTACGGAACTTACGGCCGAAACTCCATTGAAAGTTGCCATCCATTTTTGCGTCAATCCAACTGGATGACCCGCAATTTGGTGGTTGCAGGTAACTTCAACCTCACCAACGTCGACGAGCTCTTCGATGTTTTGGTTGAAATCGGGCAGCACCCCAAAGAGAAATCCGATACCGTTACGGTCATGGAAAAAATCGGGCATTTTCTCGATGTCGAAAACGACGAGCTCTACGAGCGCTACAAAGCGTTGGGCTATGCCAAAACCGATATCTACGCCCGCATCCAAGACGAACTCAAAATCGATAAAATCCTCAAAAAAGCTTCTGAACGCTGGGACGGCGGCTACGCTATGGCTGGCCTCATGGGCCACGGCAGTGCCTTTGTACTCAGAGACCCGAGTGGCATTCGCCCTGCTTTTTGGTACGAAGACGACGAAATTTGCGTGGTGGCCTCTGAGCGGCCCGTCATTCAAACCGCCTTCAACCTCAAGATAGAAGATATCCAAGAACTCAAACCTGGCCATGCCCTGATTATCGAGAAAAAAGGGCAAGTCAAAGAAATCCAAATCAATGCGCCGCGCCAACTGGCCCAGTGTTCTTTTGAACGCATTTATTTTTCGCGCGGCTCCGATGCCGACATCTACAAAGAACGCAAAGCGCTTGGGCGCCTCATTGTCAAGGATGTCTTAGAAAGCGTCGGTCACGACTACGACAACAGCGTTTTTTCTTTTATTCCGAATACCGCAGAGGTTTCCTTTTACGGGCTCATCAAAGGCCTCGAAGAAGCACTCAATCAGGATAAAATCAAGCAAATTCAAGCATTGGGCGCTGAAGCCAGCACTGAAGCAATTGCAGAAATTGTCAACCGCAGGGCCCGCATCGAAAAAATCGCCATCAAAGATGCCAAATTGCGCACCTTTATTACCCAAGACGACTCCCGCGACGACCTCGTGGCGCATGTCTACGACATCACCTACGGTTCGGTGCGCCGCGGCACCGACAACCTGATCGTCATCGACGACAGCATTGTGCGCGGCACCACACTCCGTCAAAGTATTTTGCGCATCCTAGACCGCCTCGGCCCTAAGAAAATAGTGGTGGTTTCCTCAGCACCGCAAATCCGCTACCCAGACTGCTACGGCATCGACATGGCCAAAATGGGCGATTTCATCGCCTTCGAGGCCGCTATTGCACTTTTGCGTGAAACCGGCCAAGCACAACTCATCGACGACGTCTACAAAGCAGCCTTAGAACAAGTGCAATTGCCCAAAGAACAAGTCAAAAATGTGGTGCAACGTATTTATGAGCCCTTTACCGACCAACAAATCTCGGCGCAAATTGCCAAAATGCTGACGCCAAAAGGCATGCAAGCCGAGGTCGAAATCATTTATCAAAGCGTCGATAACTTACATATCGCCTGCCCAAGCCATACCGGAGACTGGTACTTCACCGGCAACTACCCTACCCCTGGCGGCAATAAAGTCGTGAACCGCGCTTTTATCAACTGGATGGAAAAACGCAACGAAAGGGCGTATTAATCGGTTTTTAATTGACCCATTTATTTGGCAATTGCACCTGCATTTTAAAAACCTGTGTTTCGATTTCTTCCTTTAAGTCTTTATGATCTTTCAAAAAGAACTGTAGCGCTGCATTTAAACTTTGCGGACTATCCACCTCTTTTGCAAAACCTAAATCAAGAAAGGCCTGTGCCTCTGGGAACTTTTGGTGCTTGGGGCCAAATAAGAGTGGCAAACCGTAAGCTGCTGGCTCTAGGATATTGTGCAAACTGCCGCTGAAACCACCCCCAATAAACGCCGCGCTTCCGTACTGATACGCCGCGCTTAAATGGCCAATGGTGTCTAGAATCAAGATTTGAGACGCAGAAAGATTAGTGTCGTTTATCTTTGAAAAAAACAGGGCCGCTGGAAATTGCATTTTTAAACGATCCAAATGGCTTTGAGAGAGGTCATGGGGTGCAATCAGAATTTTGCAATTCAATTGCGCATGTATTTCGGCAAGAAGCAACTCTTCTTGGGGCCAACTGCTCCCTAAAACAAGGAGTTTCTGGCCTTTGGCGAATTCCGCAATAATTGGATTGGCCTGTGCTTTGGCTTTGGCTGCAAGTACTCTATTAAAGCGCAAGTCGCCGAGTAGTTCTATTTTAGTAGCGGCTATACCCGCCCGAAGCAATAAATTTTGGGTCGCTTCATTTTGTACCCCAAAATAGCTCACGCGCTGCAACGCTTTTCTAAAAAACCCGCCGTACCACTTGAAATACACTTGCGAAGGGCGCAACAAAGTAGCCACCGAACAGACCTCCATACTTGCGTTTTGAGCAGCACGCAATAAATGAGGCCAGAATTCATATTTCAATAAGTATAGTCGCGTGGCACCCACCTGTTGAACCAAGCGCGCCATCGAAGCAGGTAAATCGGCCGGCAGATAAAACACTGCATGCGGCACAAAACCCCGCTTATGATAATGCTGCATGCCCGACGGCGAATAAAAACTAACCACAACTTCTAGCTGCGGGTCAGCGGCCACACAAGCCTCGATAAGCGGCAGTGCCATGTCGTATTCTCCGAGAGAAGCGCAATGAAACCAGAAGCGTTTGTTCCTTGTTCGAGGAAGTTGTGCTAAAATTTCAAAGGTTTCTTTTCGGCCTTGTACCAACAACTTGGCTTTCGGGTGCCACAGCGCCACCAATTTCAAAAGCAATTGGTAGCAAAAAATGGATAAGGTATATAGCAGGCCCATGAATCGATTCAATGCGAAATTAATCGAATTGAATGGAAATTTGAACTTTGCCACCTAAACCTTTTTCGACTATTTCAAAGAGTGTTTTGAGCGTCATATTGCTCCCATCGTTTTCGAGGCGAGAAATAAATGTTCTTTTCTTTTCAACCAATTGAGCCAGTTGTTCTTGAGTGAGCATTTTCTCCTCCCGGGCCTTACGAAGTAATAATCCAATCTTAAATGACTCAAATTCACGTTCAAGGTCGTCTCTTCTTTGAGTACCTTCCTGACCGTAAACTTTATCCTTAATTTGATTCCAGGAAATTATTTTATTTTCTTGATTTGTCATGATAGTATCGTTTCATTAAATCCATTGCCAATTTTATTTCCTTCTTCGGCGTTTTTTGTGTTTTTTTTACAAACCCATTCAGTAATATTACGAGGCGTTCATTTTCAAAAAAACAAAATACCCTCCAAATATCTGAACCAAGTTGGATTCTTACTTCAAATAATCCTTTAGCACCTGAAATAGATTTTAAATATTGCTGCGGCACTCTTTCTAGAATCTCGACAGCTTCTATGATTTTAAAAATCTTATTTTGAACCTTTACTGGTAAAGCCTCTAAAAAATCTTGAAAGTAATTTCCATAGGTAACAACCTCTCTAATCTTCATACAAAGATAATAAATGTAACTTATAAGTTTCTATGTCTAAGGAGAAATTCTGCCTGGCCATAGGTAAAACGTCACAGTTACATGAAGAAGTATTATCAATTATAATAATACTCTCTCG
>CAZINO010000072.1:8284-12045 GCA_964540625.1 uncultured Lishizhenia sp. | reverse complement strand
ATAACAAAATGGTGACCCGAACCATAGCGGGTCATGTCAATGTACTGAGATAATGCATCTACCTATTGTCAAGGTCCAAGATCTTGGTCTAATTGATTATAAAAAAGCTTGGGATTTCCAAGAAGACTTACTCAAACAAGCGGTTGATATTAAAATAGAAAACCGCAAAAATGATACAGCTGTATTGCCGGCGCAGTACTTGTTGTTTTGTGAGCACCCGCATGTCTATACTTTGGGTAAAAGTGGCGCTGAATCCAATCTATTGTTAGATCAAAATCACCTAGATCAGATAGAGGCACAATTTTATAAAATCAATAGAGGAGGAGACATTACTTATCATGGCCCAGGTCAATTAGTGATGTACCCCATTTTAGACCTCGAACAATTTTTTACGGATATTCACAAATACATGCGTTATTTGGAAGAAGCGGTAATCCTTACCTTGGCACATTTTGGAATTGAAGCCACCAGATACGATGGACTTACTGGTGTTTGGCTAGATGCCGAGCGACCAAACGCTAGAAAAATATGCGCAATGGGGGTGAAGTGTTCTCGTTGGGTAACTATGCATGGAATCGCATTGAATGTTGACCCCAATTTAGCTTATTTTGGGAATATTGTCCCTTGCGGTATTCAAGATAAAGCGGTCACCTCTATGTCAAAAGAATTAGGTAAACCAGTCGATTTACAAAAAGTTAAGGAGATTCTTTGCCAGCAAATGGCGACAGTGTTTAACTTTGACGCGCAGCAAATCAGCTAATCAAAAACAATGAGAGAGGAATTATTAGGCCCTAAAGTAGAGCATGTCGCATTGGCATTAGTAGAACTACCCATCGAAGGCGCTGAGCCAGAGTATATTGTTTATTTAATCAATAACCGAGATGACATCATGGAGGGGATTATTGTCGCCTCAAACGGTTATGGTCAAGACCCTGTAACTGGCGAGCAAATTACTACATCAACCTTACGAAAAGGCATCGAAGTCATGATGCCAGGTGAAGCGGCTAGAATAGAACCTATGATGCCTGATTTATTTCAACTCAACAATGAGTTTTGGGTCAGTTTCTGGGTGCATGAAACTATGTTTGATAAACGTTTTGTTTTTGAAGCAGGCACTTTAAACCCTGAAAAGTTTGAGTTCATCGCGCAATTGAATGCGCGTGGCGTAATTTTAGAGTAAGCTTTTACCGGTCATTTCAGGAGGGCAAGTGAGTCCCATCAGTTTGAGAATGGTTGGTGCCACATCGGCAAGGATACCATGGTTCAAGACGGCTTGCGTTGCGTTGTTTTGAACCCAAATGATTGGAACAGGGTTGAGGCTGTGTGCCGTATTTGGACTGCCGTCTGGGTTGAAAGCTACATCGGCGTTGCCGTGATCAGCGATAACGATGAAATCATACCCCAAAGCAAGCCCTTTTTCAAGCACTTTTTGTAATTGTGTGTCCACGGTTTCTACCGCTTTGATAATGGCATCATATACACCTGTGTGCCCAACCATATCAGGGTTAGCAAAATTTAAGCAGATGAAGTCGGGTTGCTTGTTTTCCATATGCGCAATAAGGGCGTCAGCTACTCCAGGCGCACTCATTTCAGGTTGGAGGTCATAGGTGGCTACTTTTGGTGAAGCAACTAAGATGCGCTCTTCATTTTTAAATGCCGTTTCGCGTCCACCATTAAAAAAGAAGGTAACGTGTGGGTATTTTTCAGTTTCGGCGATGCGTACTTGACTAAGTCCGGCAGAAGCTACTACTTCACCAAGTGTTTGCTGCAGTTGGTCTTTTTCAAATAATACTTTTATGTTTTTGTACCGCTCATCATAGTTGGTCATGGTGTAAAAATGTAGACGAAGCGGCCTCATATCTTGATCTGGGAAAGCCTCTTGTGTAAGCGCTGTTGTCAGCTCTCTTGGACGATCTGTTCTAAAATTAAAGAAGACAACAACGTCATTTTCTTTGATACAGCCATCGGCATCAATGAGGTGGGGTAGAATAAATTCATCAGTGACGCCAGCTTCATAAGAAGCAGACATAACAGCACGCGCACTTGACATTGGTTGACCCGAGCCGTTGACCATAAGGTGATAGGCTTTGGCAATGCGTTCCCAACGATTATCGCGGTCCATTGCGTAGTATCTACCAATGATACTCGCAATTTTGCCATTGAGGGGCTCGAGTTCGTTTTCAAGTTGAGAAATGAAGCCTAAACCACTTTTTGGGTCACAATCTCGGCCATCAGTAATAGCATGAATGAAAAATTGACCTATCCCTGCTGTATTTGCCAAGTGGCATAATGCATGCAAGTGCGCTTGGGCGCTATGGACACCCCCATCTGATACCAATCCGATGAAATGCAATCGTGTTTGCGGATTCAATGCCTTTTGAAAAGCGTCGAGCAGAACAGGGTTAGTGGCAAGTTCACCATCTCGGATGCTTTTGTTAATGCGCGTGAGTTCTTGGTAAACGACACGCCCAGCGCCAATATTCAAATGCCCTACTTCGGAATTTCCCATTTGCCCGTCAGGCAAGCCCACTGCTTCTCCGGAGGTTTGCAGGGTGGCATTTGGATATCGCTGCATTAATGCGTCAAAAAAAGGTGTTTTGGCGTTAAAAATAGCGTCGGCTGCGGTATGGTCACCGAGTCCCCAACCATCGAGAATAACAAGTCCTGTTTTTTTATTCATATGGGCAGTATAATTTCAAAAATGCTTCCTTTTGGTTTGTTGTCTAAATAGCGAATACTTCCGTTGTGTAAGCGCACGTATTCGGACACAATGAATAAGCCCAGGCCACTGCCTGCTTTTTTGCGGATTTCTTCGGACCCCACACGGTAGAACTTTTCGAAAATGTGCGGTTGTTCATTTACCTCTATACCAGGGCCTTCATCCGAAATTTTGATCGCAACTAAACGGTCGAGTTGTTCGATTGCAATTTGAATTTGTTGCGCCGTACCGCCATATTTGAGCGCATTTTCAATGAGGTTAACTAAGATGGCCTCGAGCATCTGCTGATCGGCATGGCAAATGAGTTTATTTGGCGCACTTAAAGCCAGTACATCGTGGTGATATCTTGCGCGGTAACGCTCAATAATTTCTTGACAAAATCCGACGATTTCAATGGCTTGTTTTTGAAGTTGAAATTGCTTATTTTCTGCTTTTGAGGCATTCAAAATATTTTCAATTAACTGACTCAAGCGCTCGTTTTCATCCAAAGCACCTTTGAGAATACTTTGTTTTTTATCGTCAGGTAAGTTGTGTTTTTGTAGTGTTTGTATATATAATTTGAGTGCTGCAATTGGGGTCTTTAGTTCGTGTGTTATTGTTAAGAGGAAGTTTTGCTGTTGCTGTTGAAATGCCATTTCTTTCGAGATGGATTTTCTGATACGGTAAATACCAAATGAGAGGATCAATAAAAACACAGCACCTTCGCCAAAAACCATACCGATGCGTTTGGAGAGCTGGGCGTCTTCTTGAGGGAGATTGGCACTGAGTTGAATGAGGTGGTAACCCCACCAAATAAATTGAATGATGACGTAAGCACCGAGGAAATAGAGCCAATATGCTGATTTACTTTTTTTCAATTTAATGAACAGCTTTATTTGTTTTTCCGAAAGATGCTTCCAACTTCTCGGCTGATCTTTTGGATGGTTTCTACCCCCGCCACAAGCGGTGCCGCATTGATGTCGTCATAGTTAGAGAAGGCAGGGTCATTGCCCACAGAGCCAGGATATATCAAAAGGTAGTCGTTTTTATCAAATGCGACCTC
>CAZINO010000072.1:0-8184 GCA_964540625.1 uncultured Lishizhenia sp. | reverse complement strand
TGCCCACAGAGCCAGGATATATCAAAAGGTAGTCGTTTTTATCAAATGCGACCTCTACATTTTGAACCACAATTTCCATTTGTGAATCAAAAGAAACACTACCCGTTCTACAAGAGACTAAGACGATCAAATCGCTGTTTCTTTTTTGAAATGTGGGATAAAAAGTATCTAGACTGGTAAGTTCTTGAAGGCTAATTTCTGAATCAATTTTATTGGCGATGGCTACTTTTTCAAGACGTTCATGTGTGCTTGAGCCACCGTAAAGTACAACTGGAATTTTGAGCTCTTTACCTAGACGAAGAATGCGCTCTGACCATAAAATAAACGTCTGCTCCAATTCAGCAAGTAGTGGGGCAACAATAACTATGCGCTCGTAGTCTACGCTCGGTCTGGTTAAGGAACAAAAGAATACGGTTTTTTCGCAAGTGGCAAGTAGGTGTTCACGGTCGTCGCCAACCATTCGTTTGATCAGATTTATATCGCGGGAGTCATTTACGAGTACGATATCAGCCACGAGTTCTTTGGACACCCTTGAGATTCCGGACGATAAATTGTGGTCAATTGTGGCGATGGTATTCAGTTTGGCTTCGTGGCCCGAATAATGTTTCACAATTTCTTCAAGTGATTTTCTGGACTTTCGAATCATGCGTTCGGCATTTTCGTTGTCGGGGTAAACGCTCACTACAGAAATGGGGTTGATCACTTGTGGATCGGAAACCATTAATGCGAAATCGAGCAGTCGCTCGTTGCCTTTGAGTTCGTTCATAGAAACAACCAAATGTTTGTTCCTTAAGCGCATTTCGTTTTCTTCGAGATCGCTATTTTCAGAAAGATCTAGAAGCAAGCGTTTTCCTGTATTTTCTGTAACGAAGGAGGAGGTCATGCTCGTAAATAATATAAGTAATACCGTCCCGTTCACAATATTTAGACTCAGAATCCCATTGCCATCGTTGTAACCTACCATAATTATGGCGAGGGTTGCGGCGGCGTGTGCAGTACTGAGGCCAAAAATCATTTGGCGCTCGTTTGCGCTCAGTTTGAAAATGAGTTGCGTGGCAAATGCGGCAAGCCATTTGGAAAAGATCGCAAAAGAGGTAAGCACGGCCGCAATAAACAATGGCCATGAACCTTGAAAAAAGGCTTTGTAGTCCACAACCATTCCTACAAAAATCAGAAAGAATGGAATGAAGAGCGAATTGCCAATGAAGTCAATCCGATTCATGAGAGTAGAATGATGCGGAATCAGTTTGTTGAGCACAAGTCCGGCCACAAATGCACCTATAATGTGTTCTACACCTGCAACCTCTGCCAAGAAAGCGGCAAAGAAAACAACAGACAGTACAAATATATATTGAGAGGTTTTCTCGCTGTCCAATTTGCTGAAAAACCATCTTGATACTCTTGGAATGATCAAAAACATGATCAAAGAGAACATGAGAAGAGAGGTAAGTAGCCGGATCCAAAAACTCAGATCCAGATCTCCTTCAGTGGCGCTGGAAATAATTGCCAAGATAATCAATACTGCGGTGTCGGTCAGAATGGTGCCGCCCACTGTAATAGCAACGGCTGGGTGCTTGGTAAGCCCAAATTTGCTGACAATAGGATAAGCAACTAGCGTATGGGTAGAAAACATACTAGCGGTGAGTAGTGCAGCCAACGGCGATAAATGCAGCACCTCTGTACAAAGCGGATACCCTAAGGATAGCGGAATGATAAAGGTGAGAAATCCAAAACCAATACTTTTGTTAAAATAGCGTTTGAATTGCCGTAAATCGAGTTCTAGGCCGGCCATAAACATAATGTAGAGCAAACCGATCGTCGAAAAGAGCTTGATACTTCCCTCGGCTTCCATAGCGCGTGCACCTATCAAGCCTAAACCATGCGGGCCAATCAATACACCGGAAAGAATGAGTCCGATGATGCCAGGAATCTTCATTTTGCGTAGCACAATAGGCGAGAGCAAAATGATAAATAACAAGATAGAAAATACCAACACCGGATTTTTCAGTGGTAACTGAAATTCTTCGAGTAGATGTTGGAAAAAGTACCGCATGTGTTACTGCATCATGCGGTTGGTGTCTTGTGCCTGGCCGGGCGCTGGTAAGGCATTCATGTCAATGCTTTCCGGGGCAGGTGCAGTGGGTGCAAGTTGCCTGTTCACCACTGGTGCTTTGATCAAGCCGTGGTGTTCTGCAAGCGCACCCATATAGGTTTGAAGGTTTAAGAGTTGGCTTGAATAGGCGCCTTCACCCATTCCCATTTCTCCGTTTTCGTTGGCAGCTTGTTCCAAACCAGTGTAAATGCGCGGTAATACTTTTTTATAGAGTCCTTGAATGGTGCGTTCGAGGTCTTTGCTGAAAGCACTGGCTTTTGCACTCTTGCCCGATTGCTCCTTAAAGCTTGTACGCATCTTGAGCATGGCATCTGCCACCGCAATTAAATCTTCTGCGTTGTCTGCGTTTCCGGCAAATTCTACTGTGCTGTGTTCAAAATAGCCGATGACTGTTTTATAATTATCTAGGATTTTTTGACCCAGCGCTTCAGCTTTTTTGTTTTGACCCAATAGGTAGTACAGCTGAACGAATTCATGTAGAATACCGGCATTCAGTGGCCTGATTTCCTGTCCTTGATAGGAGAATTGGTTGTGCGCTTTATTGTAGTTAAGCGAGTTGAATGGATCGACGGGGTTGATATCACCGTAGTCCATAACTGTTTCAACTGGCATCAGTTGCATGGAGCGGTCAAGTACTTTTATAGCCTCGGCTTTGCGTCCAAGTGAATAAAGTTGTTCGGCAAGTAATAAGAAATTAGAGCGGTACTGTATGGTGTGTCTTCTGGCGTAGTAGTCAGTGAGTACATTTGGATTGGCCATATCGCCAAAAATGTAGCGTTCTAACATGTTTTTCTCCATTAGGTTAACATCCATAAGCATGGGCTCTTGTTTGACTGGAGAAAGGGCATAAGCCATCCCGACTTGTTTGATGAAGCCAGCGCTCAAGAGTGCGATAGAGAAGCTAGAGCCACGGTTACTTGAGAAATAAATCCCACGCTCCCAATTATTATTAGCTACCACGTCCATCATCATGACTTCTTCTCTGGAAAGCGCTTGATTGCGTTCTGGGTCGAATTCAAAAACGATTTCATCAACGATATTGGCCGCTTTGGTTTTTGCACTCAAAACGCCGGACTTGAGGGCATTGGCTTTATTTACCTTCAAGGCAAACTTCGTTGATGGGAAGAAGCTGAATTTGTTTTGTTCGTCGGTGATCATGTTGGCATCGTCGCGAACAAACGCCATGGCCTCTGAGAAATCAACGGCTGACCAAATGCGCTCAAATTGATCGAGTAAGTCTTGTAAGTCTTGCGCGCTGTTGTTTTTAAATTCAACTTGACCATTGCGTGCCGCCTCATATAAGCTGAATACTTTTTGGTATTTGTCAATGGTAGCAGCAATCATGTTGGTGGAGTCTGTGCTGGCAATTTGCGCTTTTAGCGCTTCTGCTTCTGGGGTTTTTGCAAGGACGTCAGCAAAAATGACGCGTGCGCGCTGGTCAAAATATCCAGCTGCCATTTTTGCCTCTGACGGGTTGTGCTTGAGGCGTAAGTTCAAAACCTTTTTAATCAGTGTATCAGACGGATTCTGAGAGAAAAGTTGCAAGAGCGGCATGAAGTAAATTTGGTCGGTGTTGCCGGCATACATCAGAATTTGATCTTCTCTAAACTTAATGGGTAGCGGATCAGATGCATAAGTCTTGAGCTTCATCTGGTTGGTATACCAGTCTGTACCCATTAAAGACAAATTACAAACACGCACATCTGTTCGCTTACCTTCTACTTCTTGTAGATACCAAAGCGGGAAGGTATCGTTATCGCCGTTGGTAAATAGGATGCCATTTTTACCACAAGATTCCAAGTAGTTATGAGCCAGGTCTCGGGCACTGGTCTTGCCACTGCGGTCGTGGTCATCCCAGTTTTGGATTCCCATAAGAACCGGCACGATGAGACCGAGTACAGTTGCAATACCGGCGCGCACATTACTGTCGGCGAGGTATTTCTTAAGCAAATCGTAAATGGCATAAACACCAATTCCAATCCACATTGCGAAGAAATAGAAAGATCCAGAATAGGCGTAGTCGCGCTCACGTGGTTCGTATGGTTTTTGATTGAGGTAAACAACAATTGCCAGACCAGTAAAAATAAAAGCCAGCGTTATAATGAATGCATCTTTTGGTGTTTTACGGTAGTGGAAAACCAAGCCGATGAGTGCCAAAATGAGCGGCAACATAAAATAGGTATTGCGTCCTGGGTTATTCGTTGTAAAATATGGAGCGTGCTCTTGACTGCCAAGGCGTGCTTCGTCTAGGAAAGAAATTCCGGATATCCAGTTGCCGTGCATGTTGTCGCCATGGCCTTGCAGGTCATTTTGGCGTCCTGCAAAGTTCCACATAAAATAACGGATATACATCCAATTGACTTGGTAGCGGAAGAAATAGGTCAGGTTTTCGCCAAAAGTGGGGAGTCTTTTGCCATCGCGACCAATTTCTGTACTCGCGCCGTCGTTTTCATCGTAACCAGACCATTTGGCATAGAGTTGTTTGTGCAGACCAGCCGAACTGCCTTCACCGTTGTACATGCGTGGGAAGAAGGTCGTTTGAGCATAAGTGGCAACAGCATTTTCTCGGATGCTGGCGTTGCTTTCGTAGTATTTCTCTTCGATGCTGTACGCACCTTTGTTATTACGTATCCAATTTTGGGCTTCTTTTTCGGTAGCAAAAGCTTTTACTTCGATGTCATTTTCTGTAACAACAAATCTGCGTAGGTAATAAGCAGATAGGTTTTTCCAAGCAGATCGATCTAAGATTTTGGGTCCGTCTTGGGTCATTTCTTCTCCATTCCGCAACGAATTCCAGTAGGGGCCCGAAAGTATCGGGGCAGAACCATATTGTTCGCGCTTGAGATAAGAGTGGAGGGTAACTAAATTTTCAGGGTCATTTTCGTCAAGTGGCGTGTTTGCGTTGGAACGAATAACAATGACGGCAAAAGAACCATAACCAATCAAGAGCATCACAAGACCCATCATGGCATTATAAAGTATGGTTTTGCCAGTTTTGTGGGCATAGCGCACCACATAAAGGCATGCTGCAACTAAGAGCACGAAAAAGAAGATAGTTCCGCTGTAGAATGGCAAGCCCAAACTGTTGACAAAAGAAACTTCGAAATTAGAGGCCATGGCAATACTGCCTGGGATGATCGCTTCTTGAATGAAACCAAGCGCAAGCACCGAGATCATTCCTGTAAGCAACAAGCCTTTGATATTGACTTCTTCTCGGGTTCTAAAGTAAATGGTGTAGCCAATTGCAGGCACGACCAAAATACCGAGCAAGTGAACCCCGATAGCGAGGCCTAGCATGAAAAAGATGAGCAAAAGCCAACGATTAGGTCTCAAATCTGAAAGTTTAGAGCCGTGTTGGGTTAGCTCCATTTCTTCGTCCCATTTGAGAATAGCCCAAAAGATGACAGCTGTAAACAAGGACGCCATGGCATATACCTCACCCTCTACTGCAGAAAACCAAAAAGAGTCAGAGAAAGTGTAGGCCAAAGCGCCAATGGCAGCAGCGCTGAAAATAGCAATCTGATTTCCGCCAGTGAGGCTATCACCTTGTTTGAGAACGATTTTTTTGATCAAAAGTGTCAAAGACCAGAACATGAATAAAATGGTCAAGGAGCTAGAAATGGCCGAGAGCGCATTGATGTAAACTGCTACATTTTCTGGAGCGGCAAAGAAAGAAAACAAGCGACCTAGCACCATAAACAATGGAGCGCCGGGCGGGTGACCAACTTCAAGTTTGTATGCTGCAGTTATGTATTCACCACAGTCCCAGAGACTTGCGGTGGATTCTATGGTCATGAGGTATACAGCCGAGGCAATAGCAAAGATGAGCCAACCAAGGTACGTGTTCCATTTTGAGTAAGTCATGAGCGCGATTTAATAGTAAATAAGTAAACGCGAATTTAAGAATAATCGGCCTAAAATTTTTTTATCTGCGTATTTGTCGAGAAGAAAAAACTTATTAACTTTGCACTCGCATTGAAAGATGCACGTTTATTGGCCCATGGTGTAACTGGCAACACGTCTGATTTTGGTTCAGAAGAGTCTAGGTTCGAGCCCTAGTGGGCCAACAAAAGCCTCCACATCGGAGGCTTTTTTTATTTAGTTAACTTTGCTCAAAATTCAAGCAATGAACGACAAACGCACCGAATTAGCAGATCTAGGTGAATTCGGCCTGATCGAACACCTCACCAAAGATATTCAAACAGAACATCCCGAAACGCTGCTTGGAATTGGCGATGACGCCGCTGTTATCGCTATAGGCAATGAACTTTGCCAGGTTGTCACGACCGATTTATTGTCTGAAGGTGTGCATTTTGACCTGACCTACATGCCGCTCAAGCATTTGGGCTATAAAGCCGTCGCCATAAATGTTTCGGATATCTGCGCCATGAATGCCATTCCCAAACAAATTACGGTTGCACTGGCTGTTTCAAATCGATTTTCTGTAGAAGCCTTAGAAGAACTCTACGCCGGAATGAAAGCGGCGTGCGCAGACTATAACGTCGATTTAATTGGAGGAGATACCACGTCATCTCAGAGCGGACTCGTGATCAGCATTACGGCGCTTGGAACTGCGCCTAAAGATCAAATTTGTTACCGTTCTGGCGCAAAAGAATACGATTTACTTGTGGTGTCCGGTGATTTAGGTGGAGCTTACATGGGCCTTCAGGTGTTGGAACGAGAAAAAGAAGTTTTTAAAGCCAACCCGAATATCCAGCCTGATCTAGATGGCCACGATTATATATTGCAACGACAACTCAAGCCACAAGCCCGACTAGATGTCGTAAAAATGCTCAAAGAATTAGGGGTTAAACCAACTTCGATGATAGATATATCCGATGGCTTGGCCAGTGAAATCTTGCATATTTGTAAGGCCAGCAATGTGGGTTGTCATTTATACGATGAAAAGATGCCCATTGATGCCAAAACTTCAATGGTGGCTATTGATTTCAATCTAGACCCGAGCATGTGTGCATTAAATGGTGGCGAAGACTACGAATTGTTGTTTACAATTGACCAAAAAGATGTTGAGCTCATTCAGTCGAATCCGAACTTTTCTATAATAGGTCACATGACAAACGTAGCAGACGGCACTTATTTTATCGATAAATCTGGTGCTGCAGTGACCCTGCGCGCACAGGGGTGGAAACACTTTGAATAAAGGTCGCTTTTTTAATCGAGCGAAATGCTGGCATTAATCGATGCGCGGCAAGTTGATTTGTTCTTTGTGCACAATGGTGAGCGGATAGCGTCCACGAATGCGTTCTACCAATTCTTCCGCTTCTTTTTGTGTACGAAAATCACCAACCATTAAATTGAAATTAGGTGCCTCAAAGCGCACATAGGTATCGATTTTCGGATAAGCAGCAACGAATTGCGCCCGCGTCTGATCGATAAGTGCTTTATCCGAGTCAAAACACAGCTGAACCCTGTATCCTGGCATCTGCTTGCTACTCTTTGCTGCTACCTTTTGGTCGATGCGCGGATCGGCAATTACCTGAATTTGTGCAGCTAATTGGCTGTAGAATAAGCCGATAAATCCGATGGTAATAAATCCTTTCATGAGCACAAAGTAACTGAGAATTTTAAGGAATTCAAAATGCTTATTTAGATTCATTTTAAATTAACATACATTAATTATTTTTTGTCATGAAAATGTCATAAAATGTATTGATTCCCTTAATTTTGCTGCCGATAAAAAGCGGGTTTTCCGCATATTTTTAAAGAGTGAATTAGTAATTTTTTACATGGAAATATCTAACATTCAGTCGCTTAAGCGCATCAAATCCCTGGCTTTTGCCTCGCTAATTTTCAGCTTTGCTGTTTTCTCAAATTTTGCTTCTGCGCAAGGAGAAGGCCTATTTAAGGCCAAATGTGCCACTTGTCACATGCCACACAAAAACTCTACAGGGCCCAAATTAGCCGGAGTTAGAGCAAAGTGGGCAGCTGGTGGAGCAAAAGATGGCAGCATCTACCAATGGGTAAACAACTGGCAAACTGCCGCAGCCAACGATCCTTATGCTGCCGAGGTTTCTAAGTGGTCTCCAACGGCCATGTCTGCGTTCCCAGAC
>CAZINO010000071.1:8308-12093 GCA_964540625.1 uncultured Lishizhenia sp. | reverse complement strand
TGTTTTCTTGCGGGTTTGCGCAAAATTCATACGACGCATCAAGGCCAAGAACAAACTGCTTATCGTCCAAGGTTAGTGTTGCATTACATCCAAGATTACCATCAGATTCCGTCATTTGTTCAGGACGTCAGCCCTTTTGTGACACAAAAAATTGAAGCCATTAAAGCCTATAAAACCCAGTTTTTTGATCCAAATTCGGCAGAGCCAACCACCCCCATATCCGGCGAGCTTTTCTTTGATTTTTTAAAAGGCCGTATGCTCGAAATGGGCAGGCCTGCTGGCTACAATTATGCCGAAGGCTTTGTGGTCAACCGTTGGTTTGGCGTTCAAGACATCTTTGCTTTAGACTGAACCCTCTTTCGCAGCAAATATAAGCCTGTGCCAATGGCAATGCCTATTGAATTGGCAACAATATCCAACCCCGATACCTCGCGCCCTGGCACCAATCCTTGAAGTCCTTCTAGCATTGCGCCCATCCCGACCAATCCCATCACGAAGAGGATTCCTTTTCTAAGGGGTTTAAATCCAAAAACCAAAAAGGTATTAAGGCTCAGTACGCCATAACCTATAAAATGACCCAGTTTGTCATTGAGCTGCACATTGACCCCGCCTTGTGGGCTTTTTAAAGAGAAATAAACAATAACCAATAACTCGAGCGCCAAAAGTACGCGCAGTAATTTTTGGATATTATTCATAAAGCAAGGTTTTGTCTTTAAGGGTAGCGGGTCGTCCATCGGTCATCCATTTTGGAGCGGGTGCATCCATCAGATAGTGGTCAAAAAATTGGCGCATGCGTATCGATAAATCGTATTTGTTGGCCAATTTGGTGAGGTTGTGGTCGTCTTCGTTGTAATTGAGCATCCAGCAGGGCTTGCCAAGTCTGCGCAAGCCATTGTAGAGTTCAATTCCCTGATACCACGGCACGGCGCCATCTTTGTCGTTGGCCATGATCAATAGCGGTGTTTGCACTTTAGGCAAATGGAACAAAGGTGAATTTTCGAGGTATAACTCGGGTTTTTCCCAAATAGTAGCACCAATGCGGCTTTGCGTGCTCTCGTACTGAAATTGTCTGTTGAGGCCGCTGCCCCAACGAATGCCACCATAAGCCGAAAACATGTTGCTCACTGGCGCGCCGGCCATGGCTGCGGCAAAGCGCGGGGTCATGGTAATGAGCATGGCACTTTGGTAACCACCCCAGCTTTGCCCCTGCAAGCCCATGCGTTTTTCGTCTACCGGAAAGTTCTTGATGAGGTAGTCTGCAGCACTCATAATGGAGTTGTAGGCGCCTTGTGCTGGCTTGCCCGGTTGGTAGCGGATGTCCGGAATAAATACCAAGTAACCACCGCTTGCGTATTCGGTGGGGTTAATGATGCTCGCCGAAGGCTTCGGCGCCTGATAGTTGTGTAGGTTGTCCGAATTGAGTTCGTAGTAATAGAATAACAACGGGTATTTTTTGTTTGGGTCGTAGTTTTCGGGTTTGTAGAGCAAGCCCTCTAATTGTTGCCCATCGTAGGCTGTCCATTTGACGGTTTCGACCGTAGCCCAATTGTAAGTACTTTGCTGCGGATTGGCTACTGAAATACGCTTGGCGTTGTCGTAGTTGTAGTCCGGAAGCAACCAGAGGTCGGGGTAGGTACTCACGTTCATGATCCGGATGAGCGTTTGATCTGCATTTGTCGCTTTTTGAACCGATGAAATACGGTAAGGAATTTCAAAAGCTTTGCTCAGCCCATCTTCCTTGTAATAGTAGAGGCTCTCTTTTTTATCCGCTTTGCGAAGCCCAATGAAGTATCCATCTTTTAAGTCTAAAAAGGCGGAGTCGCGGTGGTTGCGCTCAAAACGAAATTCTATTTTGTCTCTGGTGGCGCTTCCATTTGAAATACTCTTCAACGTTTTTGCTGCGATATCGTAGCTCCAGATATCGTATTCAGACTGAAAACAAACTTCTTTGGCATTTTTAGTAAAGCCCAAATAACCTACAGGCCCGGCCTCCATGGGTTGGCCATTGAGGTCCTCTTGCCAAATGATGTCTTTGCGGCTGCAATTCATGCAAGTGTGCTGTTGCTTTTCGATGTCCAACAACATCCATTTTTGTCCTTCGGCTAAATAATACGTAAAGTAGCGCCCATCGGCAGAGAGTTCGCTGGTGTGCGCCCATCCTTTGCCCAGTAAAACCGTTTTGCCGCTTTCTAAATCGATACGGTAGTAGTCGCTCTTGGAAGGCGCTTTCCATTGGGCTTCAATTAAGTACGGGTCCGGATTGCGCGCGATCAGAAAAGGCGCTTTCATTTGCTTGTCGATATTGACGCGCAGGGTGTCGTTTTCGAGTGCAACTAAGCGTTCGGTTTGCAGGTGATAAACGTGAAGGGTGCCCCGTTTGAGGTCTTGGTCTTTTTTAAGGAGTTGTTGCGGCTGAATTTCTAAATCTTGGTAGTGCCAGATGTCGAGGTTGACTTTTTCGCGCTCGAGCAAAGTATCCTTGCTTACTTTTTCGCGTGGGACAATCGCAAAATAGAGAAGCTGGCTGTCGTCGCTAAATGTTGGTTTACGCCCTGTTGCAAGCGCTTGGTACCTGCCGTCTGAACTGAGGTCAAAATCAGTGGAGTCACCGAAATTGGTGGTCTTGAGCTGCGCTAAGTCAAAAAGCGTGAGTTGCAAGTTTTTGACTTTTGCGGTATCGGTACTATATAAAAAGACGAGCTGTTGGTTGTTTGGGCTCCAAGCGAGGTCAGATACCAAGGGCTGTGCTTCGAATTCCTTGAGCAATTTAAGGTCGGAGGTCTGGTAGATGCGCACTTGCATGGAATCTAATTTCATTTTGCGCTGTTTGACTACCGCAATTTTGGAACCGTCGGGGCTCAGGGCAAATTGGGTAATGCTATCCAGATACGGGAAATCTGGTTGACCAGAAGTATAGACAAACAATCGGTGCCCTTCGGTCTTGAACGGATTTACTTTTGGTTCGGGCGTTGGTTTTTTCCAAAAGCAGTATTTCTCCCATTTTTTGGGCTCGACTTTTTCTATTTTTTTGGGGCTGAACTCCTGTAGAAAAGCCAAAACAGGTGCTTCTTCAGCTTGTTGTACTTGTTTGAGTTTATCGAACTTGAAAAGCGTGTCTTGGGCCAAATGGTAAATGAATAAGGAATCTTTGGGCCATTTCTTTTTATCGACTTTATCGAGTTCAAGTTTGCGCAAGCTATCGTAGTCTGGGCTTCGTTTCCAAGCGACGAAGCTTTCGTCAGTTGCGAGCAATGCACCGCTAGCACATTCAATAGAGTCGTGTTTTTGAGTAGCTGCAAAGTAGAAATGCAAGGCAGGGTTTCCTTTTAATACCGTGAGTTCGTAGCTTATGATTTGCCCCTTATTTGAAATTTGTTCTTTTTCGAGGCGTTTCCAGGTGTCATACGCTTTGAAGTCGAGTGCAGGTTTTTGTGCCAGTAACCAAGTACAATTACAAAAGAGAAGAAGTAAGATAAATCGTTTCATCGTTTAGATTTATGAAAAGAGACCAAATAAACACCCATAAAAATAAGCAACATATACAATAGGCGTTCTAATGTAATGGTGTTGGTATAGTTGGCGGACCAGCCCAATGCCGCAAATAAGAGGGTGAAAAGGATCACCATTATGGGTTGGGTGTAAATGTATGCTGCAGAAACGGTGGCGCTGACATATTTGAGCCCAAAAATGGTCAGTAAATAAGTGAGAAAAGTGACGCCTACAATGACGTAAATAATTTTGTACCACACCGAGGTAGGGATGTCAATCCAATTGACTTGTGTCAA
>CAZINO010000071.1:0-8208 GCA_964540625.1 uncultured Lishizhenia sp. | reverse complement strand
GCATTCAGCGCCGTTGATAAATTGAGTCCATGAAAAAAGAAAAGCTGATTGACCGCAACCCCAAAAAGCCCCGCCGCAGCAAAGCGCCAATAATCGGAGCGGTCTATAGGCTTCCGTTTTTGAAAAAGCAAAAGCAGCCAAAACAAGGCTACAGCACCGCTGACCCGCAATAAAATAAAAGTAGTTGGGTCTAAATATTGAGGCATGACGCCTTTGGCCAAGACGTGGTTGGCACCGTAAAGCAGATTGACGACGAGTAGGGCGATATGCGCCTGGATTATTTGCGTTTTTGACACAGCCCAAAGGTAGTTATTCTGTATCTTTGTTAGGTGCATTTAGCCCATCTACATTTAGTCAATTACAAGAACTACCCCGACCTCGAGCTCGACTTCGTGCCGGGCATCAACGGAATTGTAGGTCCAAATGGCGCTGGCAAAACCAATATCCTAGATGCGGTGTACTACCTCAGTATGTGCAAAAGCTACCTGAATGTCAATGACCGTCATAACCTGCGCTTTGAGCAGACCTTTTTTTCTATTGCTGGTCAGTGGCAACTCGACCAAAAACAACACGATGTTCAGGTTGCCTATAAAGCAGGTGTCAAAAAGCAAATCAAATGGAACAAAAAAGCCTATGACAAGCTCACGGCTCATATAGGTAAGCTTCCGGTCGTTTTTATTTCACCCTACGACGGCGATCTCATCGCCGAAGGCTCTGACTTGCGCCGCAAATGGATGGACGGCATTTTATCTCAACTCGACAAAAAATACCTCGAAGAAATCCAGCGTTACGCGCGTTTATTGGAGCAACGCCATGCACTATTGCGCAATATGCACGAGCACCGTTTGTTTGACCCTGACGCCATCGAAGTTTGGGATGCCCAGTTGGTTCCGTGCGGCCAATACATTCATGCCCAGCGCAAGGCGTTTTTAGCTGAGTTTATTCCGGTTTTCAAGCGTTTTTATGCAGAAATTGGCCAAAATGCCGAAGAAGTCGATATCAGTTACCGCAGCCAACTTTCCGATGCCGATTTTACCACCCTTTTGGCATCTTCCGCAAAAAAAGATGCCATTACCCAATACACCAACGTCGGTATCCACAAAGACGACCTCTTATTTAGTATCAAAGGCCATCCGGTTAAAAAATTCGGATCTCAAGGGCAACAAAAATCGTTTATCATTGCGCTGCGCCTATCGCAGTTCGACTGGCTCAAACAGCACAAAGGTCAAAAACCCGTTTTGCTCCTAGACGATATTTTTGATAAATTAGACAACCAACGCGTCGAGCGCCTTATTGCGCTAGTTAGTGCTGATTACTTTGGTCAGGTACTGATTACCGATACAGACCCCGTCCGGATGAAAGCCTTATTTGAGCAGCTGCCCGGGCAAACCCAGCTCTTGCAAATTACCAATAATCAAGCCTTGCCACTATGAGTTCAGATCACAAAAGACAAAACGAAGAGCAACCGCTCGGTGCACTTGTTGGTAAAATTTTGAAAGCTTACGGCCTCCAAGACAAAATGAAGTCCTATGACCTTATTGCCGCTTGGCCCGAACTCATGGGTCCTGCTGTAGCCCAACGCACCACAGATATCCATATCGATAACCATATTCTTTACCTTAAAATCGACTCGAGCGTCATGCGCGACGAACTCTTTCATGGCAAACAAATTATCATTGAGCGTTGTAATCAGTTTGCCGGCGAGGTCCTGATTCGAGATATCTGGTTCAATTAAGTTTTTAACTTTGTTACATTAATTCATCATTCATATGTCAAACGCATTTTTCAAGGTACCTGTTGCCACCAACGAACCCGTTAAATCTTACGCGCCTGGTTCACCAGAACGCGCCTCACTCTTAGCTAAATACCACGAATTCAAGGACCGCAGTCCAATCGACGTCCCGATGTATATCGGTGCGCAAAAAGTAACTACGGCAAACAAAAAGCCACTCACCATGCCCCATGACCACCAACACGTTTTGGGTTATTACAACCAAGGTGAAGCCGCTCATGTCACGGCAGCAATTGAAGCTGCTTTGGAAGCAAAAGCTGCTTGGTCTGCACTCCCATGGCAAGACCGCGCAGCGGTGTTTTTACGTGCAGCAGATTTGCTTGCGGGTCCCTTCCGTGACCGCATGAACGCTGCCACTATGTTGGCACAGTCCAAAAATGTGTTTCAAACTGAAATCGATGCAGCATGTGAGCTCATTGACTTTTTCCGTTTCAATGTCCAATACATGACCCAAATCTACAACGAGCAGCCTGCATCGCTTCCTGGTATGTGGAACCGCTTAGAGTATCGTCCGTTAGAGGGTTTTGTTTTTGCACTTACGCCATTTAATTTCACGTCAATCGCGGCCAATTTATCTGCAGCTCCGGCCATGATGGGCAATGTTGTTGTTTGGAAACCCGCCGAAACACAAATTTATTCTGCACAGGTCATCATGGAGCTTTTTGAAGCTGCCGGCTTACCGGCTGGTGTCATCAACATGGTAACCGTGAGTGGTCAAGTTGCAGGCGATGTCATTTTCTCACACAAAGAATTTGCTGGTATCCACTTTACTGGTTCCACAGACGTCTTTCGTCAGCTCTGGAAAAACATTGCGCACAACATCGAAAACTACCGTTCGTATCCGCGCATTGTCGGTGAAACCGGCGGCAAAGATTTCGTCATGGTGCACAACAGCGCCAATGCCGCTGAGGTGGCCACTGCGCTTTCTCGCGGTGCCTTTGAATTCCAAGGTCAAAAGTGCTCGGCAGCCTCACGCGCTTACGTACCAGAGAGTCTCTGGCCAGCGGTCAGAGAAATTTTGGTCGCGCAAGTCAACTCTTTCAAACAAGGCAGCCCAGAAGATACCTCTAACTTTGTTAATGCGGTAATCAGCGAGCGCGCTTTTGATAGAATAGCCGGATACATCGACTATGTCAAAGCGCAGCCAGATGCCCAAATTATTACCGGCGGAACCTACGATAAATCAGTTGGCTACTATATTGCACCCACTACCGTGGTCACCACCAATCCGAAATTCCGCACTATGGTCGAAGAAATTTTTGGCCCGGTGCTCACCATTTACGTTTATCCAGACGCGCAATATGCAGAAACGCTCGCGCTTGTCGACCAAACTTCTGAGTATGCGCTGACTGGTTCTATTATCGCCACAGACCGTTACGCCATACAACTTGCCAATGAAAAGTTAATGAATGCAGCCGGTAACTTCTACATCAATGACAAACCTACAGGTGCTGTTGTTGGGCAACAACCTTTTGGCGGCGCACGCGGATCAGGTACCAACGACAAAGCAGGAGCAGCCATGAACCTCATGCGCTGGGTTTCAGCACGCACCATCAAAGAAACGTTCGTACCACCCGCTGATTACCGTTATCCGTTCTTAGGTTAATTGAAGTTCAAATGCGCTCAGGACTACTCATTTGCTTTTTGATCCTAACTTCCTTTATGGCCAATGCGCAGTGGCGTTGGTCACTGCAGGCCGAGGTAGGCGCCAACAAACAAGAAATTCAAGGCGCGTATCAGTTGGCCCAACAACCATTTGATCCGCAGGCATTTTGGCGAGCCACCGCAGGCGGCGAACTCCAAGTCGGATACACCGTTGCCAAAGTACTGACGGCGTATAGTGGTTTGGGGTATGCCCACCAAAACTTGGCGTACCAAAGCACAGAGTGGGCTACCGACGACACCGGCACTTCGTTTTTGTTGCTTTGCAACAAAACGGCAACCGGAGAATTACTCACCTTGCCGCTGGGCCTCGACATCAAAATTTTAAGTGTCCATTTTGGTGGGGGCATGCAATACCGATACCGTGTACAAGGCACTATGCAAAAAGATTTTTACGCTTTTTATCCAGGTGCTCCATCCACCACTTTACTCAGTACAGAAATAGGACCCAATACCCAAGCCAAACTCGATATGGGATATTTCGCCTATTTACAGTGGAATCCAATAAAAAGATTGGGTATCCGCGCCAGCGCCTATCGGGGTTTCCGCGATTTAAGCAATGGCGTTGAGGTCGGGGCTTACAACGAATGGCAGCAGCTTTTTAATCAAGAGTCCTTTAGCATCAAGAACTTACAATTCAATATTGGGCTCAACTTTCGTATATCTGAGTAAGTCTTTCAATGAAAAATAACTTCTACTCTTGGATCGGTTTGTTGCTTTGCGTGGGATTCTTATTTTCGTTTGCGCCTCAATCCCGTCTAAATTCAACCCATGATTTGAAGGTCAATGTATTGGGTATCGCCAATGATAAAGGTTTGGTTGAATTTGCGCTCTACAAAAATCCCGATGTTTTTACTGAGGCAGGTAAAACGCACCGTCTGGCTAGGGTAGATGCCCAAAAAGGTACAGTTAGCTACACCTTTAAGAATTTAGAGGCAGGCAAATATGCATTGGTGGTCTATCACGATGAAAACCACAATAAAATATGCGATAAAAATTTCTTTGGTATTCCTACGGAAGCCTACGCTTTCTCAAATAATGTGCGTCCCAAACTAAGTGTTCCGGGTTTCGACGAATGTGCTGTTAAGCTGCAACAAGATCGGAGTTTGGACATCAAGATGGTGTATTAAATGCCATCGATGTATTTGCTATTAATTTGATCTAAAGTAGCCTCGATTTGATATAGGAGCGGTCTTCCGTCGTTCTCGATGACATAAGGCGTGAGCACTTTTTTTTGTGCGTCTGTCCATTGTTGGTTTATCCTATTGCGAACTTCTTGATCCGTGAGTTGATCACGCGAAATCACTCTTTGAATGCGTAAGTCTTCTGGCGCAACCACCAAGATAGTCGCTGTAAACTGTTGGTAAGCGCCGGTTTCAAATAAGATGGCTGCCTCATTGAAAACCATATTGGTGTGTTGTTGGCTTGCCCATTGCTGAAAAGCCGCGCGTACCAACGGATGAACCAATTCGGATACTTTTTCTTTGAGTATCGGGTTTTGAAATAATTGTTGGGCTAATATGTTTTTATGAAAATGTCCATTTTGATAAAGTTCATTACCAAAAAGGGCAATCATTTGTTCTTTTAAAATGGGATGCGCGTCGTATAAATTTTTGGCCTCCAAATCTGAGTAAAAAACAGGATACCCCATGTGTTCGAGTACCTTGGCAACACTTGTTTTGCCTGCGCCAATTCCACCGGTGAGTCCAATCTGAATCATGTCCCGAATTTAGGCAAAGAAAATTGTAAATTTGCAGCATGTCTCAAAAAGAATGGTTCGCTAGTTGGTTTGACTCTCCCTATTATCATTTGTTGTATCAACACCGCGATGACAACGAAGCCAAGCAATTTATCGGCCACCTCACTGAGGCTCTACATTTGCCTCTAGGTGCAAAAGTGCTCGACTTAGCTTGTGGCAAAGGGCGCCATTCCATTACGCTTGCTCAAATGGGCTACAACGTTACCGGTGCTGACCTTGCAGCAAATAGCATCGCAAGTGCCGAACAAACCAGCGCAGCCTTACAGCTCGACCAACTCCGTTTTCTGGTACACGACATGCGCACGCCCATAGCAGGTGCAACTTTTAAGGCAATTTTCAATTTATTCACCAGTTTCGGCTATTTTGATACCCTTCAAGAAAATCAAAATGTCTGCACTGCCATTGCACAAATGCTCGAGCCGAACGGCATATTGGTCATCGATTTTTTGAATGCCAACAAAGTCATTTCCAACTTGGTCAAGGAAGATTTGGTCCAAAGAGACGGCGTTTCTTTTTCTATTGAAAGATGGCACGACGACACCCATATTTACAAAAAAATAAAGATATCAGATCGAGACAACAACGCCGAGATAGGCACTTTTGTAGAACGCGTACAAGCGTTGCGTTTATCAGATTTCCAAGCCCTTTTGGCTGCTGATTTTGATTTAGTGGCAACGTTTGGCTCTTATGACCTTGCGCCATTTGTTGCCACGTCTAGCGACCGTCTGATCTTAATTGCAAAAAAGAAAGCATGAATTTTTATATCATAGAACTGGTTTTATTGCTATCGGTTGTGGTGGGTGGTATTGTTGTAAGTACCCTCAACGCGACCAACAAGAATCAGTACATCAAGCTTGCTTTGGCTTTTAGTGGTGGGTTTTTACTTGCCGTCATTTTCCAACATTTATTACCAGAACTGTATGGCGCCCATCATGGGCATGCACATGACACGCACCAAGTACTGCCGGTTTTTGAGGTCGGCATCTACATCTTGCTTGGGTTTTTAGTGCAGCTCGTTTTGGAGTACTTTTCGGGTGGTATAGAACACGGCCATGTGCATGTTCACAAAGGCCAAGCAATGCCCTGGACACTTTTTATTTCGCTGTCGGTGCATTCGGTAATCGAAGGCATTCCGTTAGGAAATATGTTGCAAGTGGGGCTTGAACACCAGACGGTTCCTTTTAATGCGAGCTTCTTTTGGGGTATTGTTTTTCATCAAATTCCAGTGGCAATTGCACTGATGACGCTATTAATGGCAACCCAGCTCAGTCGTAAACAAGCGTGGCTGATTCTATTGGCATTTGGCCTCATGACACCCTTTGGTGTGTTTTTGGGCCTTGGCATTACAACCGAACAACTCGGACTGAATGTAAACGTGATATTAGCGATAGTGGTAGGTATGTTCTTACATATCTCTACCACTATTATTTTTGAAACCACCGAGAATCATAAATTCAATTTACTCAAGCTCTTGAGTATTCTGGTGGGTGTTGGCCTGGCTACAGGTATTTTCTAAAATTAGAACGGTAAATCGTCGTCGTCGTCGGCAGCAGTAGCTGCACCAACACCAGGCAATGGATCTGTGCCCATGTTCATGGCTGATGGGCCGCTTGCAGGCATTCCCATTGGTTGGCTTTGACCTTGTTTTTCAATGCGCCATGCTTCGATGGTATTGAAATATTTGACTTCACCTTGTGGGCTAGTCCATTCGCGGCCACGTAAATTAAAAGAAACCTCTACGTTGTCATTTGCTTGAAATTGATCGAGCAAATTGCATTTATCTTGGGTAGCTTGAAAGAGGATATCTTGTGGATACATGGAGGTAGTATCGGTTACAACGAATTCTCTCTTTTGAAATTTGTCTGAGATGCGCTGGGTTTCTTGAATGACTTTGATGGTTCCGGTAAGTTTAAACATGGACGGTTATTTAGTGATTAGTTGTTTAGTTGTTGAAAGAGAGTAAAGTGAGCCAAGCTTCTTCGAGTTGGTTGGCAGTGAGTAGTTCTTGAGCGCGTTTGTGTAAGGCTTGCTCTAGAGCTGCTGCGTCGTGTTCGAGTTCTAAAAAAAGCGTGGAGAGCTCTAGTAGTTTGTATTCATTGACATCGGTTTCGTTTGGAAGGGCTTCGATGCCAGCAAGTTGACCAAGGTTATTGGCGCTGAGTATCTGACTGCTTTTGATATCTTGAGGTAAGGCGTCATAGCCGATCCCACAAGTAGTAATGGGTTTTTTAATTTCGAACATCGATTGGCTATTGGCATGGCAATACCAATCTGCACCCATGCGCGCCACTAAGTCAATTTTGTGTTGGTCGATGAGGCCGTTTTCAGTGAGGAGGTTTTCTTGGATGTGCAGTTGAACGACCTCGCAAATAATGAGGTTACCTGCGCCGCCATCTTGGCCTAGCTCTATGATTTGTTGTATTTTACATTCGAACTGAACCGGTGCTTCGGCCACTCTAAATGGTTTGATTTTGTCAGAAGCAATGGGGGTAAAGCCCGCTTTGACAAACTCATCGATGCCCGGAGCGTAAGGAGAGCTGGCCAAGCTCATTTGGTACACCATTGGGTAGTTTACCACATTGATAACTACCTCTGGGATGGCTTTGGCATTGTTAAAGGTGTCTTTGGTTTGACCGGTGCGCCCAGATCTTGCGGGCGAGAACACCAAAATTGGCGGATTGGCACTAAAGACATTAAAAAAACTAAAAGGCGCTAAATTGGGCCTCCCACTTTCGTCTATAGTAGATGCAAATGCAATAGGACGCGGCCCAACCGCACCAAGTAGTAATTGGTGCAAGCGCTGGACAGTTAGTTCTTTGGGATCGAGGCTCAACATATGCTTTCAAAGTTAGCCAAAATTCGTAAATTGGACACGTGATTTTACGGACTTCTATTTGCGTTTTATTGTTTTTTTTGTGTGTTGAAGCAAATGCACAAAACAAGCGCAATGCTGCTGGCCAACGCCATGGCAAATGGGTGTTTACCGGTAAAGATT
>CAZINO010000070.1:0-12734 GCA_964540625.1 uncultured Lishizhenia sp. | reverse complement strand
GACTGGCCATCACACGAAACTAAAGACCTAAACGACACCTGTGATGTTATTCCTTTAGGCGTTGACTTCGGTTTATGCAATATGGCTTTGGGCTGGGCACTGACCGACTCCGGTTGTGTGGTGTTATCGGGTTGCGGCTGGATTGGAAGTGATGGGATCAATTACCAAAGTTCATTCTTTAGTTCTTCTTACGAATGCAACAGTGCATGTTTGCAAGATACCGTTATCTTTTTAAGTTGTATTGACTCGAGCCTGATCGATTTAGGCGTCTTTTGCCAAGGCGCCATAGATCCCGTTTGTGGTTGTGATTCTGTCACTTATCAGAATGCGTGTGAGGCAACTTACTATTATGGAGTGAGTAGCTACTATCTTGGAGTTTGTGTTACGAATAACACACAAAATCTAACTGCCGAACAAATCTACGTATATCCAAATCCAAACAATGGATCTTTTGCGCTCGATAAGCTACCGATAGGCAGCACTATTCAAATTGTAAATGTGGTTGGCGAAGTGGTCTATGAAACCATTAGCAACACGAACATCGTTTTTATTGATATCAACAGTGCAGCAAAAGGCCTCTATTTATTGACAATTGATGGGCAATTTGGACAAAAAATACGGATAGAATAAAAACAAACGTCAAGAAACGATATCAACTAAGTAATTCTACTGAAGAAGCGTAGCCCAGCTCTTTTGAACTTTGAATAAAACAAGGTTCATGTTCATAAAAACTTACTCCAGCGCTGTATTTGGCATCAGTGCTACGATCATTCAAGTTGAGGTCAATATTGAAATCGGTATCAACTTTCATTTAGTCGGGCTACCCGATATCGCTGTTCGCGAAAGCCACCAACGCATCAAAGCGGCCTTTCGCAATAATAAACTTCATTTTCCAGGCAAGGAAGTCACGATTAATTTGTCACCTGCCGACATTCGTAAAGAGGGATCTGTTTTTGATCTTCCAATAGCAATTGGCATACTAGCGGTTACCAATCAGGTCAAAGCGCAGCGTTTGGAGGAATTACTTTTGCTCGGCGAACTTTCTCTAGATGGAAGCATCCAAAGAACAAAAGGCGTTTTGGCCATTGCTTTACAAGCCAAAGCTGAAGGCTTCAAAGGTCTTATCGTACCTGCAGATAATGCCAATGAAGCAGCCATTGTAAGCGGTCTTGAAATATACGGAGTTAGAAATATACAAGAAGTACTATCACTACTCAATGGCCAAAACGCCATTCAAGCCACCCCAACAATAGGACCAGAAGCATTTGAAGCACTCAGCACCCAAAATACATTAGATTTTGCCGATGTCAAAGGTCAAATGCACGTCAAGCGAGCCTTTGAAATTGCAGCGGCTGGCGCACACAACCTGATACTTATAGGCCCACCGGGCGCAGGAAAATCCATGCTAGCCAAGCGATTACCCACAATTTTGCCGCCCATGACACTTGAAGAAGCGCTAGAAACAACCAAGATTCATAGCGTCGCCGGAAAAAAACGCGCCTCCGGGATCGTAAGTCAAAGACCTTTTCGCAAACCGCACCACACCATTTCAGATGTTGGGCTTATCGGAGGTGGAAGTTACCCTCAGCCCGGCGAGATTTCCTTGGCGCACAATGGCGTTTTATTTTTGGACGAACTCCCCGAATACAAAAGGCACGTCCTCGAGGTATTGCGGCAGCCACTCGAAGACCGCTCCGTCAATATTTCAAGAGCGCGATTCGCTATTGACTATCCGGCTAATTTCATGTTAGTTGCCGCAATGAACCCCTGCCCGTGTGGATTTCTAAATCATCCGGAAAAGTCTTGTGGTTGCCATCCAAATGCCGTTCAGCGCTATCACCAAAGAGTTTCGGGCCCCTTACTTGACCGCATCGACATGCATATAGAAGTAAGCCCCGTTAAGTACAATGAACTCCAACAGCAAAAACCGACAGAAAGCAGCCAAGACATTCGGCTGCGCATCCTCGCTGCACGGCAAATTCAGCAAGCAAGATACGCCCAACATCAAGGCACCTATGCCAATGCCCATATGAGCCGAAGACAAGTGGAACAATTCTGTCAACTCCAAACAGCAGGTCAAACCATTTTACAAACTGCCATGAAAAGACTTGGGCTATCTGCCAGGGCCTATGAGCGGATTCTCAAGGTAGCAAGGACCATTGCAGACCTCGATACGTCGGCCAACATTGAAACCCAACATATCAGCGAAGCCATACAATACCGCAATTTAGACCGTAGCCAATGACACTGAACAAGCTGAATAGTTTATTCAACTATTTGAGATTCCAATTGTTAGGTGTAAGATAAACCCTACATTTGAATATGCGAATTATTTTCATTTTTCTAACGCTACTCACCATTGGCGAAAGTATAGGTCAAAATCTAAATATTGGCCATACAACAATTACTTTTAACGACCCTTTGCGCACAGGAGGTTTTGGTAGCGGAGGCGGCCCAGGAAGACAAATCCAGACCGAAATTTATTATCCTGCGCCAATAGCCGGTGAAAACGTAACTGTCTCCAACGGCCAGTGGCCAATTATTGTATTTGGACATGGTTTTGCCATGAATTGGGATGCCTATTCAAATATTTGGTCTGCGCTCGTTCCTTACGGATACATCATGGCTTTTCCGAGAACAGAAAGCAGTTTGTTCCCTTCGCCTAGCCATGGCGACTTTGGCCAAGACATTTCACTTATTGCGCAAAAATTAACAGAAGAAGGTCAAAATAGTGCCAGTATTTTTTACACCAAAGTTTCCGATTACGCATGTGCTATGGGGCATTCCATGGGCGGTGGCGCAGCTGTATTGGCGGCGAGTCAAGGTACAATCTTTGATTGTTATGTCGGCTTGGCACCCGCTGAAACAAATCCAAGTGCAATTGGCGCAGCGTCCAATTTAAATTTACCTTCTTTGATTTTATCCGGTAGTAACGACGGTGTTACGCCACCAAGTCAACATCACCTTCCCATTTTTAATGCCATACCTCATGATTGCAAATCATTTGCAAACCTGATTGGTGGCGGGCATTGTTATTTTGCCAACGCCAATTTCAATTGTGATTTCGGCGAAAGTACAAGTTCAACCGGTATCAGCCTGAGCCGCGCCGAACAACAGGGCTTAATGTATCAGCAAATCACGTCATGGCTGAGCTATTTTCTTAACACCTCTTGTGAAGGCTATGAAGTATTTATAGACTACCCAATCAATGGCATTAATTTGAACAGTACGTGTCCTGCAATGCAGCCTGATGTAACTATAAGTCAAAACGGCACTATCTTGAGCTCCAACAGCCAGGGAATCGCCTATCAATGGTTTTTAAATGGTGTGCCTATCAGTGGTGAAACCAACGATACACTTCTCGTAACAGAAAACTTCGCTGGCGTCTATCAATTACTTGTCTATTACACTTATGGATGTCAATACAGCAACAATATTGTAGCCATTGAAGAAGACCAAAGGGTTTTGCAAGTTTATCCAAATCCAGCAAGTGATTTAATTGTAATCAAAGGTATAGTTGATCAAGACGCTAAGTATTCCATAGTAAACCTACAAGGGCAAACCATGCAAGTTGGTACTTTGAATGCAGACTACGCCACCATTCTACTCAATGAACTACCTAATGGCGCCTATTTTCTTCAAATGAATGGGCTTGTTTCTCAGGTGCTGATTCAGCGTTAAGCGCACACAAAAATCAAAACAATTCATTATCTTCGGGGACTCTTATCTAGATTCATGCACAAACAATTACTTCTTCCTTTTTTTCTGCTACTCAGCATCGTAACCTTTGCACAAGATTATACCATTCGTGGATTTTTGCACGATGCTTCAAATGGTGAACCCATTTCAGATGAGCGCGTCAAACTTTTAAAACAAGACAGCACCCCAATTGCCGTTGCATACTCAAATCTTTCCGGATTTTTCTCTATCCCAAAACTCACCGCTGGAAATTATATATTGAAAGTTGAAAAGGGAAAATACGAGCGCACCTTTCTCAATGTTGACATGACTGCCGGCAAAAAAATCTACGACATCGGCTCTTGGAACCTCAATCCAAATACGCTAAACGTTCAGGACGTCCGGGTCAGTAATGAAGCGAAAGCCAAAAAGCAACAAATTGGAATGTCCGAAGTTAAAATGGACAAGCAAGCAGTTGAACGCATTCCAATGTATGGTGCTGAAAGCGATATAACCGGTGCGCTGAGCGTTACACCCGGTGTAATTACTACTGGTGACCAAGGAGGTCAGCTCTACGTGCGCGGTGGTACGCCCATTCAAAACAAAACCCTTCTCGATGGCATGACCATCTATAACCCTTTTCACTCCATTGGTTTTTATTCTATTTTTGAAACAGAACTTGTCAAGTCTGTTGATATCTACACTGGTGGTTTTGAATCCAAATATGGTGGCAGAATATCTTCAGTAATGGACATCACTTACCGCGACGGTAACCGCAGTAAATTTTCTGGGAAAGTTTCCGCTTCCCCTTTCATGAGCAAAGCTGTCATCGAAGGCCCACTTGGTAAAAAAGGCAAAGATGGCTTGGCGAGCGGCTCGTATATGCTCACCGGAAAACACTCTTTATTGGACTACACCAGCAAATCCTTGTACCCTACTGTCAACGATGGAAACGGACTTCCGTTTAATTTTACCGATCTCTATGGTAAAATCACTTTTAACGGAGAGGGTGGTTCTAAAGTCAGTGTTTTCGGTTTCTCCAACCAAGACTCCGTCAATTACAGTGTTGCTGACCTCGATTGGAATGCCGCCGGTGGGGGTTTGAACTTTACACTCGTTCCGAGCAGCTCCCCTATTTTTATCCGCGGACACGTGAATGGCAGCAATTATGAAACAACCTTTGGTGAAATCGGCCAAGAACCGCGCTATTCCAAAATTGGCGGCTTTGATTTGGGCTTTGATTTCACTTTTTTCCAAAAAAATGAAAGTGAACTCAATTATGGCTTCAATCTATCGGGTTTCAATACGCAATTCATCACCTTCAACGAACTAGATAGAAAAATCGAGGCAAGCAATTTCACGACAGAAATTGGAACTTACATCAATTACCGCTTGGTTACCCCACGTTGGGTTTACCAAGGTGGTTTGCGTATGCAACTTTACGCATCTTTAAATACGGTTTCAATTGAACCTCGAATTGGTGCTAAATACAACGCTACGGACAAACTGCGCTTTAAATTTTCAGGAGGTCGCTTCTCCCAAAACTTCACCTCCGCGTCATCGGATAAAGACGTGGTCAATCTCTTTAATGGCTTGTTGTCAGCACCTACCAATGTTCAGGACCAATTTATCAATGAATTCCAACAGGTATCGAGTATTAAAAATGGTTTGCAATACGCATGGCATGCAATCGCAGGTTTTGAATACGATATCAATAAGTACTGGAATGTCAATATCGAAGCCTACTACAAATATTTTGACCAACTCAGCAATATCAATCAGAATAAACTCTACAGTGACATCGCACAATTTGAACTCATTGACGACGTTTTTAAAAAGGATTTCATTATTGAATCAGGGCAGTCGTATGGCGTAGATGCCTTGGTCAAATACAACAAAGACCGCATTTTCTTATGGGCGGTATATTCATTAGGACACAATACACGTTGGGATGGTTTCAACACGTATTTCCCGGTTTTTGACCGTCGTCATAATATCAATCTTGTAGGCTCCTACACATTCGGAAAGAATAAAAAAACCGAACTCAATGTGCGTTGGAATTTAGGCTCTGGTTTGCCTTTTACACCAACGGCAGGCTACTATCAACAAGAAACCTTTAGCGAAGGGCTCACCACCGATTACGTGACAAACAATCCGAACAATATTGCCACTATGTTGGGCACCTTTAATTCGCAAAGGCTTCCATATTACCACAGACTCGACATCACTGTAAAGCACTCCATTATTACACCTAAGAAAAATAACCTTGAATTGGTAGCAGGTATCACAAACGTGTACAACCGCAACAATATTTTCTATGTGAATCGCGTCACGAACGAAATCATTTACCAATTCCCAATTTTACCAAGTTTAGGAATCAGTTATAAATTCTAACCATGGCAAATATCCGGGCCTTTAAAGCGATTCGTCCGGTGCGCAGCAAAGTACACTTGGTTGCCACAAGGCCTTACTATTCCTACAAAAAGAATGTACTCAAAGCCAAACTAGAAGACAACCCATATACTTTTTTGCACATCATTAATCCAGAATTTGGTGCAAGTGTCAAAACCAAACCAAATTCTAAAGAGCGTTTTTTACAAGTCAAACAAAAGTTTGAACGCTTTAAACAAGAAGGTATTCTCTTTACTGATCCACAAGACCACCTCTATATTTACAGGCAATCCAAAGCAGATTTCGTCGTCGCCGGTTTTTTTGCTGGAGTAAGTGTAGATGATTACCTCAATGGGGAGATCAAAATTCATGAACAAACACTTACCGCAAGGGAAGATATCTTTACAACTTATTTAGATATCGTCGGCTTCAATGCGGAGCCTGTTTTGTTAACATACCAGGGTCAAGATCCAATCCGAGCAGTGCTCAAAAAAAATCTAGAAAACCGTGCCGAATACGAATTCACTACTACTGACGGCGTCACCCATGAACTATGGCTGCTGAACCAAGCAGATTCGCAAACCATTTGCACTTGCTTTGAACAAGTTCAGGCCCTTTACATTGCCGACGGACACCACCGTTCGGCTTCGTCGGCACGCTACACGCAACAACTGCGTGCACGCAACACCGATTACCCCAAGGCAGCAGATTATTTCCTCGGCTACCTTGTAGAAGAGACTGCTGTTCAAATTGCAGCCTTTCATCGCTTACTCAAATCCACCAACGGACTCGATATCACTGGGCTCATTGCCATTCTGAAAAACGAAGGGGTCGTCGAAAAATTAAATGGTCCTTCTTTGCCGGCCCAAAAACACGATATCCATCTTTACATGGACCACACCTGGTTGAAATTCAGACCCAACCTAAACTTCATTAACGACCAAGATCCTATAGAAACACTCGATTCATTCATTTTATCTGACCTCATTCTGAAGCCTATTTTTGGCATCCTGGACCTAAAAACCTCCGATCAAATAGAGTTTATTCCTGGTAACGAACCACTGCAAAAAATAATAGATGCGGTAGATTCAAAGAAATTTGAATTGGCTTTTTTATTGCACCCTGCTGATATCTCAGCTATTAAAAAGGTAGCCGATGCCGGACTCAATATGCCTCCAAAATCTACCTGGGTCGAACCCAAACTGCGTAGTGGTCTCACTATTTATTCCTTAGAAGAATGATCAAAGCGCAACTCGACATATTGCGAACAGAAATTCCAAGCTCCGTTACACTCATTGCTGTTTCCAAAACCAAACCCGTTTCTGATATTGCGGTGGCCTACGATGCAGGTCAACGACATTTTGGAGAAAACAAGGTCCAAGAAATGGTCGAAAAAGCAGCACAACTGCCCACAGATATCAAATGGCATCTTATTGGACATTTACAAACCAACAAGGTCAAATACATGGCCGGATTTGTACACCTTATTCACGGTGTCGATAGTCTCAAATTACTCGTAGAGATCAACAAACAAGCAGCTAAAGTTGCGCGTATTCAAGATGTGTTGCTTCAATTTCATATTGCACAAGAGGAAACCAAATTTGGCCTCAACCTGTCTGAAGCTCAAGATTTACTGAGCTCAAATACATTTGAACAATTACAACACGTCAGAATTTGCGGTGTAATGGGAATGGCGAGCTTTACGACCAATCAAAAGCAAATAAGCCAAGAATTTGAGCACCTTGTCCAGATATTCAAGCAGTTAAAGGAAGAATTCTTTAAAAACCAAGACCACTTCAAAGAAATATCGATGGGCATGAGTGGAGATTATCCGCTCGCCATTTCAAAAGGAAGCACAATGGTTCGGGTTGGTAGTAAAATTTTTGGTGGACGTTAGACGTCGAAAATCAGGGACGAAATTTGATCTTTGGCAAAATACTTTTGAGCCAAAAGCTGCATTTCTGATGCGGTAATTTTATCAATTGCTTGGTGCATTTCGGCAATTGTATCGATTTGACCAAACGCCAACATGCTCTTTCCTAGGCCTTGCATGAGTCCAGAATTGACATCCATACCTAATGCTAAATGGCCTTTAAATTGTCTTTTGGCCTGTATAAGTTGCGCAGCGCTCAAAGGTTTTGTACGGAGTTTATCGAGTTCTTTATCGATTAAGGCCAGCGTTTTATTTACATTTTTTGATTCTGAACCAAAATAAATTTGCCAATAGCCTGTATCCGCAAAAGTGTGGTAATTGGCTTCTATAGAATAAGCGTAACCATAGCGCTCTCTTATCGATAAGTTCAGTCGACTATTCAAGGCAGGACCTCCTAGTATGTTCACTAACAAGGACATGGCGATGCGTTCGTCTTGATGATAGCTCGGTGCCAAACCACCCAAAACAGCATGCGCTTGGTAATTAGCTTCGTTTTTAATTTCTCGAAAAGTGGTGGCGCCCACAAAAGGCTGTGGCGCTGGGCGTGGCGCAGTAAGTGGCATAGCGGCTAAAGCACTTTCCAAAGCAGCTTTCAAACGCGATAATGGCATATTTCCGACGAAAGAAACAACCAAGTTATCAGCTGTAAAGTATTGACCTACATAATCTTGTAAATCTTTCTGTGTAAAACCAGATACACTTTCTTTGGTTCCTAAAATATTCTGACCAAGTGGATGCCCTCCAAAAAGATTGGCATCAAAATCATCAAAAATTTTATCTGAAGGAGAGTCCAGATAAGAGTTGATCTCATCGAGAATGACTTCTTTTTCTTTTTCGATTTCTTTTTCAGGAAAAACAGAATGAATAGAGATGTCACACAATAAATCGATTGCTCTTTGGGTGTGTTCTTTAGAAAAAGAAGCATATAAGCACATTTCTTCTTTGGCAGTGTAAGCATTGAGCTCACCACCAACCGCATCTATGCGCGATAAAATTTGTAAGGCCTTGCGCTTTTGTGTTCCTTTGAATAAGCAATGTTCGAGAAAATGAGCCAAACCTATTTGCGCGGGGGCCTCATGACGTGAACCTGCGGCAAAGAAAAAACCGAGATGCGCCACTTGGCTTGGCACTTTTAGGTAAACCAAACGCGTACCATTAGCTAACAATTCACATTGGGGAAGATAGGCTTTCATTTACGGATTCAGTAAAGTGGAGGTCCATTGTTGGTGACTCAGTTGGTATGCGCGGCGCTCGTGGAGTCTGGAGGGTTGCCCTTGCCAGAATTCAAAATAATGTGCATCTAGCGCATACCCCCCCCAATGTGGAGGTCGTGGTACTTCAGTCGGAAATTGTGCATCTAGTGCTTCAAAGCGGGTAATGAGTTGCTGGCGATTGGTGAGTTCTTGAGATTGTAACGAGGCCCATGCGCCCAATTGGCTCTCTCTGGGACGCGATGCAAAATAAGCATCGGAAACTTCGGCTGACACCGGACTTACAGCCCCCTCTATTCGAATTTGACGCATCAGTTTAGGCCAAAAAAAGAGCAGTGCGGCCTTAGGCTGCGCTTTTAAATCTTGGCCTTTGTGAGAAGCGTAGTTGGTATAAAAAATGAATTGTTGTGCAAGTAACTCCTTAAGGTATAGTATTCTTGAAGAAACCTGCTGTGTATCGGTAGAAAAAGTACTTAGCACACAGGCATTTGCCTCTATTTCTTGTGCTTGCACAGCGGCATCAAACCAATTTGAAAATGCGACAAATGGATCTGCAGATAATAAGTCGATTGCCGATGGCTGATCGAAATCGGCATGGTTTTCACGGTATGTTTTGAGCCAATCACTCATTTGCTTAGATATCAGTTTGATCGATGATTTCGGCGTCGTCGTGAGTGGTTTGTTCTTCTTCGCTGTCGTCTTCGAAGTCTGAGCCTGAGGCAGAAAATACTTGTCTGATGGGTGTATGGGTGCTCTCTTCTGGTTGGGGTGCTTTAAATACAGGTGATTGAACGTCTTCTTCTCTGTAAGGAAAAATTTCTACAATCGGAGAAGCCGTAATCGAAACCACATTGAAATCAATCATGAGCGTAGCGAGACTTTCTTCAATTCTTTCGTATGCTTCTTTAACATGTGCTGCACTTACTAAAAAGTTCTGAGAAATGGTTTTTGCTTTCTCGCCGTCTTCATCGATGCGGTCATAGGTGACTTTGCATTTGAACCATTGTTCGGCGTCGTCGTATTGAAAGATATCGTGTAGATCGGTACGGGCGATGCCGGTTACTTGAAACTCTCCGCGGATGCTCGAGCCCAACTCTTCGTATATGCGTGCCTCAGCGTCGGTGAAGGTCATGGCGGCGAGCAGATAAGGCTCTGAAACCCTTTTAAATGTGCCGTTTTCGAGTTGTTTGGTGTATTTGACTTTAACGGTAAACCAGCTATTCATGCGTTGTATTTTTTGGTCTACAAAGATACGACGCTAGTTGGAATTTGCACTATTTAGAAAAGCCAAATGGCAATAAGTTTTGAACGGAATCGAGTACAATGATTTGTCCGGAGCGCTGCACCAACAGCACTTCGATTGGTTGGGCTTGTCGGGCCTCACTTTCCAACATTACTTGCCGACAAGACCCACAAGGTGAGAGCAATGCACCTTGCGGCATCAGCTCGCCCTCTGCCACGATACAAATTTTGATAACCGGATCTAAAGGAAACTGAGCTCCAGCATAAAACAACGCAACGCGTTCTGCGCACAATCCGGAAGGATAAGCGATATTTTCTTGGTTATTTCCTTGAACGATGTGACCACTTTTGAGCAATACACTGGCTCCAACTTTGAACTTTGAATACGGCGCATAAGCCTGTTGCATTGCTTTTAAAGCCTGGTTAACTAAGGTTTGGTCGGCCAAAGAAAGTGCATCTTGGGAGGCAAATGTGCGGTAAGTGAATTGAAATTGATTTGGCATCGGGAGCTTTATACGCTCAAATGCAGAAAAAGTTTCTGCTTTAATTCAAACGAATAAGGATAAGCGGGCTTTTTTCGGTAAATTCGCGTTTTAAGTTAACATGGACACAGACAAAGCAAAAGCATCATATGGCGTAGGCATGAGCATCGCCGAAAGTTTAAAGCAACAAGACCTTTCTTCACTAGACCTCGATCAAGTACTCGCTGGCATGCGTGCCATTTTTAACGGCGAGCAGACCGAAATGTCACCAGAAGAAGCCAATCTGCATATTCAGCGTTTTTTAGATTCACAAAAACACCTTAAATACGACGCCGTTAAAAAGGCCGGAGAAGCCTTCTTGGCCGACAACGCGCAGCGGCCAGAGGTGCAAACCACTGCAAGTGGTTTGCAGTACGAAGTGCTGCAAGAAGGCGCTGGCCCTCTGCCGGGCCCAACAAGCCAAGTCACCGTACACTACCACGGTTCACTCATCGACGGCACTGTTTTCGACAGCTCTGTACAGCGCGGAACGCCCGCTACTTTTGGAGTCAATCAGGTAATCAAAGGCTGGACCGAAGCGCTGCAACTCATGCCAGAAGGTTCAAAATACCGACTGTACATTCCCCAAGAACTCGCCTATGGTGCCAATCCGCACCCAGGAGGAGCTATCCAGCCATATGCCGCATTATTATTTGACGTCGAACTTCTCTCCATCGCCTAACAACTCACTTCTTATGAAATTCCTTTCCATTTTTGCCCTGCTATTTTTACTGTTTTCTTGCGGAGACGAAGTCGTCACTTTTAAAACAGACAAAGAGCGCTATTCTTATCTATTAGGTGTAGAAATTGCCAAACCATTCATTACCCAAGCGCCATTTACCAAGATGGATAAAGAGAAAATGATCGAAGGCTTTGAAAACCCGGTAAAAGAGGCTGAACTAAAAAAATTCTACCGCGACCTCGAATTACTACTTGGTCAAACCGGCCGTAGTTTCAACGAAAAATACAAAGAACAAGGTTCATTTGCCGTTGGTAAAATTAACCGCGAGCGCTTTGACCATTACTTTGAAGAACTCAATGCCAAAAGCCTCATCAATAGCGACTTCGTTAAGAAAGGTTTTGCAGATGGTCTCAATAAGCGCGATGCCGCCGCACTCAAAGGCCTCGATCGCAAAAAAATCATGGCCGGTTTTGAAGCCCTCATGAACGTCAAATACCAAAAAATAACAGCTGGTTATAAAGCGGAAGGCGATGCATTTATGGCAGCAAACAAGAAAAAACCTGGCGTTATCACCACACCTAGCGGCCTACAATACGTGGTTCTGAAAACCGGAAAAGGCCCTAAACCAACCCGAGACGCTCGCGTTAAAATGAGCTACATCGGCATGAATCCAGATGGCAGTATTTTTGATCAATCGCCGTCAGGGCAAGGAATTAGCTTTGGCCTCAACGAAGTGATCCCAGGCTGGACCGAAGGTGTTCAACTCATGAATGTAGGTACCAAAATTCGCTTGTTTGTTCCTCAAGAACTAGCCTATGCAGGCAATCCACCACAAGGTGCAAATATCAAGCCTTATTCTCCACTTATTTTTGAAATGGAATTACTTGAAATTGAAAAACCTAGCGCCCCTAACACAGCTATTGGTACACAAGTTCCTCGTCCTTAATTTAAACTCTTCTTACTATGCGTTTGAATCGAATTCTCTCCATTTTTACAGCAGCACTATTTTTACTGAGCGCTTGCGAAGAAGACATCATCCTCGATGGTGATTTCGTTGAGACTGCAGTGGTTTACGG
>CAZINO010000069.1:0-12800 GCA_964540625.1 uncultured Lishizhenia sp. | reverse complement strand
TTTTTTGTTTTGTGAAAACAGTTTTAGCTGTCCAAAATAGAATTGGCGTCTTTGGTTTTTTGCAGCGCAACAAAATAAAGGATCAAACTGAGCAACAATAGCACATGTGAGAAATCGTTGCGATCAAACCATTGGTGTAAATTGATTTTTTTACTTTGAATGACGGCGCTTGGTAACAACAAAAGGGCGGCAATCCATAAGAATCTGTACCCAGAATGGATTTGGCGTTGGTAGTGGATGCCAACGTAGACAAGTGAGAAGATCAACCCAATCCCGCTAATTAACGTGGGGATAAACAGCCCTTTGCTTTGGTCAATTGTTAAGTCGACGCGAAGAAAAACTACCAATTCGGTAACCAGTCCGATACCCAAAAGCACCAAAGCCATTTTTTTAAAGATTGCTTTTTGCTGGACATTCGGCCATAAACTGAGCATGCCTTTCGTTAAAAAATAGGTGGCTACCATTCCGAGCAGCCAAGAAGGGTATTTTCCCCAGAGTCCGAGGTAATTGTAAAATAAGTGACCAAATCCTCCAAAAAGAAAACTCCAACCAAAGACGCGGTAGAAACGTATCCAATTTGTATAGAAGTCGTTTTGCGGGTAATTGGTTTTGATTTTAGCGGCTAAAACGAGGGCTGTAGAAAAAAGGATGAGGTCGCCGATCATGGCGTTTGGCTCGAGTAAATCGAGTCCGGCAAATTGCCACTCAATTTTAGGGTAATCTTGACCGATCATTTGCTGTTTGCTTCGAATTTATGCAAATTGGCTTTGAGGATTTTCTCCACAATTAGCGGTGAGACATTATTTAAAATCCGATTGAGTTTACCCATGAGCGTTTGGGTTTTTTTATAACTCCGGTTCTCAAGTAATTTGAGGCAATCTTGTGCGACTTCTTCCATGGTAAGCACTTTTCCCTTTTGGCGACTTGCCAACACTTGTTTGCTGCCGTCGGCGGCCACCACTTCTTTGTTGTGTACAATTTCTGTCATGGCTACTTGAAGCAAGCCAATATGAACGTTTTGAGGACCTTCCTCAATGCGCAAAGACTCTACAAAAGAAGTGAGTGCCATTTTAGAGGCGCTATATGGTGCCAGGCCAGGTAAACCGTGGATGCCTGCTAAACTCGAGATAAAAACGACCTGACCCTTTGTTTGCCTTAGGAATGGTAATGCAAAATGCGTTGGGTGCACAGTGCCAAATACATTGCTCTTGAATACTTGCTCTACAACACTCGGATGTAAGTCCGCAACATAACCTCTGCTGGAGATGCCAACATTATTGACTAAAATATCGATTTTCCCATAATGGCTGAAGGCACAATCTATAAGCGCTTTGGCATGTGTCGCTTCTGAGATATCTCCGTTGTAGAAAATTGCCTCAATTCCAGCGTTCATCAGGTCCTGAGCAACTTCTTCTAAACGCGTTTGATCGCGGCCATTGAGTACGATTTTAGCGCCTTGTTGTCCGAGTGCAAAAGCAATGGCTCTTCCGATACCACGGCTAGAACCAGTAACAATGGCTACTTTGTTTTCGAAGCGTTTTGTTGCCATTTGTTGTAGTGGATTTGTGGATGGTGTTTGAGTGCGGTGAGGCTGTTGGTCCAGGCCATAATGACATGTACAACAAAAGCAATCCAAATATTGCCCGCCATTAAGGTAAGGATACAAAGTAAAAAACCGAGCGGAGCAGCGCCAATGGTTTCGTCGAGGCCTTTGGGAATGTGCGTTGCCGAATACAACGCTACATTTACGGCAATTGCCAACCATATACCATATGCTTCTACCAAAGGAAATAACAAAATGCCTCTAAACAGCAATTCGTAGCCGAATAAATAAATGGCCCAACCAATCAAATTCAAACGAAAAGTTGTGGCATCCCAATTGAGTGCACGAATTTGTGGGTAATTGACTAAATTTTTTGGTTTTTTAGCCGAAAATGAAGCGAGTGGAATTAAGATTGCGGCAAGGACAATGCACAGCACCAAATTGAATAGCAGCGTATCTGTTCTGAAATTAAGACCGTAATAGGCAAGGCCACGCTTTGGTTCAATGATGAACAAAAAGAGTAGTGGAAATAAACCCATACTTAAAAAGCCCACCCATTTGGTCATGTAAATAAAGCGCAACCAGGCTTTGTCATGGTCGTATTTAGTGAAGTAGTGTGCTTTGATTTTTTCGGATTTAGAAATGAACCAAAAAACGACAAAGCCAATGAGGGCCAAATAAATGGGCGCAATTCCACCGCTTAAGCTGGGTGTTTGGTCGAGAGGGAGCTGTAAATAAGTGAACATGTAGATTAGTTGGGTAGGTAGCCATTCTCTTTGTACCACGCGATGCAATCGGCAATGGCGGTTTCAATAGGGGTGCTGGGCAGCTTTAATTCGGTGCGCGCTTTTTCTGGAGAATAGAATTGTTTAACGCTTGCCATTTTGGCCATAGAGTAACTCAGTTGCGGAGTGCCTTTGGTGAGGCGAGCCATGACTGAATTGATGGCCCCAACTACATTGATGAGAAAACCCGGAAATTGCTTGACTTTAAAGGGTTGTTCAAACACAACTGCAGCTCTCTTGAAAATTTCGCCGAAATAGAGGTTTTCATTACCCACAATATAGCATTGGCCTTCTCGGCCCATATGCAAAGCATTAACAGTTGCTACCGCTACATCTTTGGAGTAAACAAAATTTTTGCCCCCGCCCGCATAGCCCGGTAGTTTGTTTTTGTAAAGTTCCAAAAACATGCGGCCAGATGTTGGACCCGAATCAAAAGGCCCGATCATGTAGGTCGGATTGACGATAATAACTGGAAATTGTTCGTTTTGGTGTTTTTCGAGCAAAAAGCATTGTGCCTGGTATTTGCTGTCCATGTAGTCCATTTTGAACTGATCACCCGTATAGGGTTGGTCTTCGTTGCCAGGCGCAGTTTTAGGACCATGATTGAATGAATTCGCCGTACCAATTTGTACCATTCGGTTGATTTGGTGTTTTTGTGCAGCAGCTGTTATGTTTTTGACACCCTGTAAATTGACCGCATAGAGGCTTTCAAGTCTTCTCGGCCAAATAGTGGTGAGGGCGGCAATATTGATAACGTACTGACAGCCTGCAATGGCTTGGTCCAAAAATTGGTTATCGAGGATATTACCTTCAATAATTTCAATAGGTAAGTCGGCTAATACTTGGCGACTGGTACCGGGCAAAATCTGTGCTCGAACTTGAAAGCCTTGAGTAAGTGCCTCTCTTGTGACACTTGCACCAAGCATGCCATTTGCACCGGTGATAAAAATACGTTGACTCATTGATTTATCTCAAAAGAGATACAAAGATACTAAAATTTCCAGCTCAGACCGGCATAAGCGCCCTTGGATTGGGACCTGAAGGTAGGTACTGACCCTAGATCTTGTTTAGAAAATGCCGATCTAAATTGAGGTTCTACAAAGACAGCTAGGTGTTTATTTGCGAAATAACTGAGGCGAAGTTGGGTTTGCAAGGAAGTATTAAAGCGTAAGGCTGCCAGATCAAGTAGGATAGTTGATGGTAAATATCCAGGAAGTTCCAATGTGTGGGTATTATTAAAGCCAAAATGAAGTCCGACGCCGGCGTGTAGTTGTGCTTCAAATTGACCTAATTGTTTGTGGTAACTCAATGTAAGAGGCACATAAAGTGTATTTGTTTGTATATGGCTCGTGTAATTAGCGAGTACAAATGATGTCGATGGCCCTCCGGGTGGATTGGGTCCAAATGGCCATGGACCACCGTGTAATTCTTCATCGCTAAATTTACGGAACCCGTATAGGTAAGGAAATAGGAAATGTTCTTTATCGTCGTAGCTAAATACTTCTGTTTTTTGAAAATGTTCGGTGTATTCTTGACTGAGTTGCTGCATACCAATATTGATATGCCAATTGCCAAGAAGCGCAATTTGTAATTGAAGCAGTGGACTGGATTTTGAGCGCTGACTGAGTTGATGTTCAGCAAGGGGTCCAAATTGGTAAGTTGGTATAGGTAAGTTACTATGTGTCGTACCAGAGGCAATGCTTAAGCCAATTCTACTTGTCTTGGATTGAAGGCTACGCTTTTGGAGCAATGCGGTTTTTGGTATCGGTATTTTGTTGGCAGCGATTTTGCCAATCGGCAACCAAACCGATTCGGAGTCAATTGCTTTTTGTTCTGTAAATTGTTCAGTTAATTGTTGTGCTAAAAATTGAGGGGTATCTTCTAATTGTGTCCTTGTTGTTGAATTAAAAGCGGAGGTGCTTACTTGAGGCGTGCTTTGCTTGTCTAAAACGGAATTTGTTTCAATGTTTAATTGAGCAAATTGTTGCGAAGATAAATGTTGTTGTTGTTGTTGTTTGGTGCGGTCTTGCGCAATATTGATTTGCGGTTTGGCGGACCCCTTTTGTTCGAAGTAAAAATAGGAGGCGTAAGCACCAATGGTCAAGGAGGTGAGTGCAGTAAGACCATATTTGAAAATACTTTTGGCATACCAGGGCTTGACGCTGCTCAACGCGTCTGTCAGCCTAGACCACATGAGTGGTTCAGGTTCCACATGACCTTTGAGTTGGTCTCGCAGTTGTTTTTCGAAGTCGTCGAGTTGGTTCATTTAGCCAAACATTTTTTCTTGTTGCTTTAATGCTTTTTGCAATGCTTTTTTTGCTTCAAATAATTGTGATTTGGAAGTACCTTCCGTAATTGATAACATTTCTGCAATTTCTTTGTGCGCAAAACCTTCCATTACATACAAATTAAATACCATTCTTGAACGCGTTGGCAATTGCTGAACAAGGTTTAAGATGTCTGCAGTGGCTAGATCTGTTTCGATTCCAAATGAAGGGTGTTCTATTTGAACCGCGTTGTCTATGGCAATATGTTGTCGGAATTTGGCGGTGGTTCTGATTGCATCAATAGCCGTATATACAAAAACGCGTTTAACCCAACCGGGCAAATGACTGGCCTGTTTAATCTTATTTAAGTTTTCGTAGACCTTTACAAATGCATCTTGAAAAATATCTTGAGCGGTATTGTAGTCAGGAGCATAGCGCAGGCAAATCTTGAACATGGCTGGCGCAAACAAGTCATAAAGCTCTTTTTGAGCCCTTGCATCCCTTTGGATACACTTTTGTATCAGATTTGCGTACAGAGTAGAGTCAGACAACATGCGGCCTAAAGACGATTGAAGGCCTTAAAAAGTTGTACCGATGCATCAAATAAAATACATAGCGGCGATACTACCAATAGAGGTCAGTAGTAAAACAAATGTTTGCTCAATAGTTAAGGCTTGTTTTACTTGTACCGTTGGCTTTTTGAGCGCCAATAACAATAAACGCAAGTACACAAAAGCACCAATGACAGATGCTATTAAAGCCAAAACAGCGGTGTAAGGAATGTGAGGTACTGCTGACCACAATAACGAAAATTTGCCAAAAAATCCGGCTAGTGGTGGAATACCTGCCAAAGAAAATAAGGACAAAACAAGTGACACGCCAACAAGCGGGTTTTTCCAAGCGATTCCTTCCCAAGCATTCAGGTCATCAGAACTATTATTGGCAAACTGATTGATGACGACTAGCGGAATGGTCGCAAAAGCATAAGCAGCTACAAACAAAAAGATATTGCTGTTGTGTATATCAGCTAACGCGAAAAGCATAAGGCCTGCATTGGCAATAGATGAATAGGCAATGAGTCTTTTGAATGAAGTTTGTTTCCAGGCGGTGATGTACCCATAAAACATGGAAAGTACGATCAGAAGACTGATGAGGTCAATCCAAAAGAAATAAGAATCTCTAAATAGCTGACCGAAAACATTTACGATGGCATAAATCCCTGCGATTTTAACAACCGTTGACATATACATCAGCACGGCATTCGAGGCACCTTGGTAGACATCCGGACCCCAAAAATGAAACGGAACAGCACCAATTTTAAAGGCAAAACCTGCAAGTAGAAAAAGACTACCGATCATGGCCATAGGGCTTTGCCAAATACCAATCGCAAGGTTAGATTGGATTTCTACCAACTGAAAACTACCTGTTGCGCCGTATAGTAGCGCGATGCCAAAGAGCAAAATAGCAGAGGCAAAGGAACCTGTAAAAAAATATTTAACAGCGGCTTCGGCTGAAAGCGCACTTCCTTTTTCAATGCCAACTAAAACGTAAATTGGAATGGATAGAATTTCTAAACCAATAAAGAAAAGCATCAGATCATTAGGTTGTGCCATCATGACGGCGCCACACAAAGAGAAAAGAACCAGACTAAGGTAGTCTCCGGTGTGTTCGTTGTCTTGTCGAAAGCGTTGGTAACCACCCCAAATAGCTAGTAGGGTAACAATACATAGCAAAATAATGACCGCACTTTGCGTTGGAATGTAAGCCGTATAAGATGCCAATGGCGATGTGTATTGGCCTCGGAAGTAGGCGGCAAGTGCTGCTCCGGTAAGTCCAAGACTTGAGATAACCAAAGAAATGAGCGGTTGTCGGCGCATGCCCACAAATAAACCGAGTAGTCCACTAATAAAAAGAATGACAATACTATCCATGATACAAATTAAAGGGTAGGTTGAGAAAGACTATGTGCAACGAAATCTGTAAGGCATTGAGGTGACAAACCTAAGTAAATAGCTGCAATAGAAAGAATAGCAAAAACGGTGATTTCTGACCAATGTAGATCTTCAAAGCCCGATACTTTGGTTGGTCCAAACATGGGTGCTTGGTAGGCCTTTAGCATATAAACTGCACCTAGAATGAGCGTTGTACTCGCCAAAATGCCAGTTAAGTTGTGCGCTGCAAAAAGGTCTTTGATCAAGAAAAACTCGCCAATAAAGCCGGCTGTAAATGGCACCGACAAAGAAATGAATGTAAGTACACCAAACCACAAAGCAAAACGCGGTGCCACTTTTGCGATACCGCTAATGCCTGTTAATTCTGTTGTACCAAGGCGTTGTTCGATAATACCTGCAGCTAAGAATAAGCCAATAGATACAATACTGTGATTGACAATCTGAACAACTGCGATCTGATTGGTGTCTCCGTTTTGTAACATGAGCGCCGCTGCAATTAGACCCAAGTGGCTCAAAGATGCATAAGCAAAAAGGGTCTTGAGGTTATTTTGGCGAATGGCAATGACTGCTCCGTAAATAATACCGATCAGGCCCAAAGTAATAACTGGCCAACGCCAAAAATCAGTTGCAATTCCGTTGAAAATAGGAAGAACCCATTTCAGTAAACCAAACAAGGCCATTTTGAGCATAATTGCAGAAAGCAACATGGTGCCTGCAACAGGTGCTTTGGTATAGGTTTCAGCCTGCCACGTATGGAATGGGAACAATGGAATTTTAACGGCAAAAGCCAATAAAAAACCGCCCATCAATAATGTACTTGTATTCCCAAGCGCATTGAGGTCAGCACTGAGTAACCCTTCATAAGTTTGCTGATTGGTGGCATGCATCAGGCCAATGACGGCCAATAACATAGCCAAAGACCCAAGCAAGGTATACAAGAAGAATTGTAATAGCGCACGCGGCTTTTCAAAGCTGCCAAACCAATATAAAATGAGGAAAATAGGTAAGAGAGTCAATTCCCAAAATAGGTAAAAACCAAGGATGGTATTGGTTGTGAAAACACCCAATAAGCCAAACTGCATGAGTAAAGCAAGTGCTGTAAAGCGTTTATCATGGATGAGTTCATTTTTGAAATTGCTCAAAAAGACCAAAAAGAAAACGGCGTTGGTCAAGAGGATCATGGTAAACCCGAGACTATCAATAGAGAATCGGACAAAACGCAAGCCAAGGTCAATTAAAAGAGGCTCATTGGCGTTGAAATAAGACAAATATACGGCACTCAAAGTGAGCGTACTCATTGTTGAAATCAAGCCAAAAATACGTGTGAGCTTACTTGGTACCAACCAAGCAATAACGCTAAAAATGAGGGGTAAAAGAATTAGTGCCAAACCGAAAGTTTTAAAATATAATATGCAACAAAAATGATCAGACCAAAAACCATCCAGAATAGATAACTACTCAAGAAACCTGTTTGCCATTTGCGGCTGAGGTTGGCTGTATTGAGCACGCCGTCAGCAAGCGCATAAACGCCATTGCGGAGCATTTGAATGTCAATGATTTTTCCAACAAAATCAGAAAGAGCAAGCAGCGGCTTGACAAAAACACTGTTGTAGATTTCATCCACGTATAGTTTTTGCGCCGATAGGCGTTCCCAGCCATTTTGTGCCTCATCGGCTTTTGCCGTATTGCCTTTTTTGGCGTAGGTAAGGTAGGCCCATACCAACGCGCCAATAGCAATGGCACTGGCGAACACCATAAGGGACAAAGAAGTTGTAAATGAAAGGTGGGCGTTGTGTACTTGATCTAAACCAAAAGTACCATGACTCAGGTAGTGGTCAAACCAATGTGCTGCATTCTTGAAAAACAAGCCTGGTAAATTAAGCAAGCCGCCAAAAATAGAAAGCACAGCCAACACGATAAGCGGTAGGGTCATGGAAAAACCGCTCTCATGAACTTTACTTTTGAGCGCATCGCCACCGCGGAAGGCTCCGTGGAAGGTAAGAAAGTAAAGTCGGAACATATAAATGGCTGTCATGGTCACGGCGAGTACTAAAACGGCATAAACGACAGGGTTGTGATGCAGGGCTTGTGCCATGATTTCATCTTTGGAGAAAAATCCGGACAAAAACGGAATTCCTGAAATGGCCATAGTGCCGATCAAAAATGTAAAATGAGTTACGGGCATAAGTTTGGCCAAGCCACCCATTTTTCGAATGTCTTGTTCTTCGTGCATGCCGTGAATAACGGAGCCAGAGCCCAAGAACAGCAGTGCTTTAAAGAAAGCGTGTGTAGTTACATGAAACAAAGCAACGCTATAGGCGCCAAATCCGAGCGCTACAAACATGAGGCCTAACTGAGAAACTGTAGAGTAGGCCAGCACTTTTTTGATGTCGTTTTGTCTAAGCGCCATAAACGCCGCCAGAAGGGTGGTTGCTAAACCAATGTACAAAATGATTTCTTTGGTAGCTGGGGCCAACTCAAAAAGGAAATTAGAACGAACAGTGAGGTAAATACCAGCGGTTACCATTGTTGCGGCGTGAATGAGCGCCGAAACTGGTGTTGGTCCTGCCATTGCGTCAGGAAGCCAAGTAAACAATGGGATTTGTGCGCTTTTTCCGGTTGCGGCAATGAATAAACACAAGGTAATAAAGAATAGTGCCCCACCTTGTAAAATGGCGTTGTTTTGTACGGCCTTACCGATTTGAAGAAACTCCAGTGTTTGAAATTGGCCTATGAGCATAAAAAGAGCCAATAAAAGACCGACATCACCAATGCGGTTCATGATGAATGCTTTGCGACCTGCTAAACTATTTGCCTCACCTTTTTGCGCATCGTTGTAATGAAAACTAATGAGCAAATAAGAGCACATCCCGACGCCTTCCCAACCGAAAAAGAGCACAAAGTAATTGGAACCCAATACCAGTATGAGCATCGAAAAAATAAACAAGTTCAGGTAGGTAAAAAACTTATGGTATCCTTCGTCATGGCTCATGTATCCCATAGAAAACAGGTGTATCAGGGAGCCGATTCCGGTAATGATGAGTGTCATCCAAATGGAAAGTGCATCAATTTGAAAAGAGGCATTGATGCGCAAGCCATCGAAATCTATAATATTGAACAGTTTCACAATTTGGGTGCCGTGCAATCCAGAAAAAAGGGTGGTGGCCAATAAAAATGCGATAAAAACCACACCGGTAGCAAGTCCGCCTACAAAAGCCTTTGGCAATTTTTTCCCAAATACGCCATTGATGGCGAAGCCGATGAGCGGCAGGGCAAGTATGAATAAAAGAGTCAGGTCTTTAGCCATGATTAGTTTTTAAGTTGGTTGTACATGTCAATATCGATAGACTTGAGGTTGCGGTAAGCCATAATGATAATGGAGAGTCCGACGGTTGCCTCGGCGGCTGCTACCACCATGGTAAAAAAGACAAAAATTTGTGCATCGCCATTACCGTAGTAAGTTGAAAAAGTGACGAGCATGAGATTGACCGCATTGAGCATCAGTTCGATGCACATGAGGAGTACAATCATGTTTTTGCGCGTCATGGCGCCAATTGCTCCAATTGTAAAGAGCGCAAAAGACACAAATAAGTAGAAGTCGAGAGAAGTCCCGATGCTAGAGGCTGCTTGCATGTTATTCGATGATTTGTTTTTCGCGTTTGGCCAAAAGGATTGCCCCGACCATTGCGGCAATAAATAAAATGGAGGTCAATTCAAATGCGACCACATATTTGGTAAAAAGTAAATGACCTAGTTCTTTGACCAAACCAATTTGGCTGTCTTGTTGGCGATAAGATTGACCCAAGATTAGCGTTTCTTTGAGCGCGGTGATGAGCACTAGAAATAAAGATCCACCTGCAATAAAAGCAGCAAATTGTGCTCCTTTGGTGGTAGTGGGTTCTACTTCTTTGTTGAGATTGAGTAACATCAAAACAAAAAGGAATAAAACCATAATGGCCCCTGCATAAACAATCATATTGACAATCGCTAAAAATTGGGCGTTCATCATGATGTACATCGAGGTGATGAAAAAGAACGTTACCACGAGGTAAATAACGCTACGGACAGGATGCTTACTAAGCACAACCATGAGGGCAGATGCCAGTGTAAGACTACCGAGAATAATGGAAATGATTTGCAAACTCATAGTTGTGTACGTTTACCGGTGTGTTGTCTTTTGGTGATGTCGATGCGTTCATCTAGTGTTTCGACAAGTTTGTCTTTACCGTAAATAAAGTTATCGCGTTCGAAATAAGTCGGAACAAGTCTGTCGGTTAAGAAAATCGCTTCTTTCGGACAAGCTTCTTCGCAAAGTCCACAGAAAATACAGCGCAACATATTGATTTCATAGGTTGCGGCATATTTTTCTTCGCGGTAAAGGTGCTCTTCACCACGTTTGCGTTCTTCTGCCGTCATGGTGATGGCTTCAGCAGGGCAGGCCACCGCACAAAGCCCGCAGGCTGTGCAGTTTTCACGGCCTTGTTCGTCGCGCTTAAGAACGTGTTGACCGCGGTAAACAGGCGCAAATTCGCGAATTTCTTCAGGATATTTGATGGTTTTACGCTTGCGTAGCATGTGGCGTAAAGTAGTGATCATCCCACTGATAATAGCGGGTAAGTAGGCTTTCTCCCAAAGGGTCATGGGTTTATCAGAAACTACTTTTTTGCGATTGGTAAGACTTTCCATAAGGTGATATCAATTAAAACCAGCCGTTTTTAAAGGCGATGACCAAACCGGTGATCAATAAATTAATAAGTGCAAGTGGCAAGAGGGTTTTCCAGCCAAGGTGCATAAGTTGGTCGAAGCGAAAACGCGGGATAGTCCAGCGGATCCACATAATGACGAAAATAAAGAGGAATATTTTGATGGCAAAAGCACCAATACCTAAAATGGCTAAGGTGTTGCCACTAAAATGACTCATTCCTGGGAAGTTATAACCGCCGAAGAATAGAATAGCCATGATGGCAGAAGAAACAAACATGGAGGTGTACTCAGAAAACAAGTACAAACCAAGTTTCATGGAGCTGTATTCGGTGTGGTAACCGCCAACCAATTCAGATTCACATTCAGGAAGGTCAAAAGGTGCGCGGTTGAGCTCTGCTAGGGCACAAATAAAGAAAATCAAGAAGGCGACGGGTTGGTAGAATACGTTCCAAACGCTGCTTTGTTGTGCAACGATTTCATTAAGGCTCAAGGATCCTGAAAGTAAAACAATGGTAATAGCTGAGACACCCATTGCCAATTCATAGGAGATCATTTGAGAACTTGCGCGAATGGCTCCGTAAAGTGAATATTTATTGTTGGATGCCCAGCCACCGATCATGATACCGTATACGCCCACCGACAGAACGCCAAAAACGTAAAGAATGCCAATGTTGATATCGGCCACTTGGAGGCTGATGTCGCGGCCAAAAAGGTGTAACTTAGGGCCCCAAGGTACAACTGCACTTGTGATGAGCGCCGTAAACATGGCTAAGCCTGGTCCAATAATAAAGAGCCATTTGTCAGCCTTGGCAGGAATAAAATCTTCTTTTAAGAACATCTTGACGCCGTCGGCGATCGGTTGCAGAATGCCGAATGGTCCAGCACGGTCTGGGCCAACGCGGTCTTGGATCCAGGCGGCAAGCTTGCGTTCAAAATAGGTCATGTAGGCTGCTGCACCGAGAGAGATCAGAAACAACAGTACGACAAGAATAGATTTTTCAATAAGCAATGCAGTATCCATTAGCCTAGTAATTTGGGATTGTTATCGTTTTTTGTGGCGTATTTACCCTGAGAAATGACCGAATGGCGGTCAATTTTGCGCGGACCAATGAGTTTCCATTTGCTGGGGTCTTTTTTATCAAAGCGGCAATCGTTGCAAATCCAGGCGGTCTTGTCTTCGATGGTTTCGACTTCGCCATATTTGTCTTTGCGCGCAGTGACGCGGAAAATTTCATTACCGAACATCCAAACCACTGCCTTTCCGGAACATTTGTCGCAAGCACATTCTGCTTCATAGGGTTTTAAGAACCATACGCGCGACTTGAAACGGAAGGTTTTATCGGTAAGGGCGCCAACTGGGCAAACGTCGATCATGTTGCCAGAGAAGTCGTTATCGATGGCGTTTTCAATGTAAGTCGAGATTTCGGCGTGTTCACCGCGGTGCAATACACCATGAACGCGTTTGTCGGTGAGTTGATTGGCTACAGCAACACAACGGTAACACAAAATGCAACGATTCATGTGCAGTTTGATTTTATTACCGATATCG
>CAZINO010000068.1:0-12944 GCA_964540625.1 uncultured Lishizhenia sp. | reverse complement strand
ACCTCTCCTCCACCCGCACCAACACATTTACCTCAAATACACCGCTTTGATCTGCCTTGTAATTGGTGTGCCAATAGTTGTTGAAGACGTATAAATAGAGCGGCAAAATAGCTTGATTTTCGCGTTTCCAGACTTTGGCACCTGCAGTTTGGGTTTCATCAATAGGTGCGCCGAGTTCGATGAGGTTGCAATCTGGTGTAAACACCGTAATGCGCCACCTTTCATCTTCCAAAACCAAATGATCAGCAACACAAATAAATTCTTTATTGGAGCCCGGAAGTTGCTGCTGAGCATAGGCAACGAAGGACTGATCGCCGTAAGTTAAAGTCGGGTTTTGCAAATCAAAAGGCAAGCAAATATGCAAGGCTTCTTTCTCTCTGACGGCTTTTTTATCGATGGTGTAATGTAAAATAAATTCGTTTGAATTTGAAGTGGGCACATACTGAATATTGACATTCAAATTTGGATGTTCTATTGTTTGCAAGCCCTTGTTTTTATCATTTTGCGTATTCAATAAAACTTCATTGACTTGAGGTGCGATCCCTAAACTATAGACGCAAGCGCCCAATCCTGGGGTGTCTTGCCTGAGTAATTCTTGATTTTTATAGCGTAAGGATCGAATACCTGAATGCGTCGAATCCCACGTAAATGTAAATTGATTGCCTACGAGTTTGGTACATTTCAAAGGCTTTCTATATTGTTGAACAAGTCTCAAAAACTGCGCTTGTGCAGAATCCAAAAAGGCTTTCTTGATGCGCCATTGCTCGGTGGTGAAATACGTATCTGGCGCTGAGATGCTGCACCAAGCCCCCCAGGTGTGCTCGTGGAATAAAATCAGGTTGCGGTGAATTTCGCGCAGTTGGGCATGAAATTGTTGTTTTTGGTCGGTGCTTAATTGTGCTTCCCAATCAATGACTTGCTTGACCAAACGACGCGCCTGAATTTCTTCGGCGGCTGTGGAGTAAGCGCCGTCTTCCCAATAGGGACTGATTTCGCCGCTCACGAGAGGTAAAGCCGTTTGGTAAGTATTTAGAAAATCATTGAATAGGGTATCTAAATTCGAAATTTGCAATTGTGGCGAACTGTATTTGAGGTTCCAGTCATTGACAAACTGACAAAGCAAGGTGTCTACCGGCCCGTTGTCGGCATTTTTGGTATAGCGCAGTTGAACCAATTCATAAGGGTAGTTTTCCAGCTCGTGCGTATAGGCAGAAATGCGCTTCTCCCATTCAAAAAACTGCTGCCCTGCCGCCACATTATGAAAATACGAGTACCCTTTACCGGCCGTCCAGACGAATAATTTTTGACTTGTATCTGCTTTGGGGTGCCACAAAAACGGCCAATCGCCGGTTTCATTGATAACGCCACCTACGCGGTCGCCGTGGTCAGGTAGGTTCTGCACATAATTGGGCCCCAAAGACAAGTACGGGATTTTTTGTTGGGTATAAGCTTCAAACGCAGCGTAGCTCTGCCCCGGAATATCGGTGACCATAGCATTGGAAATCTTGAAGCCATATTTTGTTTCCAGTTCGCGGGCATAGGCGGTGAGCCATTCAAATTCTTCGGGGCGCATCAGGCCGGTGAGGCAATTGGCATAGTTGGCAGAAAGCACCAACTGACCGGCTTTAACGGCGCCCACAAACGCGGCCTCTTCAGCTGCGCTGGCTGCTTTTAAGAAGTTTTCTACCGCCCACAAACTCTCGATATGCCAGATGGGCTTTTGGCCGCCTACAGGACCCCTTGCAATCCAGCGCAGGGCCGCCCGGATGTTTTCGGTTTGGATCTTCGCTACTTCGGTTTGCAAATGCGAGTAACCGATGTCGTTGTGTGAGTGGTGAATAATATGGAATTCCAGGTTTTTAGTAGGGTGCACCTCAATGACAACACGTTTTGTTTCGGCTTTCTTCCCATTTTTATAGAGGTGAATGAGTAGCGTATCCTGACCAGAGAAAGCCTTTGGATAGCTTGCAATTGAGAACGTTCGATAACCCGCACTGACGCCTGTGCCGTACTTCAAAAAGGGCGATTCAAGCACCAGGCTATCTATTCCTGCCGGGATGACGCATTCCAAATTGAGCGGACGCATTTGGGTTTCGCGCAGCACCAAATTACTTGCCGTTGCAGCATAGTCAAATTTCTCTTGGTATTTAAAAACCATCAGCCAATCTCGGCTTTGCATGTCGCGACCAACTATTTTAAAATTACTTTTTTGAATTCGTTTATGAGGTAATTCTAATTCGAGGTATCCGAACATGTCCCTGTTGATGTCTTTTTCAAGGAGGGTAAAGCGGTAATGTGCCAGCGGCGCAAAATTGCAGGCATGCTGCACGATTGCTTGTTGAACCCAACTTTTTTTGGTCTCGAAAGTAAATAACAGGCTGTCGTTTAAATAGACATCAAAAAGACGGTCTCCACCGCTGGTACCGTTAGAAAATCCAATCAGAAATTGGTAATGGCTTGCGCCGTTTTGAACAATGGGGTGTTGCGCCTCCCATTCGATGGGTGAAACCCCATTGCAACGCGTCAGCAAGGCTTGGTTGGCAAAGGATCTGAACGGCGAAAAATAGGTGATGTCCTCGCCGCTTATTTTGGTTTGAAAACCTGAAGGCGAGAATTGAGCTAAAAATGGGCCCGTTAAACCGATAAAAAGCAAAAGAGAATAAAATCGAAACAAGAAAAAGAATTTAGTGTTAAAATACACACCTAAGATACTAAATTCTAATTTTGCAACTAAACTCTGTCTATGCGCTTCAATCTTTCTGAAATCAACGAACTGATCCGGTCCAGACGCACCATTTACCCCGAACAATTTTCGGAAAGAAAGGTACACAAAGAACAAATTGAACTCTTGCTCAATAATGCGCAATGGGCGCCTACACACGGCAACACCCAACCATGGCGTTTTCATGTCTTTATGGAAGACGCACGCCAACGCCTCAGTTCTTTTTTAGGCGAGACTTACCTCAAGTTAACGCCTCCAGACCAACAAAACGATGCCAAATTGGCCAAAATGCTGCGCCGCCCTTTACTGGCCTCCGTGGTAATTGCCGTGAGCATGGAGCGCCAAGAAAGCGAGAAAATTCCTGAAATTGAAGAAATTGAAGCGGTGGCCTGTGCCATTCAAAATTTACACTTGAGCTGCACAGCTTATGGATTGGGTGGTTTTTGGTCTACCCCGAAACTGATTTACAGTCATGAAATGAATGACTTTCTTGGCTTAAAGCAAAAAGACAAGTGTCTTGGTTTGTTTTACATTGGCTACCCCGCCATAGATTGGCCCGAAAACCAACACCGCAGGCCTTTGGAATACAACTGCACCTGGATTTCGCAGTAACACCCTTTCTAATCCGAATTTTCGTTACTTTGTGTATGCGCATTCTGCTTGTATTTTTTCTTCTCTTTCCTTTTTTAGCTTTAGCACAGGCCTACAACCAACTAGGGAAACCCAATTTCTTTGGTTTTCATTACCGGCATATCCTCCCGATGCAACAAATGCAATCGGGCACCCAAAAATTCAGCGACAGCGTTTTGCAAACCAGCATTACCCCGCAAGACGGCTACACCTACGGCGGCATGCTCCGTTACGGCCTTACCGACCTGATTTCCATAGAAACGGGCTTGTACTACACGCAGCGCCATTTTCAGATCCAAAGCACCCGCACTGACAGCGCCCTTACCGTTGACCAACGCTTGCGTTTTGTTCAGTTTGAAATTCCAATTCAGGGCAATATCGGCATCCAACTGAGTCGTTCTATTTACGCCAATGCCGCATTGGGTGCCGCCGTGTTGTACAAACCCACGAGTGTGGCTACGTATGTCAACCCCTACGACAAACACGAATTCAGACAAGTTGGGCTCGTCGACATCAATAAAAAAATAGGTTTTGACATCCGAACCAGCATTGGTTTTGAGTACCGCAATAAAAAAGCGGGGGTATTTTATATTGGAGGTACTGCATTTGTACAGCTGCAGCCTGCATTTGTGTTGTTATCAAGATACCAATACGAGAATTTCAAGCAAGCTGCTTTTGGAGACGTCAATGCCTCTGGCTTTGGCCTCGATTTCAAGTACTTTATACCCTACACCCGACCAGGAAGGCTTATTTTTCAGCAGGGCCCGATTGAGTAACACCAATGTTGCCAAGTTTATATCCGAGGTAAGCCATTGGTAAATAAGCGACAAGCAAATCCAATAATATAAACCAAAGCGGTGTTTGTGGAAGCGTCAGTACCATCATGATGCCGCCCGCAAGAAAAGCAAAACCAATAGCCATGGCATTCACCAGCGGTCTGTTAACCCGAACGCGCGTCACAAAATAAGCACCTACCAAGGTGCCAATTGCGTGTGCTAAAAAGGGAAAAGCGAAATGTTCAAAGCCCATATGTGGCATGGCTTTGGCCAATCCTTCTGGGGTACTCATATCAAAACCTTTTGGTGCTTTGACCAAAGAAGTACCGAGTTGCACAATGAGGCCATTGGTGAGTGCACCTATCAATAATCCGAGGACAGAAAGTAAAATTGATTTCATAATTGTAATTGTATTAGGGTTCTGTGTAAAGTACTTTATACTTGCGCTTGGCCTCTGGCCTACTACACGCATTGAAATGCCACCATTCGGTGGGTAGTTGTCTAAAACCTTGGGCCTGCATGGCGTTGCGCAACAGCAAGCGGTTCTGGATTTGCGCAGCAGTAAGCTGGCCCGTTCTTAAAAAAGAGTCCTCGAGGCAAGGATATGCGATTTTTCGGATGTCGTCAAAACCGGCACCCATGTCTAGGGGTTTGCCATTTGGATCGGTCAGCGTGAGGTCTATGGCCGCACCCATGTTGTGCAAACTCAGGTTTTTGGGGTTCGATACAAATTTGGCGCGTTCCACCGGTGGCAAAGAATCGAGGGCATCCCACATTTTTTGTTGTACGGAGACAGGCCTAAGTGCATCGTAAATGCACAGGTGATACCCCGGGTGTTTTTGACTGAGTGCTTTTTGCACCTTGGCCAAACGCTCGGCCACATCTGGCTGCAAATAAGCCCGATCGATGCTGAAATACAGCCGTTGGTTTAAAAAGTTATTGGCAGTTGCGTACTTGAGTTCAACTTGAATGTCTGGGGCCAAGCGCTGCACATCGGTGTAAGCAGCAAGCCCTGCTATTTGATTGGGCTTTTCGGCTGATATTGACTTGTTTTTTTGTGTTTCGACCGCTCTTCTTTGAGGCGTATTCAAAGAACAAGCACACAAGAAATGGCAAGTAATGACGATCAAACCCAAAAACCGCATGGCTTATTGAGTTGCAAGAATTCTTTTGGTTTCGGCCTGAATGCGTGTACGCAGGCCGTCTGAAACTGGAAAAAGGGGCAGGCGCATGGTTTCTTGCATGAGGCCGCGCTGTGCCAATGCAACTTTGACGCCACCGGGGTTGCCTTCCTCAAAAAACATTTTGGTCACTGCAAAGAGATCGTAGTGCGCTGCTTTTGCATGGGCTAAATCTCCGGACATAGCGGCATGCACCATTTGCGAAAATCTTTCAGGGAAAGCATTGGCAACCACAGAAATAACGCCATCGGCACCAGCTGCAATGAGCGGCATGGTAAGGTTGTCGTCGCCAGATAACACGCCAAAACCAGGCTTGCGCTGGCGAATGATATCCATGATTTGCTCCATATTGCCCGAAGCTTCTTTAACAGCTACCACATTTGAGATTTCAGCTAATTCAAGTGTGGTTTCGACGCTCATGTTGGAGCCTGTTCTGCCGGGTACGTTGTATAGAATGATGGGTAAATCGGTATAAGAAGCTACGGCCTTGAAATGCGCTACTATTCCTTTTTGAATGGGTTTGTTGTAGTAAGGAGAAACGGATAAAATGCCGTCGACACCCTTGGGCAAGTGCTTAAAATTGGCTTCCAAACCAACCGTATTATTGCCACCAATACCATATACAATGGGCAGTTTGCCGTTGTTGACTTCCAAGACTGTATCGAGAACTTGTCTTTTTTCATCGGCAGATAGCGTTGGTGACTCTCCTGTGGTTCCTTGTACGACTAAAAAGTCGGTGCCGCCGTCGAGCTGTAACTGCACCAATTGCTTGAGGGCTGTAAAATCGATGCGCGCGTCTTGTTGAAACGGCGTTACTAAAGCGACGCCTGAGCCTTTAAAAATATTCATTGGGCTATTTTTTCTAGGGTTTGATGGATGTATTGGAGTTGTGCAGTGGCCTCTATTTGGGCACTTGCAATTTGGAGGTCAAATTGAGGGTGCTCGGCATTGAGGAGCAAACGCCTACGGATGTTGGTTTGTTGAAGCAACGGAAAAAACTTGGTCTGAAGGCTACCGTTCCAGATCAGTAAATCATAGTTTTTATGGAGCTCGGCTTCTAGCTGTACATCTTTGAGTTTACCAAACATGGAGTAATCTGCGGGCGAGTTATAGTAAATCAAAAAATGCGGAGGCAAGTTCTTTTTATCGATTTCTTTAGGCACCGAAACCACAATGAGGGCGTGACTGAATTTTTTGAGTGCTAAAAATTGATCAACTGCCTTGACAAACGCACGCATTTGGGCGTCGTCTTGGTAATCCCAAAAGAGAACGATGCTGTTGGTTTGTTTCCAAATACTCGTTGTACTCACTGTGATATCAATTGGATGAATTCATTTTCTGTTAACAAAGTTACACCTAAGTCTGTAGCTTTTTGCAATTTGGAGGGCCCCATATTGGCACCGGCTATTAAAAAATGTGTTTTGGCCGATACAGAGGAGCCCAATTTACCGCCATTTCGCTCGATGAGTTCTTTGAGTTCGTCGCGGCTGAAGGTCTCGAAGGTACCTGAAATGACACAAGTTTTGCCCTCCAGAATGGTAGAATCGAGCGTTTTTTGAGCGCATTCGAATTGCAGACCCATTTCTTGAAGCCCTTGTACAAGCTGAAGGTTTTCTGCTTTTTGAAAATAAGCCAAAATCGATTGGGCAATTTTATCACCAATTTCATCGACAAGCAATAGCTCCTCGAGACTGGCTTGCGCTAAATGCGAAATGGTTCCGAAAGCTTGTGCTAATTTTTTGGCCACCGTTTCACCGACAAAGCGGATACCAAGACCAAACAAAACCCGCTCAAAGGGCACCGCTTTGGAAGTTGCAATAGATTGCAAGAGGTTATTGGCCGATTTTTCGGCCATGCGGTCTAACGTAAGCAACTGATCAAAAGTAAGGTGATATAAATCTAATGGATTTTTAATCAGGTTTTTAGCATACATTAATTCAACTGTTTCTTCACCTAAACCATCGATATTCAAAGCCTTTCTACTGATAAAATGCATGATCTTGCCGGTAACCTGTGGTCTACAAGTGGTATCGTTCGGGCAGTAATGTTGTGCCTCGCCTTCTTGACGAGCGAGGTGTGTGCCGCACTCTGGGCAGTGCTCAATAAACAAAATGCGTTGTTGACGCTGGCGCCGCGCTAAATTGACACCCACAATTTTAGGAATGATTTCACCGCCTTTTTCGACCTGAACGGTGTCGAGCTCACACAAATCGAGTTTTAGTATTTGATCTGCGTTGTGCAAAGAGGCGCGCTTTACGGTGGTACCGCCCAATTGAACAGGCGTTAGGTTGGCTACGGGTGTAATGGCGCCGGTACGGCCGACCTGGAAACTAACCGACTCCAAAAGTGTTTCGACTTGTTGGGTCTTGAATTTATAGGCAATGGCCCAGCGTGGCGATTTGGCGGTGAGTCCAAGTAAATCTTGTTGCTCATAGGAATTCACCTTTAGCACAACCCCATCGATGTCAAACGGAAGCTCGCTGCGCTGTTGGTCCCAGTAATGAATAAAATCCATGATGCCGGCAATGCTGTTCGTTTTTTCAATCATGCGTTTGGCAGGGTCTGGCACTTTAAAACCCCATTCTTTGGCCAGCATGACGGCCTCAAAATGACCTAGCGCCTCGGCTTTTAGGCCGTAGACGCCGTAGAGATAGCAATCCAGGCCGCGCTTGGCCACTTCTTTGGAATCTAAAAGCTTGAGCGTTCCAGAAGCGGTATTGCGGGGATTGGCAAAAAGCAGCTCACCTTGTGCCTCACGCTGCGCATTCAGCGCCTCAAAATGCTGTTGTGGCATGAAGATTTCACCGCGAATCTCGAAATCTGTAGGGACAGCAGCGTTCAGCACAAGCGGGATTGTAGGAATGGTGCGCACGTTGGTGGTAACGACCTCTCCTTGTTCGCCATCGCCTCTTGTGAGGGCCTGCTGCAGCCGACCGTCGAGGTATTGGATGCCGATAGCTACGCCGTCGTATTTGAGTTCACAAACGAATTCAGAAGCCTCACCAAGTGTCTTCTGGCAACGCTCTGCCCAATCAATGATGTCTTGCTCTGAATAGGAGTTCGATAAAGAAAGCATCGGAAAACGGTGCTTCTGGGTCTGGAATTTTTTGGTGAGGTCACCTCCTACCCTTTTGGTAGGGCTATTGGGGTCGGCAAATGCAGGGTATTGTTTTTCGAGGCTTTCGAGTTCTTTTAAAAGTGTATCGAATTCAAAATCAGAGATGGTAGGCGCATTGAGCACATAATACGCATGATTGTGTGCATGTAAAGCAGCACTTAGGGCTTTGATTTGAGCTGCAATTGCGGAATTTTCCATTAGATAAAGTTAAGCTTTTTGCGCTAAAATCATGCGCTCTTTCCCTTGTAAATCGCAATAAATTTGGACGTTTTTAAAACATGCCTCACTGAAAAGCGCAGCGGTTTCTTTGGCGTAATTCTCGTGTATTTCGAGCGCTAAATAACCATCTTTGAGCAACTTATCTTGGGCAATTAGCCGAATTTGCTTGTAAAAGCGCAGCAGATCTTCGTTGGGCACAAACAAGGCCATATGAGGCTCGTAGTCCAACACATTTGGCGCCATTTGTGCGGCCTCTTCTTGCGGAATATACGGTGGATTCGAAACCATTAAATCGAAGCGCTTCTGGGTTTGCCAATTAAAAATATCTCCGTACTCAAAAACGACTGATAAGTGATGGAGCGCGGCGTTTTCTTTGGCAAGTTCAAGCGCATCTTGGGAGAGGTCTAAGCCTGTAACCTCCGCTTGCGCAAACTTCTTTTTGAGCGCCAAAGCAATACAGCCAGAACCCGTGCATAAATCAAGAATGGATTGGAAGGGCTTTTCTTGTCGTACAATTAAATCAATCAGTTCCTCGGTTTCTGGACGAGGAATGAGTGCTCTATGATCAACTTTTAATTTCAAATTCGCAAATTCGACTTCACCAATGATGTATTGAAAAGGCTCGTTGGCTTGCAAACGCTTGACAACCGAGCGAATTTGCAATAAATCTGATTCGGATAATCTTTCATCGTTTTTAAGGAGGATATCGCTTGTAGACCAACCAAAATAAATGTTCAAAACCGTGGTCCACATTGATTTGCATTCAGTCGGCGAGAACAATTCAGCTAAGCGTTCAAAAAAATAGGTTTTAGCGCTCTGAACGCGGTTATCGGCTACAAACATTTAGTTCTTTTTTTGGCGCAATTTGATAAACGGCTTAATTTTTTCGTTTTCGATCAGCACTGTTAGGTTGTAATAAGCAATTTTCCATTGGCCATTTTCGAGAACGCAAACACCGCTTCCGCGGCAACCTTCCATCCAGGTTTGTAGGTCCTCGTCAAAATAAGCGACCTGACCATCGGCTGCGAAGTTCCAATTTCTGTTGCTGGGCTTGAAATCCCAGGCCTTGCCTTTGTCAAAATAAGGCTTGCTAAAGGCCATAAACTCAGACTTGGTCCAGCGTTCATTTGGAGCGGTTCCCAAAAAAATAAAATTGGTACTGGTGTAAGAAAAGTAGGTCTCAAAATTGGCCTGAGCAGCTGCTATATGCCAGTTATTGAGCATTTGATCTAAAGGTTGAATTGCATTTGGCGCGCCCTGAGCGATACCAAAGAAAGAGACGCAATTGAGCACAAATCCAAAAAGGTAATTTTTCATGATTTTAATTTTAAACAATGGAACGACACCACCCATTTTACAAAGCGTCTAACTTGAAAACACATTTGCCTTTGATATACGTACGCCAAGCATAATTCTGAACTTGCCCCGGAACCCCATTAACAGGATATTCGAAGATGGCTAAGGTTGCATCTTTACCCTTTTCGAGCGTTCCACTATTCTTTTCTTGAAAGGACGCAAAAGCAGCGTAGATCGTCATGCCGCGCAGGATTTCTTCCAAAGAAAGCGCCTCTCCTGCTGGCCTATTTAATGCCGCGCTTATTGTTGCAAAAGGATTGATTTGTTCTACCGGGAAATCAGTGCCCAAAGCAAGCATGCCAAACTGGCCCAAAAGTGTTTTGTATGCGTAAGCGCCTTTCATGCGCGCTTTACCCAAACGTTGTTCGGCCCAGTCGGCATCGGAAACCGCATGCGTGGGCTGCACTGACGGAAACACCGCAAAATTGGCAAATTTCTGAAAATCTTTGGGGTCTAGCACCTGCGCATGTTCGATGCGAAAGCGGTGATCTGGTTTGCGGCGGTAAATTTGCTCATAAACAGACAATACTAATGCATTTGCAGAATCGCCAATGCTGTGCGTATTCATTTGGTAACCGTGCTTCAGGCAAAACTGAGCCAAATTGCGCATGCGTTCAACGTCGGTCAGTAACAAGCCGTGGCTTTCGGGGTGGTCGTGATAAGGAGCTTTGAGTAAGGCACCTCTGGAACCCAGCGCGCCGTCGGCAAAGCACTTGAAACTGCGTATGTTCAGGTTGTGAAAACGGTAACGGCCATTTTTTTGAACGAAAGCACGGTTTTGAGGCGTATCCATGAGCATGGCGTACAAATTGATTTTGAGCTTTTTGCGATCAATCAATTCTTTAAACCAAGCAATGTGCTCAAAATCAATGCCGGCCTCGTGCACGCCGGTAATGCCATATTGGAGTAGTTCGTCTTGGACTTGCAACAAAGCCTTTAGATAATCAGCCTTAGAGAAATCAGGAATAAACGGCTGCACCAAATTCATGGCGTTATCGATAAGTACCCCAGTTGGTATTGTATTTAAAAATATTGTTTTGGTACCGTATTGACCGCTATTTGAATTGCGCGGTAAATTGAATATTGAGGAAGTTGAACCCTTATTGTCATCTGCATCATTTAAAAATAGAATTTCTCCTCCTTTTAAATATTTCAAGTGATCGAGTGCATTACTTTTTTTTAGTAAATATTCATTTACCAAAGCAGCATGGCCATCGACGCGATACAAACAAACAGGAATGTCGGGAAACAAACGATTGAGCTCCTTGTTGGTAGGCATTTGTTGACCAGCCCACAAAGTTTGGTCCCAGCCCTGCCCCACCAAGCACTTCAGATCGGGATGCTGGGCTTTGTATTGTTCACAGCGGTGAACAAGTTCTTGTTCAGAGCGCACGCCGCGTAAATCGACCCCAAGTAATTGCTTGGCATACATGAGCATGTGCCCATGTGCGTCCGTGAAACCCGGATACATTTCTTTGCCTTGCGCGTCGATGATTTCATCGGAACGGTATTTATTGAGTATTTGGCGCTCTGGACCTACTTCTACGATTTTACCGTTTCGGATGGCAATGGCGTCATGGATGGTGTTGTTTAAATCGAGGGTATGAATTTGTGCGTTGTGAATAATGAGGTCCACTTCTTGGCCTTTCATACAAGACGCTAAGGCGAAGAATAACGATAAAAAGTAAAATAAATAACGCATGCTTAGAATGGATAACCGATACCAAAATTCAAATAATTAGGCAGGAATGGCCGCGGCATAATGGCCTTCACTTGTTCGAGACTCATGTTGAAATACTGCATACCTTCTTGGTAATAGGTTTCGCGGCCCTTGAAATCTTGGAAAACCCACCGCGCACCAGCTGCAAAAGCCGGGTCGTAAACCGGGAAACCAACATCGAGTCTGAGAATAAAGAAGTCGAGGTCCATGCGCAACCCGATACCTGACGAAATAGCAATTTGAGGAATGAAGGTCTGTACATTAAATTGAGAACCAGCCCTTGAGGCGTCTTCGCGATAGGTCCAGATATTGCCAAAATCAGTAAAAATGGCGCCTTTAAAAGTGGAATTGAGCTCAAAGCGGTATTCCAAAGAACCGCCGAAGCGGATGTCGCCAATTTGGGTAGCCAAACGGTTGGTGTCGAGGTGGTATTTGTAAGCGCCAGGGCCAAGTGCACGGGCACGCCAACCGCGGTTGTCATTGGAGCCGCCGCCAAAGAAGCTGTAATCATAAGGCATAGCGGTCTGAGAATTGCCATAAGACAAACCAGCACCGGCATGCATGCGCAAATGCAGGGTGGTTTTGTTGAGCATGCGTTTTGAAGCAATGAGCTGATTGTCTAGGCGTACAAACTGGGAATAAGGTTGTTTACCTAATAAATACTGCCCATTCAGGGTATCTTGCCGCGCCCTAAATGCATAGAGTAAATTACCGGCGGCATCTAAGGTACTATTGAAATAGAGTGTGCCGTTGTAGCGTCTTTTTTGACCTGGCTTATCGTCTTTGTCTTTATTGGAGTATTCGTAGGCAAACTTAAAATCTTGCCAAATAAATTGGTTACTATAGGTGTTGTACAAGAATAAATCATTGATTTGATTGAGTTGTGCTTCAAAGGCAGCTGATTTTTCAATATTGACGTATTTGATAACCGAAGCACCAGGTAAACCCATCTGAAAAACTTGGGTTTTACCCACTAAAAATTTCCAAGTGTAATTCAACTGAAAGACGCGTCGGTCAAAAATATTGCGCTTTTCAAAATTGAGCGCTGCGCTAATGACCGTACGCGGTTTTTGGCGCTTGCCAAGCAAGGTAACAGGCGTTGGAAACAAGCCCGGTAAATCGAGTTTAAGACTAGGGCCAAGCTCAAAAGTGTTAAAGGTACGGCCCGCCACAATAAGTTGCTCACTGGCGCTGGCATCAAAAACAGGGGGCTGAGATTCAA
>CAZINO010000067.1:886-13253 GCA_964540625.1 uncultured Lishizhenia sp. | reverse complement strand
CTATTTGAAAATCGGCAAAGACAATTTTAAGTTGCCCAAAGATTGTCAACCTGAAACACTCACCCTTGAAGCCTGCCTAGAAATCGCAGCAAACCAACCTACCAAAACAGCAAAAAAACGTCCATTTCGAAAAAAATAACTATTATTGATTGAAAAAATCAGATGAACGGTAGCATCAATAAAGTTATTTTGATCGGTAATTTGGGTAAAGACCCGGACGTCCGTCGCCTTGAAAACGGCGCTGTTGTGGCCTCATTTCCTTTGGCCACCTCCGAAATTTACACGGACAAACAAACTGGTGAAAAGAAAGAAACCACCGACTGGCACGACATCGTGTTGTGGCGCGGTCTGGCCGAAGTAGCTGAAAAATATTTGCGAAAGGGCACCAAAATCTATGTTGAAGGCAAGCTCAAAAAGCGTTCCTGGACCGACAAAGAAGGGCATCAGCGCTACGCCACCGAAGTAGTCGGCGACGACCTCACTATTTTATCTCGGCCAGACAACCCAGAACGGCAAAGCAACTACGGCAATGAAGGCCGCCCCACTCCTCCAGCTCCACTCAGCGGCCTCACGCCCGATTCCTCTGACGGACTTCCATTTTAACCCATGAACAATTCCATAGAACCTCCGAGTCTCGAAGCATCCTTATTTGATTTCTCTATTCAAATGAGCGATGCAAGTTATCTCTACCTTCTCATTATCATTGTCTTGTTGCTCTTGTCTGCCTTTGCTTCTGGCTCTGAAAGTGCTTATTTTTCACTTAAACCAAAAGACAACGCAGCCCTCAAAAGCGATACTTCTGCGCGTGCCAAAAGCATCTCGAAGTTATTGTCAAAACCACAAGAACTATTGGCTACCATACTGATTTTCAATAATTTTGTTAATGTTGGGATCGTCATTTTATCCTCGTTTGTACTTAACGATATTTTCCCGACTACGGCTTCGTTTGCGCCACTGCGCTTCATTATTGAGGTTCTAGGTATCACGCTAGTCATTTTATTGTTTGGCGAAGTCATTCCTAAAATATTTGCCAACCGAAATGCGCTAACGGTGAGTAAAATGACGGCCTACCCCCTTTTGTTCATCAGTAAAATACCACCTATTTCTTGGCTCAAAATCATTCTCGTGCGCGGCACAAATTCCATACAACACCTTGGAAATCGCAGTGCAACTATTGACCAAAACGAACTCGAGCAGGCCGTTGCACTTACCAAAGCCGAATCTGGTTCAGAGGAAGAACAACGCATTTTAGAAGGTATCGTCAAATTTGGAAAAACAGAAGCTTCTGAAATCATGACCCCTCGAGTTGAAGTAGAAGATATCGATGCTGCAGCAGATTTTCGTCAGGTGCTTGATCAAATTATTGAAGTAGGCTATTCCCGCATTCCGGTTTTTGAAGAAAGTCCAGACAATATCATTGGCATTTTGTACATCAAAGACTTACTAAACCATTTAAACCAAGATGCTTCATTTCAGTGGCAGCAAGTGCTCAGAAAGCCCTTTTTTGTTCCTGAAAACAAGAAAATCAACGACCTCCTGCAAGAATTCAGAAACATGAAAATGCACTTGGCTGTGGTCGTCGATGAATACGGTGGCGCGAGCGGTATTGTAACCCTCGAAGATATCTTGGAAGAAATTGTAGGTGACATCACCGACGAGTTCGACGACACTGAAATTCAATATACCAAACAAACCGAGAATACGTATATATTTGAGGGGAGAACTTCCTTGAACGATTTACTCAAAATAATTGGCGAGCAATACGAACTCCAAATAGACGAAGCCCGCGGTGAAGCCGAGACCCTAGGTGGACTCATCATTGAGGCGGCAGGACGAATTTTGAAGAACAACGAGTACATCATTATAGGACCGCTCAAACTTATTGTTGTATCCTCGGACAAAAAACGCGTTAAATCAGTTAAAGTCATTTTAAATGAATAAAATCACCCTCTTTTGTAGCCTCTGCATGATTTTGTTCGCTTGTAGTCAGGCCGAGCCCGTACCAAAACCGAGTACTTTCCTGAGGACTGACTTTCCAGAACACAGTTACCGTAACTACCAAAGCCCGCAAGCCTTTCGCTTTCGCCTTGCAGATTTATTCATGCCAAAGCAATTTGAACAAGCCAAAAACAACTACAGTGTTCAAGAAATTGACCTTGGTCCACTCAACGGTACTTTATTTTTGTACTACTTGCGCATTCCTTCAAAAGATTCTTTGCCCGAGATCATCAATTTTGCCAACGACAAAGTAGATGAACACAAGATCATGGCCGATCAGATTGACTTTGAACAAATTTTAAAACCAAGCAAAAAAGTATACGGCACTTTCTTTGAACTCAAAGGTAATGTAGCTACAAATTTCCAGTTTTATCTCACTGATTCTTTACAGCATTTTCTACGCGGCGAAGTCTTACTCAATTGCCGTCCTAATTATGACTCCTTGCGCCCAACGCTGCAATACCTGAAAGCGGATCTTCAAGAATTGGTCAATAGTTTTGAATGGAATTAACCGCAAACAATAGAGTTGTGATTGCTTTTGGTGCAAACATTGGCCCCAAGCAAGCAACTATTGCGAGCGCTATTCAATTATTAAACGACAGATGCGGTAAGGTGGCCAAGGTTTCTCCTATAATTGAAAGTGAACCGCAGGGTTTTACCTCTTCTCATACTTTTTTAAACGGGTGCCTTTTACTTTTAACTGATTTATCGCCTAAGGATCTCCTCATTGCGCTGCAAACAATCGAAGCTGAACTCGGTAGGGTCAAGACAAGCCAAGATTACCAAGATCGGTGTATTGACCTCGATATTATTTTCTATGAAAATCTTTGCATCAATCTACCTTATTTACAAATTCCGCATCCTCGTTACCACGAACGACCTTTTGTACTGGAACCATTAAAAGCCCTAGAGTTGGACTTTTATCCATTATAAAAAGTAATAATTTACTTTAAGACAGAGGCAAACTTGAGTAAATTAAATTTATTCCTTAGTTTTGCAAGGAATCATAAAAAATATACTCATGAATTTCAATCGCTTCAACAGTACTCTTTTAATAGGAACTGCAGCGTTTTTTGTTGCTTCTTGTGACCTCGTCAAAGACATCACCTACACCGTGAATCCGAATCCTTTGCAAATGCACGGAGATTCTGTCAAAGTAAGCATTACTGTGAATGTTCCTGAAAAAGGCATCCAGAAAAAAGCCAAAGCTGAAATTACGCCAAAATTGGGTTCTACAGCTGTGGGTACATGGTATATCAATGGTTCTAAAGTAACCGGTAACGGCACCACCATCGACTTCAAAACAGGTGGTACTGCTACCTTCGAGCAAACATTGGCCTATGACCCGTCAATGGAAGCTGCTGATCTCGTTATCACTGGCAAGCTCTACAAGCAAACCAAAGAAAAAGGTGCACTTCCAGAAACCAAAATTGCCGACGCAACCATCATTACGCCTTACCTCGTCGACAAAACATTCAAAGTACTTACCGAACAAGACGCTTTGGTACGTCAATTTGACAAAACCACAACCGCTACCATCAACTTTGAAAAAGGAAAATCCGATGTGCGCGCTGGCGAAATCAAAGACGCTGATTTAGTTGCACTCATGGCTTGGATGCAAGCTGCACAAACCAATCCTAAAATTAAAATTACTGGAATCGAAATTAATGGCTATGCCTCTCCAGACGGTGAAGTAGCTAAAAACGACAACCTTTCATCTGACCGTACAGTTGCTGCCCGCAAAGCGTTAACTGACCTCATGAAAAAAGCACAACTAACCGCTTATGCCGATACCAGTGCTTATGCATTGGCAAAATTTGGAGAAGATTTCGAAGGATTCAAAAGTCAGTTAGCTGCAACAACCACTATTCCTGAAGCGGATAAAAACTTATTTATTCGTATTCTTGAAATGACCAAAGATCCAGAGCAACGCGAAAAAGACATGATCAACCTCGGTAAAGCTTACACTGAACTCGAGCGCGATGTTTTCCCTATGATTCGCCGCGCTGTCATTGTTGTTAAATACACCGAATACGGTCTTACTGACGACGAATTGCGCACCGCCTCTGTTCAAAATCCGAACGCATTGTCTGTAGAAGAATTGCTTTTCACAGCAGGCAAATTGACAACAGACGCCAACGAAAAAGCACGCATTTATGGTATTGCAGCGGCAAACTATTCCAACGACCACCGCACACACACCAACCTCGGCGCCACACTCTTTGAATTAGGCAATACAAAAGCTGCCGCAACTTCGTTCAAAAAAGCAAACGAGTTGAAAGCCATTCCTGTAACCAACAACAACTTGGCAGCAAGTTTAATACTCGAAGGCAATCGCGCAGCTGCCAAAAAATTACTGTCTTCAGCAAAAACAAGCGTATACAACTACAACCAAGGTATCATCGATATCATGGAAGGTAACTATGGCGCTGCGGAAAAGAACATTACCCAAGATAGCTACAACAAAGCATTGGCACTCACGCTCAACAACAAATTAGATGCTGCTAAAAAAGCAAGTGCTTCTTTAACTGAAACTGCTGAATTGGCTTATTTAAAAGCAATCATCGAGGCACGCAATGGCGCCAGTACAGATGTAGTCGTTGCCAAACTGAAAACAGCAATTGCTAAGAATCCTGCACTCAAAGAAAAAGCGAGCAAAGACCGCGAGTTCATTAAAATCATGAACGATGCTACTTTCATTGAGCTCGTGAAATAAATTAAAATACAACCAATCAAAAAAAATCCTGGAGCTCCAGGATTTTTTTTTGGTTTGTTTCGATGGACTAAGCCAACCTTTATGACTAAATTTGAGACTCTAAAATAAAAACACAATGGACAGCAACGAATTCCGCAAATACGCCACCAAACACATGGGCATTAGCAGCATGTACGTCGATCATTATATCGAATCCTCTATGACGCCTTATATAATTGAAGAACGCCCGCTGAATATGACGCAAATGGATGTTTTCTCACGCCTCATGATGGACCGCATCATTTTCTTAGGCACGGGCATCAACGACCAAGTTGCCAATATCATTAATGCACAATTGCTTTTTTTAGAGTCTGTGGACGCAAAAAAAGACATTCAAATTTACTTAAACTCTCCGGGTGGTTCTGTATATGCAGGCCTAGGTATTTACGACACCATGCAGTACATTCGTCCTGACGTTGCAACTATTTGTACAGGTATGGCCGCTTCAATGGGAGCCGTATTACTTTGTGCTGGCGCAGATGGAAAGCGCAGCGCGCTCAAGCATTCGCGCGTCATGATTCACCAACCTCTTGGTGGCGCTCAAGGCCAAGCCTCTGACATTGAAATCACAGCCAGAGAGATCCAAAAACTCAAAAAAGAACTCTACGATATTATTGCCACGCACAGCAAACAAGACTACGATAAAGTTTGGGCAGACTCAGACCGCGACTACTGGATGACCGCCGAAGAAGCTAAAGCTTACGGCATGGTCGACGAAGTTCTTTTGCGTAATCCTAAATAACCAATGGCTAAAAAAGAAACCACTTGCTCTTTTTGTGGCTCGCCACGTTCGGGTGTCAATATGCTTATTGCCGGCATCAATGGGCACATCTGTGACTCCTGCGCTAGCCAAGCCAGTAAAATAGTTCAAGAAGAACTCTCTTCGAGTCCGGCGGCTGTTCCAGCTGCAATTGGCAGTCTAAATTTATTAAAGCCTCAAGAAATTAAGGCACATTTAGATCAATATGTAATTGGGCAGCAAGATGCCAAAAAAGTGCTTTCCGTTGCCGTTTACAATCACTTCAAAAGATTGAAACAAAAAACCAATGAAAATGATGTCGAAATAGAAAAATCGAATGTCATTCTCGTGGGACGCACCGGAACGGGCAAAACCTTATTAGCCAAATCGATCGCCAAACTACTCAACGTACCCTTTTGTATTGCCGATGCCACTGTTCTCACTGAGGCCGGTTATGTCGGCGAAGATGTCGAAAGTATTTTGTCGCGTCTTTTGCAAGCTGCCGACTACAACGTAGAAAGTGCACAAATGGGTATTGTATTCATCGATGAAGTCGATAAAATTGCGCGTAAAAACGACAACCCGAGCATCACTCGAGATGTCTCTGGCGAAGGCGTACAACAAGCGCTATTGAAACTTTTAGAAGGTGCCACCGTCAACGTACCACCTCAAGGTGGACGCAAGCACCCCGAGCAAAAAATGATTTCGATCGACACCAAAAACATCTTGTTTATTTGCGGAGGCGCATTCGACGGCATCGAGAAATTAATAGCCAGCCGCGTCAACCGACAAACAATTGGTTTTTCTACACTAGATGAGCAAACCATCGAATCAGATTCTCTGCTTAAATACATTACCCCGACAGATATCCGCTCTTTTGGTCTCATCCCAGAGCTCATTGGTCGTTTCCCTGTTCTTACATACCTTGAGCCGCTCAAAGAAGCAGATCTCAAACGCATCCTTACTGAGCCCAAAAATGCACTCATCAAGCAATACACCAAGTTGTTTGATATGGACGGTGTTAAACTGGAACTCGACCAAGATGTCTTGGACTTCATTGTTCAAAAAGCGATGGAATTTGGCTTGGGCGCCCGTGGCTTGCGTTCTATCTGCGAAGCAATACTTACCGATGCCATGTTTGAATTGCCAAGTAGTTCTTCTAAATTGCTTCATATAGACCTTAACTACGCTACCCAACAATTTGGAAAATCAAAAATTGCCACACTTAAAGTGGCATAAACATTTGAAGTTTCTGACTTATTTGTAATTTTGCAAATTGTAAAAATGACACTATGAAAACCCTACAGTTCAGAGAAGCCCTTAGAGAAGCTATGTCCGAAGAAATGCGTCGCGATGAAAACGTATTTTTACTCGGCGAAGAAGTTGCCGAATACAATGGTGCTTACAAAGTATCGCAAGGCATGCTCGATGAATTTGGCCCAAAACGAATCATCGATACGCCAATTGCCGAGTTAGGATTTTCAGGTATTGCAGTTGGTGCAGCCATGAACGGTTTGCGTCCAATTGTTGAGTTCATGACTTGGAACTTCGCCATATTAGCAGCGGATCAAATTATCAACTCTGCAGCCAAAATGCTCCAGATGTCTGGTGGTCAATATGGTTGCCCTATCGTATTCCGCGGTGGAAACGGTACTGCAGGCCAATTGGCAGCAACACACTCTCAGAGTTTCGAAGCCTTCTATGCACACGTGCCAGGGCTCAAGGTAATTACGCCTTCCAACCCAGCTGACGCAAAAGGCTTGCTTAAGGCTGCCATCCGAGACAACGACCCCGTTGTTTTCTTGGAGTCAGAAAAAATGTATGGCGATAAAGGTGAAGTTCCTGAAGGCGAGTACATTATTCCAATTGGCGTAGCAGACGTCAAAAGAAAAGGTTCAGACATCACACTTGTTTCTTTCGGAAAAATCATCAAAGTGGCCCAAGAGGCAGCCGAAGTTTTAGCCAAAGAAAACATCAGTGTAGAAATCATCGATTTGCGCACTATTCGCCCAATTGATTACGGTTGTATTGTCGAATCAATCAAGAAAACAAATCGTTGTGTGGTTGTAGAAGAATCTTGGCCATTGGCGAGCATCTCCTCAGAAATCGCTTACCACCTCCAACGCTATGCATTTGATTACTTAGATGCGCCAGTACAACGCGTTACCCAAACCGACACCCCATTTGCGTTCTCGCCAACACTCATCGACGAAGCATTGCCAAATGTGGAGCGCATTGTAAAAGCTGTAAAAGCAACTTTATATCGTTAATTAGGAAAAGAAAAAATCCATTTCTATAAATTACAAAGGAACCTGATCGGGTTCCTTTTTTTTTGCTCAATATATTAACCTAACTTTAATTCATGAAACACTTCCTCCTACTCGCATTTATTGCAGCCACCTTCCCGCTCTTCGGCCAAGCACCCATCCATTTTCTGATCACCAGCAATCAACAAATAAACATTTCTGAGCCCTTGTGTGAAGACATGATAACCCAAACCCAAAATGCATTTCAAGGTGTGCTGAGTAAGGAGCTTAAAAACCAACAAAATAAATCCAAAAAAATGCCACTTTCCAGAGTAGCATTTACAGCAGCTTTTGAACATACCACAGAAAATGTAAGGACAGAAATGCCACTTTTTAACCTAGGTGGTTTACTCATGCAACGTTATGGCCAAAAAAACAATGACCTTTATTTCAGTTTACAAAAAGTAGAAAACACGCAACTAGCGCCGGTTTCTGTCCAGATTGCTTTGACCAACCTAAAAGTGAGTCCACAGGAAACGTCGTTAGATTTGACAGTAACTAACCCTAAATCAACTACACTTGCATTGAATCAACATTTTAGCATTGCCACAGGTCGCCTACTAGACATTTACGATGGCAATGGTGAAGTAGCTTGGTTTTTTTATTGGACCAATTTCTATGAGCAAACCCAATTACTGGATTGGCTTGAAGACGCCATTCAAAAAGCGAATCCTGGTGTTATCAGTCTGCAACAAAAATACGAGCTGCAATTACGCCCCATCAAGGAATCTAAACTGATGAGCGCCAAGTACCTGGAGCAAGCTAAAAAAGACGTAAGCAATATTTTAAAAGATCTTGAGTATCCGATCCCATTTGAAAATATGCAAGCTATTCTCATTAGTCAGGACCGAACAAAAATTGAAATGCTCGAGCACAATAATGAAGGCGAAACGTTCGATTTAAAGAACTATCAACATATCCAGAATTGGAAATTTATAAAAGAGGAACAAGAATGGAAAATGTATTTGACCGAGGACTATGTTGAAATTAGAAAGGGAGAGGATACAGCCAATTTGATCATCAATTTTTATGCGCGTGCGTTTGAACAGACACAAACCGTCTTTAAACTCAATGAAGCGGTCTGGCTTGCTTATTTCGAGGACGAACTTCAATCCAGTCCAATCGTATTTAAACATGTGGTGCCCTCTACTGCAAATCAGCAGTTGATTGCCCAACACATCCAACCCAAACTCGACCAACTTCTTGAACAGCCGAACTACCCATTTTATTTTTACAACCAACGCCAAAATGGACAGACCAATACTAATTTTTGGTTTGGGGAGGAGCAAATCTACCTTACTGCTGATTTTCTAATTTCAAACCCAGAAAAAACTGCTTTTATTTATCCTGTGCTGCTCCATCATAAAAAAGAGCAAGCGCGCGACTATTACTACACCAACGAAGACTTCAAGTTTTATGTTTTGCTCAAAAACAACGATGGAACCTATACCTTACACGACTGGCATTATTTCAAAAACCTACCTTATAAAAGCTATTACTCCCTTTCTAATTGCGTTGAACGTCATTTAAATAATATTTGCGAATACAACGCCGGACAGGAAATCATCGACGATACTTCTTTTTGGAACAACTACGTCTTTAAAGCCGGTGCACGCGGGTATGATTACCTTTTACCTGTAGTTGATCCAAATGCATCGATTCGCATCAGCACTGCTCAATTCGAAGCCCAAGTGGTAGATTGCATCCAACTCATTCAAGAAAATGACATCTCCACTTTGTATCCAAACCAACTCAAGCAAATCATTCGCTGTGTCAATACCATAGAAAAGTGGAATTTTAAAAGTACTTCTGCACAAAAATTGTTGGGCCTAAGTAATGAATTGAAGTTGCAAAACAGAATCAATAAAGCACAAGAAAACGTCAACGGCTATTATCCGCAATTAGATGTCGAATTTAAAATAAATGTGCTGCCGCACGCTTATTATATTGTGGAATAAACCTCAGGAGTACCACGCCACATCAAGACCCGAACTCATTATTTTTTGAAAATCAGGCCTTAATTAGCCGAATATTTTTCAAACGGTCTTGGTTTATAAAAATATATAGTTATCTTTGCACCCCTCAAAGTGCGTTTGGGGGTTATTATTTATTATAAAAAAACAAGAGTATTTTATGCCAACTATTCAACAATTAGTTCGCAAAGGAAGAACTGCGGTAGTGAAGAAAAGTAAGTCTGCTGCGCTTGATTCATGTCCACAACGCAAAGGTGTTTGCGTTCGTGTGTACACGACAACTCCTAAGAAGCCGAACTCGGCTATGCGAAAAGTCGCTCGTGTACGTTTGACTAATGGAAAAGAAGTCAACGCTTACATTGGTGGTGAAGGCCACAATCTTCAAGAACACTCATTAGTATTAGTACGCGGAGGAAGGGTAAAAGATTTACCTGGGGTACGTTACCACATTGTACGTGGTGCTGAAGACACCGCTGGTGTACAAGGCCGTAGCCAACGTCGATCTAAGTATGGTACAAAACGTCCTAAGCAGAAATAATTAAAAGCTAGACATCATGAGAAGAAGAAAAGCGAAAAAAATTGCGATCCTCCCAGATCCAAAGTTCAACGAAGTAGTCGTTACTAAATTTGTGAACAACCTCATGCTAGACGGTAAGAAAAGTTTAGCATTCCGTATTTTTTACGAGGCATTAGAAATCGTAGAAAAGAAAATCGAAGACGCAAATGGTCTCGAAACCTGGAAAAAAGCCATCGAAAACGTTACACCAAGTGTAGAAGTACGTTCACGTCGCGTTGGTGGTGCAACTTTCCAAATCCCAACTCCTGTTCGCGAAGAGCGCAAGTCATCATTGGCCATGAAATGGTTAATTGGTTACTCTCGCAAACGCAACGAGAAAACAATGGCCCAGCGTTTGGCCTCTGAAATCATTGCCGCTTCAAAAGAAGAAGGCGCTGCTTTCAAGAAGAAAGAAGACACGCTTCGCATGGCTGAAGCAAACAAAGCATTCTCACACTTCAGATTCTAACAAATGGCTAGAGACTTAAAATTCACAAGAAACATTGGTATTGCCGCGCACATCGACGCCGGTAAAACCACTACAACCGAGCGTATTCTTTACTATGGTGGTGTAAGTCACAAAATTGGTGAAGTTCACGACGGTGCCGCTACCATGGACTGGATGGAGCAAGAGCAAGAGCGTGGTATCACCATTACCTCTGCTGCTACCACCCTAGACTGGAATTACCGCGGTCAAAAATACCACGTCAACATCATTGACACCCCAGGACACGTTGACTTCACCGTAGAAGTAAACCGTTCATTGCGTGTACTTGATGGTTTGGTTTTCTTGTTTTCTGCTGTTGATGGTGTAGAGCCACAATCTGAAACCAACTGGCGTTTGGCAAACAACTACAACGTGCCTCGCATCGGATTCGTTAACAAAATGGACCGCCAAGGTGCAGACTTCCTTATGGTTTGTCGCCAAGTAAAAGAAATGCTCGGTAGCCACGCACTTCCACTCCAAATCAATATCGGTGAAGAAGACAACTTCAAAGGAGTAGTCGACTTGATCAACTGGAGAGGTATCGTTTGGAATGAGCACGATATGGGTATGACTTTCCAAGAAGTTGAAATCCCTGCCGACATCATTGACGAAGCACGCCAATTGCGTTCTGAGCTTTTAGAAGCAGTTGCCGAATTCGACGAAAACCTCATGGAGAAATTCTTCGAAGATGAGAACTCATTAACTGAGCGCGAAATCCTCGATGCATTGCGTCAAGCAACCATTGCAGGTAAAGTTGTTCCAATGATGTGTGGTTCTTCTTTCAAAAACAAAGGTGTACAAGCAATGCTCGACATGGTTATGGAAATTCTTCCTTCACCACTCGATGTTGAAGCCATTACTGGTACCAATCCTAAAACAGACGAAGAAATCAGCCGTAAGCCTTCTTACGATGAGCCTTTTGCTGCATTGGCATTTAAAATCGCAACTGACCCATTTGTTGGTCGTTTGTGTTTCGTTCGTGCTTATTCAGGTAAACTTGAAGCAGGTTCTTATGTTTTGAACACACGTTCAGACAACAAAGAGCGTATTTCTCGTATCTTCCAAATGCACGCCAACAAACAAAACCAAATTCCTGAACTCGGTGCTGGTGATATCGGTGCAGTAGTAGGTTTCAAGGACATCAAAACTGGTGATACCCTTTGTGCAGAAAATGCGCCTATCGTTCTCGAATCAATGGTCTTCCCTGATCCGGTAATCGGTTTGGCAATTGAGCCAAAAACACAAGCCGATACCGATCGTTTATCAATTGGTTTATCTAAACTTTCAGAAGAAGATCCAACTTTCCGCGTCAACACCGACGAAGAAACCGGACAAACGATCATCTCTGGTATGGGTGAGCTTCACCTCGAAATCATCATCGACCGTCTCAAGCGCGAGTTTAAAGTTGAAGTTAACCAAGGTGCTCCTCAGGTTGCTTACCGCGAAGCCATTACTGGCAATACAGAACACCGCGAAGTTTACAAAAAACAAACGGGTGGTCGTGGTAAATTTGCCGACATCGACGTTAAAATCGCTCCACAAACCAACGAAGA
>CAZINO010000067.1:0-876 GCA_964540625.1 uncultured Lishizhenia sp. | reverse complement strand
TAACATTCCACGTGAATTCATCCCTTCTGTAGAGAAAGGTTTCAAAGACTCTATGAAAAACGGCGTTATGGCTGGCTTCCCTATCGATTCACTCGTAGTTGAATTGATCGACGGATCTTACCACAACGTTGACTCCGATTCACTTTCATTCGAATTGTGTGCGAAGATGGCATACCGTACAGCGCTTAAAGCTTGTCGTCCTATCCTTCTTGAGCCAATCATGAAACTCGAAGTCGTTACACCAGAAGAAAACATGGGTGACGTCGTAGGTGACCTCAACCGTCGTCGTGGTATGATGAAAGGTATGGATGACCGCAACGGAGCGAAAGTATTAAAGGCCGATGTTCCACTTTCTGAAATGTTTGGTTATGTAACGCAGTTGCGTACCATCACCTCAGGTCGTGCAAGTTCTTCTATGGAGTTTTCACACTACGCAGAAGCACCTAAAAACATCGCCGACGACGTAGTCGCAAAAGCAAACGGTAAAGTCACAGCATAATAAAGTTCAAAGCAGATGAGCCAAAAAATCAGAATTAAATTAAAATCTTACGATCACAACTTGCTCGACAAGTCAGCTGAAAAAATCGTAAAAACAGTTAAGTCAACAGGTGCTGTGGTGAGTGGTCCTATTCCACTTCCAACACACAAAAGAATCTACACTGTACTTCGTTCACCACACGTGAACAAAAAAGCACGTGAGCAATTCGAATTGTGTGCATACAAGCGTTTAATGGATATCTACAGCAGTTCTTCTAAAACTGTAGATGCCCTTATGAAGCTTGAGCTTCCTAGTGGAGTTGACGTAGAAATCAAAGTGTAATTTTTTAACAACTAGTATATGCCAGGAATTATTGGACGTAAAATCGGGATGACTAG
>CAZINO010000066.1:1184-13405 GCA_964540625.1 uncultured Lishizhenia sp. | reverse complement strand
TTCAATAAAATCCTCAAACAAACTATTTCCGTTTACACATAATTCAAAAACAGGAATCTTAGTTGATCTTGAAACGTGTACAGACAAAATTAATGAATATTTAGGCATTTTGTTTAGTTATAACTAAATTATTTTGAGATTTGGAAATAGCAAAGTACTAAATATCAAAATCTGAAAAGCGAGAAATGTACTGAGTAAAGAGTGAAAAACACTGTTTTTTATCCTTACAATTTGCATCTTAAGCGCCTCAATTCGGCTAAGTAATTCATTCAGTGATGAAGTACTGACTAAAAATATTTGGTTGAAAAAAAAGCGCCTCTAGGGCGCTTTTTTTATATGAAGAATTGATTCTTACAAGTGGATCACTTCGCCGTAGGCTGCAGCAGCGGCTTCCATGATGGCTTCGGACATGGTTGGGTGTGGGTGAACGGTTCTGATGAGTTCTTCACCGGTGGTTTCTAGTTTGCGCACAGCAACGAGTTCAGCGACCATTTCGGTTACGTTGGCACCAATCATGTGGCCCCCGAGGAGTTCGCCGTATTTGGCGTCAAAAATGAGCTTCACGAAACCGTCTTTGGCGCCTGCAGCGCTGGCTTTGCCAGATGCGGAGAACGGGAATTTACCCACTTTGATTTCGTAGCCAGCTTCTTTGGCCGCTTTTTCGGTCATGCCGACACTTGCCACTTCTGGTGAGCAATAGGTACATCCGGGGATGTTGCCATAGTTCAATGGCTCTGGATGATGACCTGCGATTTTTTCGACACAGATAATACCTTCTGCCGATGCGACGTGCGCAAGTGCAGGACCTGGAACCACATCGCCAATAGCGTAGTAGCCAGGCAAATTGGTTTGGTAGTACTCGTTGACTAGAATACGGCCTTTGTCGACGACAATACCGAGCTCTTCTAGGCCGATGTTTTCGATATTGGTAGTAACGCCAGCGGCTGAAAGCACGACGTCGCACTCGATTTTTTCTTCGCCTTTGGCTGTTTTGATGCTGACCACACAACCTTTACCGCTGGTGTCAACACTTTCTACTGAGGCGTTGGTGAGCACATTGATACCCGCTTTTTTGAAGGATTTCTCGAGTTGTTTTGAAACGTCTTCGTCTTCAACCGGGACAATATTTGGCATGTATTCAACGATGGTAACTTCGGTACCGATTGCGTTGTAGAAATAAGCGAATTCAACGCCAATTGCTCCGGAGCCAACCACAACTAATTTTTTGGGTTGGGTAGGGAGGGTCATGGCTTGGCGGTATCCGATGATTTTAGTGCCGTCTTGCGGAAGATTAGGGAGTTCGCGGGAGCGTGCTCCGGTTGCAATGATAACGCCTTTGGCCGCAGTGTATGTTGTTTTGTTGCCGCTTTCGTCGGTAACTTCTACGGATTTACCTGCTTTTAAAACACCATTGCCTTTGATAACGTCAATTTTGTTTTTTTTCATTAAAAACTGAATGCCGTTAGACATGCCATTGGCTACGTCGCGGCTGCGTTTGATCATGGCGTCAAAATCGGCGCTACTTTCTTTTACGGTAATGCCGTAGTCAGCAGCGTGCTGAAGGTATTCGTATACGTTGGCACTTTTTAAAAGTGCTTTGGTTGGAATACAACCCCAGTTGAGGCAGATACCACCAAGTGATTCTCTTTCTACAATGGCAGTTTTTAAGCCTAACTGCGAAGCGCGAATAGCGGTAACATAGCCGCCTGGGCCGCTGCCCACAACAATGATGTCGTAACTCATTTTTTCAAAGTTTTAAGGGACAAATTTAAGGCGAAAATTTGAAAGATGCTATCCGATTAATCGTTACTTTTGTCTCTGAATTCTCAATACTATATGGAAACCAACCACCAAAAAGAAGCTACCCTAGAACAAGCCATCGATTTAGGCCTCCGTGCCGACGAATTTGAACACATCAAACAAATCCTAGGGCGCACCCCAAATTTTACTGAAACTGCTGTTTACTCCGTTATGTGGAGTGAGCACTGCTCTTATAAGAATTCCATCTTATGGCTTAAAACGCTTCCAAAAGACGGTCCTCACATGCTTGTCAAAGCTGGCGAAGAAAACGCCGGTTTGGTCGATATCGGTGACGGCTTGGGTTGTGTTTTTAAAATTGAATCTCACAACCACCCAAGTGCACTAGAGCCTTATCAAGGTGCTGCAACGGGAGTGGGTGGTATCAACCGCGATATCTTTACCATGGGCGCCCGTCCAATTGCACAGCTCAATTCGTTGCGCTTTGGCAATATCGAAGAGGCCCGTACCAAATGGTTGGTGAAAGGGGTAACCAAAGGCATTGGTGACTACGGAAATGCGTTTGGTATTCCAATTGTTGGTGGCGAAGTCTTTTTTGACGCTTCTTATAACACCAACCCACTTGTCAATGCCTTCTCTGCGGGCATCATCGACACCAAAAAAATCATTTCAGCCACAGCCAAAGGCCCCGGAAATCCTGTTTTTATAGTGGGTTCTGCCACAGGTAAAGACGGTATTGCAGGTGCGGCGTTTGCCTCCAAAGACATCACCGAAGAATCTGCCAACGACCTCCCATCTGTTCAGGTAGGAGACCCTTTCATGGAAAAACTCCTACTAGAAGCCACCATGGAGCTGGCTCAAACCGACGCCATCGTTGGTATGCAAGACATGGGCGCTGCTGGTATCACTTGTTCTACCTGTGAAATGAGCGCCGCTGGCAATGTCGGAATGGAAATCTTCCTAGACCGCGTTCCAACACGTCAAGACCACATGTTGCCCTACGAGATTTTATTGTCAGAATCACAAGAACGCATGTTGGTGGTTGTTCAAAAAGGCAAAGAACAAATTGTCAAGGACATCTTCGACAAATGGGACCTCCATGCCGAAGAAATCGGCCACGTCACCGACACCGGCCGTATTCGTTATTACATGAACGGCGAACTCGTCGGCGATGTTCCTGCCGAATCTTTGGTTCTAGGCGGTGGTGCGCCGCAATACAAAAGAGAATACACCGAGCCGGCTTATTACCAAGAATTCAAGAAATTCAATATCTCACAAGTCGCTGAGCCATCTGATCTAAAAGCAGTTGCCGACGCCATGCTCGGTTTACCAAATATTGCCTCTAAACGTTGGGTCTACGAACAATACGACTCTATGGTTGGTACCCGCAACATGACCACCAACCGACCTTCAGACGCCGGCGTTGTCAACATCAAAGGCACCAACAAAGCACTTGCCATGACCGTAGATTGCAACTCGCGCTACGTGAACGCAGACCCAGAAATTGGCACCATGATCGCCGTTTCAGAAGCGGCTCGCAACATTACTTGTGCGGGTGGGCATCCGAGTGCCATCACCAACTGCCTCAATTTTGGAAATCCATACAACCCAGAATCCTATTGGCAATTTGTTGGCGCCATCAAAGGGATGTCTGCAGCTTGTCTCAAATTTGAAACTCCGGTTACCGGCGGAAACGTCTCCTTTTACAACCAAACTTCAATGAATGGGGTTGAAGTCCCTGTTTTCCCAACACCAACCATTGGCATGATCGGTATTGTCCCTGACAAAGAAAAAGTCATGACCCTTGATTTCAAGCAAAAAGGGGATCTTATCTTTTTGATTGGTAACTACACCGAAGACATCGCTTCTTCTGAATATTTGGCAACCTATCACGGCATCAAAGCATCACCTGCACCTTATTTTGACCTCGAGTCAGAATACCAAATGCAACAAGCCGTTAAAGGGCTTATAGCTGAAGGCTTGGTCAATGCCGTTCACGACGTTGCCGATGGCGGTTTGTATGTCACGCTAGTAGAAATGTCTATGCCTCGTGAGCTCGGATTTGATATCGTCAGTGACGCAGATATCCGTTTAGATGCGTTTTTATTTGGCGAAGGGCAGGGGCGCGTTGTGGTCAGTGTAACAGAAGAACAAGAAGAGGCTTTTGTAGAATATATGGTCGCCAGCGGTGTCAACATGACCCTACTTGGGCATGTCACTAAAGGTAAACTTCAAATCGACGAACAACACTTTGGCTTTATAACTGAGGCCAAGGCCATTTTCGATAACGCCCTCGGCGCACACCTAGAAAACTAAACATGGAATACAACACCACCCGTGGTCACCTGATATTACCTGAATATGGTCGCAATGTCCAAAACATGATTGCGCACGCCATGGAACTCACAGACCGCGCCGAGCGTAACCGCGCAGCCCAAGCCATCATCGAAGTAATGGGCCAACTCAATCCGCACCTGCGCGATGTCGAAGACTTCCGCCACAAACTCTGGACGCACTTATTTGTGATGTCCAATTTTGAGCTCGATGTAGACTCTCCATATGAGCGTCCAAAACAAGAGGTGCTCAATGAAAAACCGGCACGCATGATCTACCCTTCAAGTAAGATCCGTTACGGGCACTACGGTAAATACACACAATCTATTTTAGAGGCTTCCAAAGAAGTAACAAACCCAGAAGAAAAGGAATACCTCAAGAATACCATGGCCAACTTCATGAAAAAGCAATTTTTGGCCTACAACAACGACACCGTCGAAAACCACGTCATTGCCCAACAACTCAAGGAGTTGTCTAAGGGTGATCTAATTCTGGAAAATCCCGATGATCTTGTCCATACCAATACCCTTCTCAAAACTATGGGAATAGGTCAAAATCAGCAAAAAAACCAGCGCCAGAATAAGCAGAAAAACAACAAATACAAGAAGAAAAAATTCATAAAAAAAGTATAGCATGGCTTCTTTTGAAATATACGGCGGCAAGCCACTCAAAGGTGAAATCATTCCACAGGGTGCCAAAAACGAAGCCTTGCAAGTGCTTTGTGCTCCTCTGTTAACATCCGAAAAAGTTACCATATCTAATATCCCAGATATTGTCGATGTCAATAAACTCATTGCGCTTCTTCAAACAATGGGGGTTAAGGTCGAAAAAGTAGAAAAAGGTACTTATATCTTCCAAGCCAAAGAAATTGATATGGCTTACCTTGAAACCGAAGATTTCAAAAAGCGCGCATCTTCTTTACGCGGTTCTATCATGATTGTCGGTCCTTTGCTTGCACGCTATGGTCGCGGGTTTATTCCAAAACCAGGCGGTGATAAAATTGGTCGTCGCAGACTAGATACCCATTTTGAAGGTTTTGCGCTTCTTGGCGCCAAATTTAACTACGATGCTGGCGAGCATTTTTATGCGGTTGAGGCGCCGTCACTCAAAGGCACCTATATTCACCTAGACGAAGCATCTGTAACTGGTACAGCCAATATCCTTATGGCAGCAGTCTTAGCTGAAGGTGAAACAACCTTTTATAACGCGGCTTGTGAACCTTACATTCAGCAGTTGTGTAAAATGCTCAATTCAATGGGTGCACAAATTACAGGAATCGGTTCAAATATGCTCAAAATTCAAGGCGTTAAAGAACTCGGAGGCTGTTTTCACCGCATTTTACCCGACATGATCGAAATCGGTAGCTTCATTGGCCTTGCTGCCATGACCCAATCCGAAATTACCATCAAAGATGTTTCTTGGGAAAACCTCGGTGTCATCCCAAATGTGTTCCGACGTCTTGGCATTAAACTAGAGCGCCGTGGCGACGACATCTTCATTCCGGCCCAAGAAAAATACGAAATCGAAACCTTCATTGATGGCTCTATTATGACTATCTACGATGCGCCATGGCCCGGATTTACACCAGATTTACTTTCCATTATCTTAGTAGTAGCCACCCAAGCCAAAGGATCTGTCCTGATTCATCAGAAAATGTTTGAATCGCGCTTGTTTTTCGTGGATAAGCTCATCGATATGGGTGCGCAAATTATTCTCTGTGACCCACACCGTGCCACCGTCATCGGTCTTAACCGCGAGCACAGTCTCAAGGGCATTGAAATGACTTCCCCTGATATACGTGCAGGTGTTTCTCTATTGATTGCGGCATTATCCGCAAAAGGAAAGAGTGTGATCCATAACATCGAACAAATCGACCGCGGTTACCAAGACATCGAAATTCGACTCAACAACATTGGTGCCGACATCAGAAGAATCGGATGAGAAAATCAACGCTACTTTTAATTGCCTTGGTAGCAGCTTTTGCTTGCTACGCACTTTGTTTCAGGACAGAAAAAGCACAGGCATTACCACCAGAAACCGCCGCACCCGAGATTTCTTTACCTTCGCCAAAAGGTAAAACACTGAAGTTGTCAGCGTTGCGCGGCAAAATGGTTTTAGTCGATTTTTGGGCATCTTGGTGCGGACCTTGCAGAAAAGAAAGCCCGAATGTGGTAGAAGCTTATCAAAAATACCACACCAAAGAATTTAAAAATGGAAAAGGCTTCGAAGTCTTCAGTGTGAGCCTAGACCGCGATCAAGAAGCTTGGAAGCAAGCCATAACAGCTGATCATTTGTCTTGGAAATACCATGTACTCGATGCGCAAGGCATTGCTGCAGCTAATTATCAGGTAGCTACCATTCCGAATGCTTTTTTACTCGATGGCAATGGGGTGGTTATAGCGAGCGGTGCAGCCCTACGCGGACTCAATTTGCATATCACACTAGACAAACTCCTGAAGTAAAAAAGCGTTCGAGCTGATCTTATTCGACTGCTAGATTCGGTCTAGCACATATACAATGAGTTCATTCATGGCTTCGTCAATACCCTGAGAGAAAATTTCCATAGGTCTATTGGCTACGCCTAGACAAATACTGGTGCAATGGTGTCCGAGTGCTTTTCCCATTGCAAAAATAGCAGAGCTCTCCATTTCAAAATTGACAATTTGTTGCCCTTCGTGCTTGAATTTTTCGAGTGCCAAATGAATGTTTGGCATCTGACTCGTTAAACGCAGCGATCTTCCTTGTGGCCCGTAAAAACCCGAGCTGGTAACAGTAATGCCCTTTTTTACTTTTGGGGAATTTAATTTTTGGATGAGTGCAGGATGCGCTGCACTCAGGTAAGGGACTACACCGCTTGGAAAATGCACCTGACTTTGAATTTCAGACAGCAGTAATTGTTCCTCTGATGAGAAATGGATAGGATAAAAATGCGCTATGTTGTCGAGCCCAAGGGCGTGTGTCGATAGCACAAAAGTGTGTAATGGTAAATCGGCTTGGAGCATGCCACAAGTGCCAATTCTGACAATTTCTAAACTTGTTTTTGCTTGCTTCTCGACTCTTAATTTCAAATCGATATTGACCAAAGCATCAAGTTCGGACATACAAATATCGATGTTGTCAGTACCTATGCCGGTAGATAGCACTGTAAGTCTTTTTCCTTTATAGCTACCTGTGTGGCTGACAAATTCGCGGTGTTGAATTTGACAGTCGATATGGTCAAAATGCTTGGAGATTTTAGCAACTCGGTCTTGATCTCCAACGAGAATCACTTTTGGAGCGAGTTGTTCGGGTTGTAGGCCAAGGTGGTAAACAGCACCGTTGGCGTCAAGAACAAGTTCAGTTGCAGGAAAGTGCATTGAATTGACTTAGTGGTTAGAGCGAACCAAATACTTTGGCAAGTAAATCGGTAACGCGCGCAGCTGGGTTTAGTCGAATTTTGTCCTCCTCTTGTGCTACTAGCGTAAACAAACCCTGAATGGCGCGTTCGGTGATATACGCATCAAGGTCTGGATTAAGTGCTTGCCCACCCGTTATCTTGACTGCTGCATTGTATTTGGTAATAAGTGGGTTCCAGTACGCTGTCAAACCAACTTTGGCTGTGGCCTCTTTTACCTTTGGTAGAAATGCATTGTACAGCTGTTGGCTGGTTTGGTTTTTGAGATAATTGGTTGCTGCACCATTGCCACCTTTTAAAATGGCAAAGCCGTCTTGTACACTCATATTGAGAATAGCTTGGGTAAAAATAGGCAAAGCTTCTTTGGCGGCTTCTTCTGCTGCACGATTGAGCGTAGTCTCAAATTTTTCAACTTGGGCGTTCATGCCTAATTGCAACGCTTTTTCTTTGACTTTGATGGCGTCTGGTGGAAAAGGCAGCCGAATTTGTGGATTGGCTAAGAATCCGTCTAGCGCACTGCTCTGATTTACGGCATTTTTGATGCCAATTTGCAGTGCTTCTCGGAGGCCAGAAACAACTTCTTCGTTGGTCAGTGATGGCTTTTGAGTGCTTGGGACTGTTGGTACGGTAACAGGTAATTGTTGAACAAGGCCTTTGATATTTTGACCACAAGAAAATTGAACAAAACCCAAAGAGAGGATCAGTAAAGCAGTACTACGTTTCATGAATTAACGTATTACATGAATCATGCCAGTTTTTACAGTTTTACCGTCGGTGTCTTTGTCTTTGTACCAAGCTTTCCATGTATATGTACCTGGCTGAACTTTAACACCATTGTAGTAGCCATCCCAGAAACCTTTGGTGTCATAGGTTTCCCAAATGACTTCGCCCCAACGATTGTAAATTTCGAGATGGAAGTTCTCGTAGTCTATACCTTCAACATAAAAAGACCAAACTTGGTTGTGTTCGTCGTCGTCTGGGGTAAAGGCAGTTGGCGCGTAGAAAATCACGTCGGAGACAACATCGATTTCAATAGTAATTGAGTCAGAACAGCCGTCCACAGTGGTCACGGTAAGATTGATAGGATAGCTACCCATAACGCCTTCAGGGAAGGTGATCATGGCACTTGAGCCGGTACTAGCAATGTTGGTTGAACCCGGAGCGGACCAGTTGTATTGGGCAATATTACCAATGGATACGTCGTTGGTTTGTACCGTAGTTTCGAACCAAGTTACTGGATTTTTTGAAATGGTAAAATTCGCAATAGGGTTATCGGTTACGGTAATGTGGTCATCAAAGAATCCGTTGTATATACAGCCATGAACAGAGGTCATGACAACAGAGAGGTCGTAAACACCGGGTTGCACGATGGTATTGAAGAGGTCGTCTTGGTTCGGAACGGTGTAGGTGTCTCCGTTAGAGAACAAATAAGTTGTCGAGGCGATATCTTGGCCGTTGGTGGAGTTATTATGAAATTGGAAGTCTCCGGGTGTACAGATTTGGTTGTCAACGGCAGTGATCACAGGAATGATTTCAAGTGGGAATACAATGGTCATGCATTCGGTGGTGGTAGGAGATCCGCAAGCTTCACTGAGGGTTACACAATATACCGTTCCTGAATTGATAGGGTCAACGGTGATGCTGGCGCCATTTCCAATTGGAATACCGTTTTCGGTCCAAGAGAACGTGTAGGTACTCGAGCCACCAGCGCCTGTTGCGGACAACAAAATACTTGATTCAGAGCAAATCATGGTGTCTTGGGTCAAGAAAGTGATGTCTAGCGGTAAAGGTTGGTTAATGTTTACTGAAATGGTTTGTATACAGCCATTGGCATCGGTTACGGTACAGGTATGCAAGCCAGCGCCAAGATCGAGGGCTGTTGCTGCTGTAGAGGTGGAGATATCCCAATCATAGGTGTATGGTGCAGTACCGAGTGTGACATCTACAGTAGCTTGGCCATTTGCAATTGTGTAGCAGTTGGCGTCAATCACGTTGGTCATATTTAATACCATTGCTGGAATTTCAGCAATAGTAACATAAATTGTATCTGAACATCCGGTAGTGTTAGAGGCATAACACCAATAGTTACCTGCACTGAGACCAGTAGCTGTTTGCGTGTTTTGGCCGTTGCTCCATTGATAGGTTATAACACCGGTTGCAGGTGTTACGTTGGCAGTAGCGGTACCATCGTTGCCGCCTGGACAGGATACCAAGGTAGTTGTGGCACTGAAACTGGCTGGCGTATCACCGACAACAGCAGTTGCCGTTGCACTACAACCGTTGCCGTCGATTTGTGTAACGGTATACGTACCTGCAAATAAGTTATTGGCTGGGTTACCAGAAATGGCGCCTGGGTTCCACGTATAGGTGTAAGGTGCTGGTGAGCCCGCACCAGGAACCGCTGTGGCACTTCCGACACCTTGTGTACACACGTCTGGAATGGTGGTGGTGGTTACAGAAGGTGTAGCGCGGGTAATCCAGGTGGTATCTTGGGTAATGGAGCCAATGCTGGTACCGCATGCGGCACCTGACAAGAAATATCCGGTAGTGCCTGGCGGAACAATATTGACGTTTAGCGTGCCATTGTTGTATGGAAAAGTTTGCCCGTTGGTATTTGCCCAAACAAAGTTGCTTCCTGGGCTATTTACCATAATGTATGGTATCTGGGAAATCGTGTAAGAAGCGGTGTTCGTAGGTGAGGTTGGTAAAAAGCGACGACCGTCTTGGTTAGCTCCCCAAACAGTGTTGTTTCGACCTGGGGTGATGTGCGCGGTCGGCATTGGCATATTGTTTTCAGAACCTTGAATGGCCAAGCCACCGTTCCAGCCGGCGCAAATAGGCTTATTGCCGATGTGCAATTCAAAAATATTGGAGGTTTCGTACATGACGATAGCCATATAGTTACATTGTGATGTACAACTAAACATCATGATATTTTTGTAGAGAACCACAAATTTGCGGTTGGGGGCAGTACCCAGCGTTTGGTATTGAATTTGGCCACCTAATGACGGATTGATGTCTTGGTAGGTAAGCATAATGGTGTTTTTTGCTGCTGCAAAGCCTGCATTTGGCAGTGTACCGACCCCAGCTAACGACCATGGACAGTAACCGCCGGCATTGGCAAGGTTAAACGATACCAGACCGTTCGATCCGATTACGCATTGGGTATAAGTATTACCATAAAAACTGAAAGGGAAACCAATGTTTACGGTACCAGACCAGACGTCATCGGAGAGCGTTACGTTTGTTGGTGCGTTTAGGTAGAGACCAGCTGCTGTTCCGGGAGTTGTACCTGTATTGCAATTGTTTATAATTACAGTTTGTCCTGGGCATACGGTGGCGTCATCTCCTAGGCAGAGTGTAACGGGGCCTTGGGCACGAAGCATTAAACTCGAGAAAAATAAGCCAAAAAACAGGAGTAATCGACTAATATTCATGTGTTTAGATATCTTGTTTACTTTCATTTTTGTAGTAGTTCAAAGTTGAATTGTACTCTTAACGTAGCGGGCTGTGTTCAGGTTGCTTTTAAGCAGGTAAAAATAGTGACTTTTTTTATCGCATACAAAGGAGTGGGGGTGTTTTAAAGTGTACACTCGATTAGTGTCATTTGGACACTAATAAAATGTTGAAAAAAGATGAATTTTAGACTGCTTTTTGGATTACTTTTGCCCAAGTCAACAAACTAAAACACCCTATTTATGTCAAATCAGTATCACGCAGAAATCGAAGCTTTCATGGACCGCGTTCGCGCTAAAAATGGCCACGAACCTGAATTCTTGCAAGCTGTTCAAGAAGTAGCCGAGGCGGTAATTCCGTTCATTGAGGCCAATCCAAAATATAAAACGGCAAAAATCCTCGATCGTATTATAGAGCCAGAGCGCACCATTATTTTCCGCATCCCTTGGCTCGATGACAACGGAAATATTCAAGTAAATCGCGGTTACCGCGTTGAATTCAACAGCGCAATAGGTCCATACAAAGGGGGTCTTCGTTTTCACCCGTCAGTAAACTTATCGATCCTTAAGTTCTTGGGTTTCGAGCAAATTTTCAAGAACTCGCTTACGACCTTGCCAATGGGCGGTGGTAAAGGAGGTTCTGACTTCGATCCTAAAGGAAAGTCAGACAACGAAGTCATGAAATTCTGTCAATCATTTATGACTGAGCTTGCCCGTCACATTGGTCCAGACACAGACGTACCTGCCGGAGATATCGGTGTGGGTGGTCGTGAAATCGGATATATGTTCGGTCAATACAAGCGTTTGCGCAATGAATTTACGGGTGTACTTACCGGTAAAGGTCGCAATTGGGGTGGTTCATTGATTCGTCCAGAAGCAACCGGTTATGGAACCGTTTATTTTGCCAAAGAAATGTTGGCTACAAAAGGTGATTCTTTCAATGGTAAAATTGTTGCTGTTTCTGGCTCCGGAAATGTAGCTCAGTTTGCATGTGAAAAAGCGACGCAACTTGGCGGTAAGGTAGTTACGCTTTCTGACTCTGAAGGTTACATCTACGACGAAGCTGGAATCGATGCTGAGAAATTGGCATGGGTCATGGATTTGAAAAACAACCGTCGTGGTCGTATTTCTGAATACGTGAAGCAGTATTCAAATGCCAAATTTGTTGCAGGTAAACGTCCTTGGGAAGTCAAAGCAGCTATCGCTCTTCCATGTGCTACACAAAATGAACTTAACGGAGACGAAGCAAAAGCACTTATTGCAAATGGCGTTATTTGTGT
>CAZINO010000066.1:0-1174 GCA_964540625.1 uncultured Lishizhenia sp. | reverse complement strand
AGAGGCAATTGCAGCATTCCAAGCAGCTAAAGTATTGTTCTCTCCAGGTAAAGCATCTAATGCTGGTGGTGTAGCCACCTCAGGTCTAGAGATGTCTCAAAACTCGTTGCGTTTATCTTGGTCAGCTGAAGAAGTTGATCAACGCCTACACGGCATCATGGTTTCTATCCACGAAGCTTGTGTGAAATACGGCACTGAAGCCGACGGAACGGTTGACTACGTCAAAGGTGCAAACGTTGCCGGATTTGTTAAAGTGGCAGACGCCATGATTGACCAAGGTCTGGTTTAATCTTTCATTCAATTTGATGAAAAAGGTCTTCCCTGGAAGGCCTTTTTTTATTTTTGTATATGTGTTTTCGCAAAACCACGCTTTTACTCTGTCTGTTCTGTTTTGAAATACTCAGCGCGCAATATATCATAGGACTCGGTGCGTCCTTACATCGCTATGACCAAGTCTTGAGTGTCAAAGGCATAAAGGTATTGGATGCAGGTGGTTTAGGATTCGAGTTGGGCTGTGGTGTAGAGCGCAGTTTACAAGGGGCCTTAGCTCCTCAAATGGCTTTGTTTTGGCAAGCGCCATTGCCAATAAAAAACAGGTATTCCCCGTTCAATAAGCCCTATTATTCGCTTCGTTATCAATTTGATTTTCAAAGAGCAGGATTTTTAGATACTTATCATGGCATCTACGGTGGCTTGGGTTATGCTTTTGGTTTAGGTGTCAGGCATAGCTTATTACTTCAATTGGGCTTGGGTGCCGTAGTTGAATCCATGTACGTTTCTAACCTATCAAACCCTCAGCAACATTTCTTTTTGAATCCTCAAGTGCAACTGAATTATTACTTTCGAAATCACGCCAATTGAGATATTATTAGTTGAGTATGAGTTGTAAGTTAAGTATTGTAATTGGCGTCTTTTTAAGCGTGATCACTTCATGTAATAAGCAAGAAAGCTACCCAGACGTTCAAATATTTGGGCATGCCGGGATGGGTATGGATATCGGTCTAAGCGTCTACCACGACAATTCTATTGAATCCATTGCTCTGGCACTTTCTTTACCCACCATTGATGGTGTAGAGGTGGATGTACGCATGAGTTCGGACGGCACGCTTTGGTTGTATCATGAAAATTTATTAGAGGCGCACACCAACGGAAGTGGATGTATTTTCGAAACCAC
>CAZINO010000065.1:0-13646 GCA_964540625.1 uncultured Lishizhenia sp. | reverse complement strand
GGTTAGGATAAATCAATAATTCAAAATCAGAATTCAGGATATCATCGATAGATGCAGGTGCGTCGGTAATTTCAGGTTGAGCCAATTTAACATCCGTATAAATGCGGTATTCGCCGGGTTGTAAACTGATTGGAGACAGCGTATTGCTTACATTGATGCTATCGCCTGAAAAATACTCATACCACCAACCGGCATGCTGGAAATTTGGTATTCCACTTTGGGTACTGTTGGCAAAATTGGCCATAGAAACACCGTTCATGGAGCTGTGGTTCATATTGACACGTTTCACGGCACCAGATAAACTATATTGAAAGCTCAAAGAACGGAAGGTTTCGTAGTCATTTCGGAGGGCAAGTGTGGCGGCGTACACATCGTAAAGCTGACGTCTTCTTGCCTGCGTGTAGTAATTCCATAAAATGGGCTTAGTGCACACCCGACAAGGTACTTCTATTGAAATATCATAACCCAACTCCTGAAATTGCCAGAGCATTCTTGGGCCCGGTTGGGTCAATAAAATGACGCCAAGTGCTTGCGCTCTTCCCAATGCAGTGTACAAATCTCTGGCGTTGTGCGTACTATTCGTGTTATTACCATAGGTCAAGGCTTCGAACATAGTTCGTTCTTCGTCGTGGCTCTCGGCATAAGAAACCAAGTGTGGAACAGTCCAACCACGATTGCTATAAATACCCGAACTGATATTTGAGGCATTGGTAAAGCCCATCAGCGCTTGCTGGTAACCATGTGTGACATTTCCCCAGAGCATCATGCCGTGATCTGCTAATTGTTTTTCTTCATTGTTGTCACACCAATGTTCTAAAATGACGTAAGCATCTGGTTTGTAGGACCAAATTTCATCAGCCATGCGCTTCAGTAAATTGATGCGTTCCATGCTATAGGCATTGCCATTATTGATAAATCCTTTGGTATAATCAAAACGAAAGCCGTCGATATGATACGTTTCGACCCAATATTTGTTGATCTGATCAATGTAGTTTTGAGTAGCTAAACGGGTATGGTCAAAGTCATAGCCCCAACAATATGGTTCATGCGGGCAAATCGCATTGAACCAAGGGCTATTCGCGGCAGGCCTGTTGTTAGCGGCATCCCAATACATTCTGACCATTGGACTTTGTCCAAAAGCATGATTCAATACCATGTCGACAATAACTGCTATTCCGCGACCATGGCAAGAATCAACAAATTCTTTGAATTTTTCTGGTGTCCCGTAATATTTATCCAGCGCCATATGAAAAGAAGGATTGTAACCCCAACTCTCGTTATTTTCGAATTCTCCTGGTGGCATCAGTTCTATGGCATTAATTCCCAATTTACTGAGGTAATCAAGCGTATCAATTAAGGTTTGGTAATTGCGCTTGGCAACAAAATCTCTTACCAGCAATTCGTAGATAACCAGGTCTTTTTTTTCAGGGGCTGTATAATTTGTGACAGCCCAGTTGTAAGGTTGAGCACCGGGCTCCATGATGGTAACAAATCCGGTGGTTAGCCCTGTCGGATACGGGTGCGGATTGGGATAAGTTTGTGCATTAATGCTATTATCGTTGTTAGGGTCTAGGATAATTGGACTCATAGGGTCGGCCAAACGCAAATTGGCATCAATTAAATATTGATAGCCGTATTTCTGACCAGGATTGAGGCCTGTGATCGCCAACCACCAAGTGGTATTATTGGTAGCTAGATTCATATGATAGTTTGCCGTTGGCGTCCAAGAATTGAAATCGCCAATGACATAAATGTGTTCTTTTTGAGGTGCAAATAATTGCAAAACAACGGTTGTGTCGTTGATATAATTGATGCCATTAACCAAGTTGGCATAAGGTGCATCTTGGATAAGGACTTGCGGATTTACAGTATAATAAGCCGTATCGATTACTTGTGTTGTGCCATTATCTGCAATGAATTCTAACAAATGTGTGCCTGCCGTAGTGGCAGTCAATGTATAATTTAGTTGGGTAGCGTTGCTCAAGGTTTGCAACACAGAGCCATCATCTTTCAAGGTAAGTGTAGCCGCTTGATTTGCTGCAGCATCGATGGATAACTGCTCATTGATGTCTAAAATTGTACTGGACGTTGGATGGAAAAAACTTGCGAGTAGACCTGCATTTGTAGGATAAATATCGTAGTAGATGTCACTTCCGTCAGCTGCTCTACCTACAACGTTACCTGAAGCATTCCTAAACACAAAGGCCAGTTTTAAAACATTTGTGCCTGCCGGAAAACCATAAAACTGATCGATGTCTATGGTTATTGTATGCTTGTTATTGCCTATGTTGGTCATGGCTACCTCAGGATCGACGGTGCCCCAATTTCCTTGAACAAACTGCCAGTTTGTAGGAGAAGTACTCGCCGAGGTAATCAGGCCTGCATGACAATAAATTTGTGATTGACCCACCAATGCAGCATTGCCTTGAGTGGCGTCGTAAGTTACCGTTACGACGTCATTTACTGTAGGAAAAGCTGGATTCAATTCCAGTATTTGAGCATTTGCAAATAAGTGTATTGTGCAAAAACTTAGAAATAAAATAAATTGATGTTTCATCACAGATGTATTTATAAAATGTTGTTATCAAAGACTAAAAAAGCCCAGGTGTTACCACCCAGGCTTTTGATAATGAATTGAATTGGCTTATTGCTTGATCAATTTACCAGTAGCAACTTTGTCACCTGCAACTACGTTGTAGATGTAAGAACCAGCCTGCAATGCAGTTGTGTTCATTTCAACACTTGTCAAAGCAGAAGTAGCAACTGTTTTAGTAGCAACTACCTTACCAGCAAGGTCAAATAAAGTTACAGTAGCTGATGCTGTATTAGAAGCTTCGAATGTGAAGTTCACAACATCAGACGCTGGGTTTGGCGCAACAGTTAGGTTGGCAATTGCGTTTTCAGCAACAGATACGCCACATGCTGTACAAGCATCCCAAACATAACATACAGTACCTGGCATCAAAGTGTATGTACGGTTGATGTTACCAGCTCCGTCGTCAACACCACAAGAGTCAACAGCGATTGTGTTGGCAGCATCTGTACCTTCGTTTGAACCCCAGTCACCATTTACAAACTTGTAGTACTGAGTAGCACCCAAAGAAGCAACAGGATAAGAAACTGTAATTGCCCAAATGTTGTTGCCTTCGTCAGTCATTGCTGAGTTAGCATCAGCAGGAGACCAGTTAGCTACAGCACCTGCAGCAACAGCACCACCGTTATCTGTAAAGTTACCACCTACGCGGATACCGTTTGCTGCTAAAGTAGCGCCACCAGCTAAATAATTAGTGATGTCCACTTTGTAAGTAACATCAAAATTTGTTTGGAAGCTATACATACCAGTTGTACGGTTAAAAATAACAAGGTAAGTACCTGCGGCAACAGGAATGTTCGGGCCATCTTGAACACCAACACCAATTGGGAAGTCAGCAGCACCCCAGTTGATCGCCCAAGCGTCGTCTTGACGGAATTTTGCCTCACCTGCAACGCAAGTAACAATTCCGGCATACATTTCGCCGTCAACAGTAATCATGTCGACATCAGCAGACCAATCGTAAGGCGGAACTGCAGATCCGATAATACCTACAGCAGGAAATTGTGCGTAGGCAACAACTCCCATAACAAGAGCAGTTAAAAGTGTAAAAATTTTCTTCATACTTAATTAATTAATAGGTTAATAATACTTAGTGTCAGATTGACAACTTCAAAAATATAAAAATATTTCTAAATCAAATAAATTCAATATTAATTTGATAGTGCTAATTGAAAAGAAAAAGAAGGTATATGCCCTTTAAAAATTCCAGTCACCATTGTAAATGATGGTTTGCTGAACCATGGAACTCAGGTTGAAACGCTGATCTATTTCAAACAAACCAAAAACCGAAGAACCACTTCCTGACATGGCCGCATAAAATGCGCCTGCATTAAATAGCTCTTCTTTTATTTGCGCAATGGCAGGATATTTTTGAAAAACGCTCGTTTCAAAATCGTTCTGAAGTAAATTGATATTTCGCTCAATTACTATGTCGGCAATTGGCAATCGGGAAGCATCCGGACTGACACCACTATAAGCCGTTGCGGTTGAAACATGAATTTGCGGGTTGCAAAGTACCAAACGTACCTGCTGCTCAAACGGGGGTAGTATTTCGAGTAACTCGCCGCGTCCTTTAGCCAATTGAAGGCCTCCGCGAATGAAAAATGCGCAGTCACTGCCAAGTTGCGCAGCCAGTTCTTCGAGATCTGTAAATGAGAAACCTAAATTGAAAAGTGAATTAAGACCAAGTAGCGTATAGCTCGCATCTGCCGATCCGCCACCAAGCCCAGCACCTATTGGAATTTGCTTGCGCAGATGTATTCGAACCTTTGGAAAATCAACTTTTGTTCGCAATAGTTGGACCGCCTGTTGGCAAAGATTGGGCTTGTCATCAGAAGGGACTTGAATGCCCGTTTGCAGAAACACATCCTGATCTTCTTCGGTTATTTCCAAAACGTCAAATACAGGAACCTCGGCCATGATGGTTTCAATTTCGTGGTAAGCATCTTGACGCTTGGCCAGGATGTGCAGTCCGAGGTTGATTTTGGCAGGAGGATACAAGATCATGTTGTAAAGATAAGCAATTGCCGAAAATCCGTATTTTTGTCGAACGAAACGAATAACTATGAGCACTACTTACTTGGATTTTGAAGAACCACTACGCGAACTCGAAGAACAAATTGAACAAACCCGCGCATTAGCCAGTCAAACGGAGGTAGATATGCAGGATAAAATCGCCGAGTTAGAAGCTGTACTTGCCACCAAAACCAAAGAGGTTTTTGCCAACCTAACCCCATGGCAGCGCGTACAATTGTCCAGACACCCAGACAGACCCTACACGCTAGCCTATATCAACGCCCTTACAAACGGCCAATTTCAAGAATTACACGGCGACCGCAACGTCAAAGACGACAAAGCCATGGTTGGTGGTTTCGGACTGCTTGATGGCCGCACCGTCATGTTTATCGGCCAACAAAAAGGAATCAATACCAAGATGCGTCAATACCGCAATTTTGGAATGCCTAACCCAGAAGGGTACCGCAAGGCTTTGCGCCTTATGAAACTGGCAGAGAAATTCAATAAACCTATAGTGACGTTTATAGATACGCCCGGCGCATTTCCAGGCCTCGAGGCCGAAGAACGTGGACAAGGCGAGGCCATTGCACGCAATATTTACGAAATGATGCGTTTAAAGGTGCCTGTCATTTGTGTCATTATCGGCGAAGGCGCCTCTGGAGGAGCCTTAGGAATTGGTGTTGGAGACAAAGTAGTCATGTTGGAAAATACATGGTATTCTGTTATTTCTCCAGAAAGTTGTTCTTCTATTCTATGGAGATCCTGGAATTATAAAGAAATTGCAGCCTCTGCACTCAAACTGACTTCTACCGACATGAAACAAAATGGCTTGGTAGATGACGTTATTTCGGAGCCAAGCAACGGCGCTCACCGCAACCAAGAAGGCATGTTTGAAATCTTACGCGGAAAATTACAGGCCTACCTCACTGAACTCGATGCCAAAAAACCAGATGAACGCATCAACGAACGCATCGAAAAGTTCAATAAAATGGGCTACTGGAAATAATTCCCAGCCATGAATGCGCTACTTGCTACACCAATTGCCTACCTCAAGGGGGTCGGACCGCAAAAAGCGCAAACATTGCAAGAAGAACTTGGTATATACACCTTCCAAGATCTACTGTTCCATTTTCCTTATCGCTACCAGGACCGCAGCACCTTTCACGATATCGCGCACATTTCGTCTGAGGACCAATATGTGCAGCTCAAGGGCAAACTCACGCACATCGGCGAAATGGGTAGTGGGCGACATAAAAAACTACATGCCCGCTTCTCAGACGGCACTGGCTACATCGACCTCGTTTGGTTTCAAGGAATACAATGGATTAAGAGCAAACTCAATATTCAAGATGAGTTCATTGTATTTGGCAAACCGAAGTTTTTTCAAAATAATTGGAATATTCCCCATCCCGAATTACTCAAAGTGGTGGCAGGCATGGAACGGAAAGGCTACGAAGCCTTTTATCCAAGCACTGAAAAATGCCAACACAAAGGACTCGGAAGTAAAGGTCTCAGCAAATTAATAGCTCATCTCTTAGAACAAGTTGCAGGTCAAATTCCAGAAAATCTACCCGGCTATTTAATCACAGATTTAAACTTAATGAGTCGGGGGCAAGCCCTCAAAGAAATACATCAACCAAGTTCAGAAACACAAATCAAAGTAGCGCGCTACCGGCTTAAATTAGAAGAGCTTCTTTTCTTACAACTTGAACTACTTTTGCGTAAAGGTGCTCGCCAGCAAAAACTCAAAGGATTTTCGCTGGCAGAAGTCGGTGACGCTTTCAATGTGTTTTACCAAAATCACTTGCCGTTCGAATTAACAAATGCGCAAAAGCGCGTTGTTAAAGAAATCAGAAAAGACCTCGCAGAAGGTAGTCATATGAATCGCTTGTTACAAGGCGATGTCGGAAGCGGAAAAACATTAGTCGCATTACTGAGTTTATTGTTGGCCATCGGAAATGGACTACAGGGTGCATTAATGGCACCTACTGAAATTTTAGCGAATCAGCATTTTATTGGAATTTGTGAACTTTTGGCAAAAATGGACCTTCAAGTAGCGCTTTTAACAGGTTCAACCAAGAAAAGTGAGCGCGAACGCATCCATGAAGGTTTACGTGATGGTTCCATTCATTTGCTGATTGGTACCCATGCGCTATTGGAAGACACCGTTCAATTTAACGCACTTGGTCTGGTTGTTATTGACGAACAACATCGTTTTGGCGTCGCACAAAGAGCGCGCATGTGGCGTAAAAATAAAATTCCACCACATGTACTGGTCATGACCGCTACCCCTATTCCGCGTACGCTTGCCATGACCTTTTATGGCGATCTTGACGTCTCGGTTATCGATGAATTACCACCAGGAAGAAAGCCCATTCATACGATCCACAGAAGAGAAAATCACAGAGAAAAACTATACGCGTTCATCCATGAACAGCTGCAATTGGGCCGGCAAGCGTATATTGTTTTCCCACTTATACAAGAATCCGAAAAACTCGATTTTAAAAATCTAGAAGATGGTCTGGCCCAAATTGAAAGCTACTTTAAGCCTTTGGGATTCCAAACCACAATGGTTCATGGTAAAATGAAACCTGCCGATAAAGACGCTGCCATGCAAACTTTTGTAACGGGTCAGGCACACATTATGGTTGCCACTACTGTCATTGAAGTTGGTGTTAATGTGCCCAATGCCTCAGTAATGGTCATTGAAAGTGCAGAACGCTTTGGACTATCTCAATTACACCAATTGCGCGGCCGAGTTGGGCGGGGTGCCGAAAAATCATATTGTATTTTAATGACCGGAGATGGCATTTCGAAAGAAGCCCAAAAGCGCATGGACACAATGGTGAGTAGCAACGATGGATTTGTATTAGCAGAAGTAGATCTACAATTGAGAGGTCCTGGAGATTTGATGGGAACCCAACAAAGTGGTGCACTTGCACTTAAAATTGCCGATTTAGCCCGCGATGGTCAAATTGTACAGCTTGCTAGGGAAAATGCAAGAAGCATTCTCGATGAAGACCCTACACTTATCCTTGAAAAGAACCGGCACTTGAATTTAGCCTTGCGTGAAGTCTTGAAAAATAGACCGAATTGGGGAAGAATTTCCTGAGTAAATCCAAAAAAAACCAGCGCTTTTTGGCGCATAAAAAAGGCGGCCAAATGGCCGCCTTTTTTAATGTATTGAATGTGCTTATTGTGCATCTTCCATAAGTTCTTCGTAGGCTTCTTTCGAACCGACGATGAGGTTTTGGAAGTGGCGCACACCTGTTCCGGCTGGAATGAGGTGACCTACAATAACGTTTTCTTTCAAGCCCAATAAATGGTCTTCTTTTCCTGAGATAGCCGCTTCGTTGAGTACTTTGGTTGTCTCTTGGAAAGAAGCCGCAGAGATGAAAGACTGCGTTTGTAGGGAAGCGCGGGTAATACCTTGCAACAATGGTGTTGAAGTTGCTGGCATGGCTTCTCGGGCTTCTACGAGTTGCTTATCTTCACGCTTGAGTCTTGAGTTCTCATCACGCAAACGACGAACACTCACCAACTGACCTTTGTGAAGTTCTGTTGAATCACCTGCATCGGTCACAAACATTTGACCGAAGAGCTCGTCGTTGGCTTCCATGATATCTGCTTTGTGTACGCTCTGACCTTCGAGGAAGCGGGTATCGCCTGACTCAATGATTTCGGCTTTCAACATCATTTGACGCACAATGACTTCAAAATGTTTGTCGTTGATTTTTACACCCTGTAAGCGATATACTTCTTGGATTTCGTTAACGATGTATTCTTGAACTTTGGTTGGTCCTTCGATGTTGAGGATGTCGTTTGGTGTAATGGCGCCATCAGAGAGCGGTTGTCCGGCACGAACGTAGTCGTTTTGCTGAACAAGAATATGCTTTGAAAGTGGCACTAAATACTTGCGAACCTCACCAAGCTTAGAAGTAATAATGATTTCTCGGTTACCGCGTTTAACTGTTCCGTAGGTAGCTGTACCATCGATTTCGGAAACAACTGCCGGGTTAGAAGGATTACGCGCTTCAAATAACTCGGTAACACGTGGAAGACCACCGGTAATATCTCCGGTTTTACCAGCTGAACGTGGGATTTTCACGAGGATATCACCAGCAACGATTTTATCGCCTTCGGCAACCGAAATGTGCGCGTTGACCGGAATAGAATATTCGCGAAGTACTTCTTTGGTTTTTGGATCGATAATATGGATTGCTGGCGACTTTTTCTTGTCACGAGATTCGATAATTACCTTTTCGGTAAAGCCCGTTTGCTCATCGACTTCTTCGCGGTAGGTAATGTTTTCAACGATTCCGTCGAATACAACCTTTCCAGCTACTTCGCCAATGATCAGTGCGTTATATGGATCCCATTTACAAATGACATCACCTTTTTTGATTTTGGTGTTGTTTTTGACCATGAGGTCTGAACCGTAAGGAACGTTTGCAGTCATGACCACAATTCCTGTTTTTTCGTCGGTAATGCGCAATTCAGCTGAACGACCCACCACGATGACACGCTCGGTGCCATCGGCATTTTTGCGTTCAATAGTGCGTAATTCGTCGATTTCGAGTTTACCATTGGCTTTCGCCTTGAGATCAGAAATATCGGCAATGTTAGAGGCCGTACCACCGACGTGGAAAGTACGAAGCGTAAGCTGTGTACCAGGCTCACCGATAGACTGCGCAGCGATCACACCAACGGAGTCTCCGATTTGTGCCAAGCGGTGATTGGCGAGGTTGCGGCCGTAGCACTTCGAACATACGCCACGGCGCATTTCACAAGTAAGTACAGAACGGATTTCAACTTCTTCGATACCTGCTTTCTCGATAGCTCTTGCAACATCTTCGGAAATAAGTTCACCGGCCTGAACAATAATTTGATCGGAGTCTGGCATGTAAACGTCATGGACCGAAGTACGACCCAAAATACGATCGTAAAGTGGTTCTACAACTTCGTCGTTTTTCTTGAGCGCCGTTGCAACAATACCGCGAAGGGTACCACAATCGTTGGAATTGATGACGACATCTTGTGCGACATCCACCAAACGACGGGTCAGGTAACCGGCATCAGCTGTTTTAAGGGCGGTATCAGCCAAACCTTTACGTGCACCGTGTGTAGAAATAAAGTACTCGAGAATTGAAAGTCCTTCTTTAAAGTTGGACAAAATCGGATTTTCGATGATTTCTTGAACGGTTGCACCTGATTTTTGCGGCTTTGCCATCAAACCACGCATACCTGATAACTGACGAATTTGTTCTTTGGAACCACGGGCACCGGAATCAAACATCATGTAGATAGAGTTGAATCCTTGGCGGTCGCTCTTGAGTTGTTCCATGAGCGTGTGGGTAAGACGCGAGTTTGTATGCGTCCAGATATCAATGATTTGGTTGTAGCGCTCGTTGTTGGTGATCAGACCCATGTTGTAGTTCATCATGACTTCCTTCACTTCGTTCTCAGCTTTGAGCACGAGCGTTTCTTTTTCTTTAGGAATGATGATGTCGTCTAGGTTGAATGACAGACCGCCTTTGAAGGCCATCTCGTAACCAAGCTGCTTGATATCGTCTAAGAATTGAGCTGTGCGAGAAGTTCCACACACTTTCAATACTTCGCCGATGATGTCGCGGAGTGCTTTTTTGGTCATGACGTCGTTGATGAAACCAACTTGGCGCGGCACTTTGTTGTTGAACATCACGCGGCCACAAGTCGTTTCAACCATCATGAGGGTTGGTTGTCCGTCTTGACCGAGGTCGTAGGTTTTAACTTTGATGTGCGCATGCAAATCAAGTTTACCTTCATTGTAGGCAATGATGACTTCCTCAGGAGAATAGAAAATACCACCTTCACCTTTTACGATTTCGGTTTCAGTAGTGCGCTTCCCTTTGGTAATATAGTACAGACCCAAGACCATGTCCTGAGATGGTACAGCGATAGGCGCACCATTTGCAGGGTTGAGGATGTTATGGGATGCCAACATGAGCATTTGGGCTTCCAAAATTGCAGCATTGCCTAATGGCAAGTGAACCGCCATTTGGTCACCGTCGAAGTCGGCGTTGAACGCGGTAGTAACAAGCGGGTGCAAACGAATTGCTTTTCCTTCAATGAGTTTTGGTTGGAAAGCTTGAATACCTAAGCGGTGAAGCGTTGGTGCACGGTTCAATAAGACCGGGTGACCTTTCAATACGTTTTCAAGGATATCCCAAACAACCGGTTCTTTGCGGTCGACAATTTTCTTAGCAGATTTGACGGTTTTCACAATACCGCGTTCAATCATTTTGCGAATGATAAACGGCTTGTAGAGTTCTGCAGCCATATCTTTTGGTAAACCACATTCGTGGAGTTTAAGGTCTGGACCAACAACAATTACAGAACGTGCTGAGTAGTCAACGCGCTTACCAAGTAAGTTTTGACGGAAACGACCTTGTTTACCTTTAAGTGAGTCAGAAAGCGACTTAAGTGCACGGTTAGATTCTGTTTTAACCGCCGAAGATTTTCTTGAGTTATCAAAAAGTGAATCTACGGACTCTTGGAGCATGCGCTTTTCATTGCGCAAAATGACTTCTGGCGCCTTGATTTCGATCAAGCGCTTCAAGCGGTTGTTGCGAATGATCACACGACGATAGAGGTCATTGAGATCTGAAGTTGCAAAACGACCGCCATCTAGTGGAACCAAAGGACGCAATTCAGGCGGAATTACCGGAACAACCTTAACAATCATCCATTCAGGACGGTTGTCAATGCGTTTTTGAGAATCACGCATGGCTTCTACAACTTGCAGACGCTTAAGCGCTTCGTTTTTACGTTGAACTGATGTTTCAGTCTCGGCTTGGTAACGAAGGTCATAAGACATTTGGTCGAGGTTCAAGCCACCTAATAAATCATAAAGTGCCTCTGCACCCATCTTGGCAATGAACTTATTCGGGTCTGAATCATCGAGGTAATGGTTGTTGGCCATTTGCTCGAGGTCAAGAATGTCGAGATATTCCTCCTCGGTGAGGAAGTCCATCTTTTTGACATTTGCCCATTTGTCTGTACCTGTTACCGCACCTGGTTGAATCACAACATAGCGCTCGTAATAAATAATTTGATCGAGTTTTTTGGTAGGAAGACCCAACAAATAACCGATTTTGTTTGGAAGTGAACGGAAGTACCAGATGTGGGCAACAGGAACCACCAAAGAGATGTGTCCCATTCGCTCACGTCGTACTTTCTTTTCTGTTACCTCTACACCACAACGGTCACAGACGATTCCTTTGTATCGGATGCGTTTGTACTTGCCACAGTGACACTCGTAATCTTTAACTGGTCCAAAAATGCGCTCACAGAACAAGCCATCGCGCTCCGGCTTATAGGTGCGGTAGTTGATGGTTTCTGGTTTCAAAACTTCTCCACTAGAATGCTCCAAAATAACTTCTGGTGAAGCCAAGGAGATAGTGATTTTATTGAAGCTGCTTTGCTTTTTTGGGGTTTCTTTTTTGAAAGCCATTTGATCTCGACTATTTACGTTAGTATTTTGAATTAATCCATTGAAACGTTAAGGCACAAGCCACGCAATTCGTGAAGCAAGACATTGAAGGACTCAGGAATACCTGGCTCTGGAATGTTGTCGCCTTTGACAATAGATTCATATGCTTTTGCACGACCCATTACGTCGTCAGACTTAACGGTAAGGATTTCTTGTAGGATATTGGCAGCACCAAATGCCTCCAATGCCCATACCTCCATCTCACCAAAACGCTGACCACCAAACTGCGCCTTACCACCCAATGGTTGTTGGGTAATGAGCGAGTATGGCCCGATAGAACGCGCGTGCATTTTGTCGTCAACCATGTGAGAAAGTTTCAACATGTAGATGATACCGACAGTAGCAGGTTGGTGGAAACGCTCACCGGTTCCGCCATCGTATAGATAGGTTTTACCTGAACGTGGCACGCCCGCTTTGTCTGTCCATTCGTTGATTTCTTCTGGTTTCGCACCGTCAAAAATAGGTGTTGCAAATTTAACCCCGAGTTTCTCACCGGCCCAAGCCAATACGGTTTCGTAGATCTGACCGAGGTTCATACGTGATGGTACACCAAGCGGATTCAAGACGATGTCTACAGGTGTTCCGTCTTCAAGGAATGGCATATCTTCTTGACGAACGATGTTGGCCACAATACCTTTGTTTCCGTGACGACCCGCCATTTTATCTCCGACTTTAAGCTTGCGCTTCTTAGCGACATATACTTTGGCCAATTTCACGATTCCGGCAGGGAGTTCATCACCGACAGAAATGTGGAATTTCTTGCGCTTGTAGATCCCAAGAAGATCGTTTGCTTTGATATTAAAGTTGTGGATAACGCGAGAAATCAATTGGTTGGTTTCTGCATCTGCGGTCCAGTTGAGCGGATTGACAATTGAGTAGTCGAGTGCGCTCAACGCTTTGTTGGAAAACTTGGTGCCTTTTTTAATCAACTCTTCTTTGAAGTTGTTAAATACGCCGGCAGATTTGTGTTCTCCTAGGATAACGAGCAATTTATCCACGAGTTTGTCGCGAAGTGCTGCAAAATCTCTGGTGTAGTCTGCATCGAGTGCCTCGAGTACAGGTTTGTCTTGAGATTTTGACTTGCGGTCTTTCACAGCACGAGAGAAAAGTTTTTTCTCGATAACTACACCGCGTAAAGAAGGACCTGCTTTCAAAGAAGCGTCTTTTACATCGCCAGCTTTATCTCCGAAGATAGCGCGAAGTAGTTTTTCTTCTGGTGATGGGTCGGTCTCTCCTTTAGGTGTTATTTTACCAATAAGGATATCTCCTTCTTTGATTTCAGCACCAATGCGGATCAAGCCGTTTTCGTCGAGGTCTTTGGTTGCCTCTTCAGAAACGTTCGGGATATCAGAGGTAAGCTCTTCCATACCGCGTTTTGTGTCGCGTACTTCAAGTGAATACTCATCGATGTGAATTGAAGTAAAGATGTCGTCGCGAACTACTTTCTCAGAGATTACAATCGCATCCTCGAAGTTGTAACCTTTCCATGGCATGAACGCCACTTTC
>CAZINO010000064.1:0-13720 GCA_964540625.1 uncultured Lishizhenia sp. | reverse complement strand
ATCCCTCCACAATTTGTTTTAAGTTGTCTTGCTGCTCCAATTTTCAATATTTACTAAACGCAAAGCTACGGCACTGGTTGCCTCGAATTGCAAATCGTTTTTTATTTAGCGCTAAAAAAAGTATTTTTTTGTGAACTATGCGTAAATTCGTCACGCAAAAGCTTTTATCAACCTAAAAATCATAACAAATGAAAGTAACTGTTGTAGGTGCAGGAAACGTTGGCGCAACTTGTGCTGATGTGTTGGCTACCCGTGAAATAGCCAACGAAATTGTATTGCTCGATATCAAAGAAGGATTTGCCGAAGGTAAGGCCCTAGATATTTGGCAGACAGCCCCAATTAACCTTTATGATTCTCGTACAGTTGGTTCAACCAATGATTATTCCCGTACAGCAGATTCAGACGTTGTTGTCATCACCTCCGGTTTGCCGCGCAAGCCAGGTATGTCTCGTGACGACCTTATCGCGACCAATGCAGGTATCGTTAAGACCGTGACCGAAAACGTCGTGAAATACTCGCCGAACGCAATCATCATTGTGGTTTCCAATCCGTTAGATGTCATGACTTATTGTGCTTACCTCAACGCAAACATGCCGTCTTCACGCGTGTTTGGTATGGCAGGTGTTCTTGATACAGCACGTTACCGTGCGTTTTTGGCAGAAGAGCTCAATGTTTCACCAAAAGATATTCAAGCTGTACTTATGGGTGGCCATGGCGATACCATGGTTCCGCTACCGCGCTATACTACTGTAGGTGGTATTCCAGTTACGGAACTCATCGACGAAGCGCGTTTGAACGAAATTATCGAGCGCACCAAATTCGGTGGTGGTGAAATCGTCAAATTGCTCGGCACTTCAGCATGGTATGCACCAGGTGCAGCAGCTGCCCAAATGGTCGAGGCTGTGATTCGCGATCAAAAACGCATCTTCCCGGTTTGTGCTTGGTTACAAGGAGAGTACGGTTTATCTGATATCTATCTTGGTGTGCCAGTTGTATTGGGCAAGAATGGAATCGAAAAAATCATCGAACTCCAACTCAACGAAGCAGAGCGTGCCTTGTTAATGGATTCGGCCGAAGCGGTAAAAGGTGTCATGGATGTATTGGACAACATGATTGCCAACGCATAAGCATCATTTTTGGAAATAAAAAAACCGAGAGTGCGCTCTCGGTTTTTTTTGCCCATGCTATGGTAATTCAATAGCTCCAATATCCGGCGGATTGCTGCGTCCTTGACCCAAAATATCGGTAAAGACTGCCGAGCTGATTCCTTTGTTGCTTAAAGATGAACTAGCCGTAAAATGAAAGTCGCGTTCGGCCGTGTTGGTGAAAAGCGGCGCAAGGTTCCAAAAAAGATTGCTCCCGTAAAAGCTATCTGTGTAGGTAGTCTCCGATTTGAAAACGCTGTAATCAAAGTCAAAATTGAGCTGCACACCCGCCATTTGAATGGTATCCATGGCAATTTCGGTATCGAGGTTGCCATAAACGACACAATTTTTTAAAACCCCTTCTTCTATACTAGAGACCAGCGTTTGGTTTAGGTTGTAGTCGTTGTAGTAATTACTGATCCCGACAGCAGGATTGGTCGAGGCGCCATAGCCCAACAAATTACAATGATTGAAGTTGAAGTCACCGCCTTGCAATACCAGCAATGCATGCGTGCCATTGTGTGAAATCAGACAATTTTCTGCCTTGACTTTTGCGCCTGCAAAAATAAAAATCCCGTAGCGGGCCTGATTGAATATTTGGGTGTTTTGAATATCGAGTGTATAGCTGTTGTTACTTGGGTCTTCGCTGTAAAGGTGAACACCCGAGGTTCCGTTTTTGAGAATGGCGTAATTAATGGAGCTGGGGAGCGCCTGATGCAGATAAATGCCATAGTATTGACCCGAAACATCTTGGTAATCTTGCTCGAGTCGATCGCCTTGAAAAACGACTTCATTACCTAATTGCCCTTCAATTTGTAAAGAACCTTTATAGACGTATAGCAGTGCATTTTTATGCAGATAAACTTTTGTTCCGGCTTGAATGGTAAGGGTTTTTGCTGAATCTACAATTGCCGCTCCGTAAATCACATGTGGTTTGTCATTGGGCCATACACCTTCGTTGAAGTCGAGGGAGTCGAGCTGAAAATTGGAGTAGTGAAAATAAGCGTCTTGCCCCCAAGCAGCTAGTTTGACGTATTGGTCTTTGCCATTGGTTCTAAATCGAATGGAGTCTTCGATAATGAGTGGGTTGGTGCTGTTGTTGGCCTGGAGTGTAACTTCCACAAAAACAAATAGAGAGTCTTTGGCCTCCAAAAAGAGGTCTTCGTGTTTGGGACCAGCAGCGCCATCAACGTTGATGCGAAAAACCGAATTGGCGCCTCCCATGAGTTCAATTTCTTCGATTTGAACACTGCGCTGGTCGGGGTTGTAAAGTTTGAAAGATTTGGTCGTGGACCCGACGGTTGTAAATACGGTGTCGAAAACCAATGTATCTGTTGAAAAGTTCAGGTTTGATTTGGAGAGCAAGACTTGTTTATTGCAAGAGCTAAGCGAACTCCAGAGCAACGCAGCACAAAGAATCAAAAAACCAAATAAGATACGCATATACAGTTAACGTACAAAGCTAAAGATTATTGACGCGTCAAGCCAATTTTAAATAAAAATGTTGTTTGGCTTGTCCTGGCCTTGGGCTCAATATGCTAAAGTGAAAACAATCGGCCGTAAAATGAAATCGTGCGTCTGCATAAAGTTGTTGGAGCACGAGTTTATCTTTTTTATTTGCGGATTGAGGCAAGATGATCATGCTCTCTGGATGAAACCTACTCTCCAGTATTTGTTGACAGCAATCGGCGTCCAATGGTGCCTCAAAGACAATTATTTGGGGTTCAAGATCCGAAATATTATCTATTTCAGTGCCTTTTTTTCCGATTATTTTGACGGCGTACTGCGGTTGTGCCCGATTTAGTTTATCGATAAATACATTGGTTTTTTTTGACCGTATTCCGTTGGAATTCAAATTAATGGATGCTTCGGGAAGCCGAGCCACGCCGTCCACGAGCCAATAGGCAAAAGGAGAGTGGGTGCCGTGCCGGCCTTTGGCCTTCCACAGAAAAGCTGTATATTCGATGCAGCGAAACATTGCGCAAATTAACGAAAAGAACCTAAATGTCAGTCGATCATTCTGCCAATATCTCGGCCCAACAAGCGGCCTTAATCAGGGGCCAACAAACGCTCGCTGTGGTGAGGCCTTGTAGGGTAGGCGATGGCATTATAGCGCTCACCGAAGAACAACAAGCATATTATAAAAATCTTGCACGTCAAAATAAATCCTTGCGGGAAGTTTTTATTCCGGCATCTGGTGCTGGCTCGCGTATGTTTTCTTTTTTGTACGATTATTTGACCTTCAAGGATCCCGAGTGTACGCAAAAAGCAGAGCGCTTCCTGAGTAGGTTATCTGAATTTGCTCTTTTTCGCTTATTGCCGTCTGCGATGCAAGATGCATTTTACAACGGTACGCTCAGTCTTGCTTCGCTCATCGATTTTATGTTGAAGCCCGAGGGACTCAACTTTGGTCAAGCGCCAAAAGGCCTGATTCCATTTCACATCCACGAGCCATTTATCCTGAATCCTTTTCAAGAACATCTACTGCAAACCCAAGCGTTGCAAATTGGGCCTTTATCGTTTCATTTCACAATTCAAGAAGGCTTCAAAGAAGCGTTTCAAAAGTCGATAACGGCCATTTCTGGCTTGAGTGCAAAAGATTATACAGTTTCTTACTCAACCCAAGAACCGAGTTCCGATGCTTTTGTTTTTGATCCTGAGGGTCAATTATTATTGCTTCCCGATGGTACCCCGTTGCGGCGCCCTGCAGGCCATGGTACCCTGCTTCACAATCTAGAACAGCTCAAGGCTCAGTATATTTTGGTAAGAAACATTGACAATATCCAACATTTTACCCAGATGCAGGTGGCAAATGAAACTTGGGAATGGTTGGTTGGATTGCAAATAGAAGTGCGCCAATCTTTGTTGAATTTCCTTGAATCCAATGATTGTGCTGCATTCTTGGAATGGAATAAACAATTTGGTTTAATTGACGATTCAGCGTTGGCTAACGTCGATCAAAACTGGAAAAATCTGATTCAAAGACCTTTGCGCATTTGTGGTATGGTCCGCAATGACGGTCAGCCTGGCGGCGGTCCGTTTTTTGTCGAGAAAAACGGGGAACTGAGCAAGCAAATAGTCGAAAAGGCCCAATTGGTTAATCATCCAGAGGCCAGTGCCTTATTTTTACAGAGCTCCCATTTTAATCCTGTCTTTATGGTCCTGAGTACTTGTGATTTACTCGGAAACCCGCACAAGCTCCAAGACTTTAAAGATCCTGACACCTATTTTGTGGTCGATAAAACACAACAAGGCAAACGCATCCAATACATCGAGCAACCGGGTCTTTGGAATGGCGCTATGGCGAATTGGAACACCTTATTTGTCGAAATTCCGTCGGCGGCTTTTTCACCTGTCAAAACGGTACTTGATTTGCTAGAAAAAGCGCATTTGCCGAACTAAGCACCCTTTTTATTGTTTACTTTTGTGGTAAACAAATTATAATGATTCCAGTAACAGTCTACAGTGAAATGACGCCCAACCCTTCGACCATGAAGTTTGTGGCCAACAAATACCTTTTACCCACAGGTGCTTCTGTTGAATTTGACAGTAAGTCATCGGCGAAAGGCTTCTCACCGCTCGCTGAGGCGCTGTTTGACTTTCCTTTTGTATCCAAAGTTTTTGTAGCCTCGAATTTTGTTACGGTTGCCAAAACTGATAACGTTCCTTGGGATTTTATTACCATGGAACTCCGAGAATTTATCCGTGAATGGATCAGTTTTGGCAAAGAAGTACTCATCGCCATGCCAAGTCAAATTCAACACGATGCAGACCAAGAATCAGCGTCGCACACGGGCGCCACAGCAAATCCGTCGCCAACTTCTTTTGCCCCTTCTGAGCTCGACGACGCCATTATTGATTTGCTCGATCAATATGTGCGTCCTGCAGTAGCCAACGACGGCGGTGCCATTGATTTTCTTGGCTACGAAGAAGGTAAGGTAACTGTAATGCTCAAAGGATCTTGCGCAGGTTGTCCTTCTTCAACCGCAACCTTAAAAGGCGGCATCGAAAACCTACTTAAACAGCATTTGCCTGAAGTCCAAGAAGTAGTTGCTTTTAACGGTTAATTTTTGAGTAAATACTTGCTATGTGCATTATTTGCATTAAATTTAAATGAACAACTTATTAAACCTGTTGTTTCATTTCAAGCCGCATGTTGCTGATCAACTCACCATATCAACTCAAAGACGCCCTCAAGACCTATTTTGGTTATGATCAATTCAAAGGCGCTCAACAACAAATTATAGAAAATGTGATTGCGGGGCGCAATACGTTTGTCCTGATGCCAACTGGTGGCGGAAAATCACTTTGCTACCAGCTTCCTTCGCTCATTTTGCCCGGAACCTCGATCATCGTGTCGCCGTTAATTGCCCTCATGAAGAACCAGGTTGATGCCGTGCGTGGTTTATCCCAAACGGGGCAGGTTGCCCATTTTTTGAATTCTTCTTTGAGCAAAGCAGAGATAGCCCAAGTCAAGGCAGACGTACTGAGTGGGCAAACCAAAATGCTCTATGTTGCGCCAGAATCACTGACCAAACAAGAGAATATCGACTTCTTGGCTGCGGTGCCAATCTCCTTTTTTGCAATTGACGAAGCCCACTGTATCTCAGAATGGGGCCATGACTTCAGGCCAGAGTACCGCCGACTCAGAGAAATATTCGAAAAGATTTCAAATGTTCCGATCATTGCATTAACCGCGACAGCCACACCCAAAGTGCAGTACGACATCCAGAAAAACCTCAATATGCTGGATGCCGATGTTTTTAAGTCTTCTTTCAACCGCGACAACCTCTACTATGAAATTCGTCCGAAAAGAGAAGTTGAAAAACAAATCATTCGCTACATCAAACAACACGAGGGGCAAAGCGGCATCATCTATTGCCTGAGCCGCAAGAAAGTAGAGGAAATCGCCGAGCTTTTGCAAGTGAATGGCATCAATGCACTGCCTTATCATGCGGGCCTAGATGCCAGTTCCCGAGCCAAACACCAAGATGCATTTCTCATGGAAGAAGTCGAGGTGATCGTCGCTACTATTGCCTTTGGTATGGGCATAGACAAGCCAGATGTACGTTATGTCATTCACCACGACATCCCTAAATCCATCGAAAGCTATTACCAAGAAACAGGTCGAGCAGGCCGAGACGGCGGGGTGGGAGAGTGTATTGCCTTTTACAGTTACAAAGACATCGAAAAACTCGAAAAGTTTTTACAAGGTAAAGCACTCACCGAACAAGAAATTGGAAAACAACTCTTACACGAAATCGTTTCATACGCCGAAACTTCTGTGTGCAGGCGTAAGTTCATATTGCATTACTTTGGCGAAGATTTCAATCAAACCAATTGCCAAGAAAAGTGCGATAACTGCAAACACCCGCAAGAACGCATGGAAGGCGGGCAGTATCTTAACTACCTGCTTCAAGCGGTTGTTGCACTCGATCAGACCCAAAAATCCAAACATTATTGTGCCTTTTTGGCAGGTCATCTCAATGCGGATATCAAAGCCTACAAGCACGATCAACTGCCGCTTTTTGCGGTTGGCAAAGACCACGACGAACACTTTTGGAATGCCGTTATTCGGCAGTCTGTTGTTGCTGGTTATCTTTACAAGGACGTAGAAACCTTCGGTACGCTTAAATTGACGCCAAAAGGCCATGCGTTTCTAACAGAACCGGGTTCTTTTCAACTCTTCAAGCAACACGACTTCTCCAATACTGACGACGACGACATCGTGCTCAATCAACGTGGTGCTGTCTTTGACGAAGCGCTGTACACACAACTTCTTGAACTGCGCAAGCGCGTTGCAAAGCAAGCAGGCGTACCTCCTTTTGTGGTCTTTCAAGAGCCTTCTCTCAGAGAAATGTGTTTGCAATACCCAATTGAACCTTCCGAACTGACCTCCATTCAAGGAGTCGGGGCCGGTAAGGCACAGCGCTATGGCTTGCCCTTTCTAGAACTTATTTCGAGTCACGTGAGCGCCAATCAAATTGAGCGGCCTCAAGATTTCGTCGTGAAATCCTTGATCAATAAATCAGGGGCCAAGGTTCAACTTATCCAAAATATTGACCGCAAGCTGCCGCTAGAAGATATCGCTAAATCTCAAGGAAAATCTTTCGATGCACTACTCGAAGAACTTGAAACAGTTGTGAACTCAGGAACCAAACTCAATATCGATTATTACTTAGCGGAAGTCCTGGACCCTGATAACCAGGAAGAAATCATCGATTATTTCTTAAGTGCTGACTCCGAAGACCTCATTACTGCATATCACGAGTTTGATGGGCTTTATTCTGAAGAGGAATTACGCTTGGTGCGTATCAAATTTATGTCTGAATACGGCAATTAATTAGCCCTTATTTTTAAGCATTTTCCAGACCGAACCACGGGTAACACTATGGTAGTTGCGCTTTGTCTGATGGAAAATTCTTTTGGCCAGTTGGAGGCCTTTCTGGCTAGATGCAAGCGCTTCATAAATGGGCAATACATATTTACGACGCCCCACTTTACGCAAAAATGCTGTTATGTTTGGCTCGATGCGAAAGGCGTAGTCTGAATGTGCGGCAAGGACAAACCAATCGCAAAGAATTTCACTGTTACCCGATGCACTAAAAGCAAATTGTTTGTCCAGCTCTTGTAAGCGGTTGGCAGGGGTGCGCTCAGAAAGTGCACCAATAAAAAGTTGCCATTCTTGAATAAGTAGGTCTTGGTATTTGGTCTGAATCAGGGTTTTAACGCGTTTTCGCTTGCCATTTTTACGGATCCATTTGTAGCTAACTTTTGCTTTAAATGGATTCTTCCCTAGATTGAAAAGTTGGGCTTGTGCTTCTATTTTTTCTATTCTTGGTGCAGAAATACGGACGCAATTTGCAGGTAGCCCCGGTTTAAAAATCCAGTCTCGATAATTGAAGTCTTTTCCTGTTTTGGCTAATAATTCGGATTCCAAATAATCGATGAAGCGATCCGATGAAATGGTTTGAAAAGCAAAATGGCTAAAATACTTTTTGAGAAACACGTCTAGATTTTTGCGCCCAACTGTTTGTTCCAAGGACCGAAAGAAAAAAGCACCTTTGACGTACGCGATGTCAGACATAGCGAGGTCTGGGTCGCGATTTACTAAATTCAAATGGAGTTTACTGTCTTCGTAAACGCTGTCTTTTTGCATTTCAGCAATGGTTTGTTCTAGTTCCTTGAATTCCACTTGCGCTAAAATATCGGCGACTTCTTTTCCTTTGAGGGCCTCCATGATGCGTTCTTCAAAGTAGACAGTGGTGCCTTCGTTGAGCCAGAGATCTGACCAAGAATGGTTGGTTACCAGATTTCCGGACCACGAATGCGCTAGTTCGTGTGCAAGCACAGACACCAAGCTTTTGTCGCCAGTGAGCAAAGTAGGATTCGCAAAGGTCAGCATCGGGTTTTCCATGCCACCAAAAGGGAAAGAATAAGGTAACACCAAAACATCATAGCGCCCCCATTTATAGGGGCCATACAGCGTTTCAGCGACGCGCATCATTTCTGGAAGATCTTCAAATTCGTTGGCGCAGTCTTCAACAAGCTCTCTTTCGGCATAAACACCACAGTGGTGCCCGAGGTCTTTAAAGGCGATATCACCGACGGCAAGTGCAATGAGGTAACTCGGGATGGCATTGGGCATCTCGAAGTGATACAGACCGTTTTTTTGAAGCTGCGTCGGATTTTTGGCGCTCATGAGCGCTAATAGATCAGCGGGAACTTTGACGTCTGCGCTGTAGGTTAGCCTATTGGAGGGTGAATCTTGGATAGGAATCCAGGTCCGGGTCAAGATGGCTTGTCCTTGCGTGTACAAAAAAGGTTTGGTTTTAGAGCTCGTTAAAGTGGTGTCTAGCCAATCGAGTGCAGCGGAGGCTTCGGTGGTTTGGTAGTAAATATTGACGAATTCTGTTGCGGAGTCAACATTGACCAACAACGCTTGGCCGAATATGCTGTCTTTGTCCATAGGGCCAATGGTAAAGTCGGTTTCCCGCTCCTTATTTTTAGGGCCAAGTGTTACTTTTTGGATGAGCAAGCCTTTGATGTCGAAAATAGCGGTATCGGCACCGTTATTGCGCATGCGGTGACGCGCTGTACCGTAAATGGTTTGTGCCGCAAAATCCACTTCTAAATCCAGGTGAAGATGTTTGGTATGGATTTGCTCCAGATTGGCATAGCTGTGGTCGTCTTGTGGATTTTCTGTGAGCTGCTCAGTAGGTGCAGGGTTGGTCGAAGGAGCTTGATTACACCCTAAAAGAAACAGCGACAACAAATAAAGTAAATAGCGCATTATGGCTTAGTTTGGAGTTCAATATAGCCAAAAATTTCTTGCGGACCAAGCACGCCATAAGTCAGTATTTGGTGATTGAGTACATCAAATTCAAAGGTTTTCGGAACCAACAAGATATTTTGTTCTGCTCTCTGGTGACTCACTTTTCGTTCAACAATACCCGTTTGGAGGTCGATACGAACCCAGGCACCTACATTGCGGTTTCTTGTGAGGCTAAACGTAGCCACTTCTTCTAAATTGCTGCGGAACTTACCGTCTTGGTCATAATTAGCCGCAGCATCATTAAAAATAAAGTTCAATGAATTTTGATCCGTAAAGCTACAATATGAGCTAAATGGACCATAGTCATTGACACTTACTTGGTTTTTTGAGATGCGTTGTTCCCATTTTAAATGACCACTGGTATCGATGCAAAAGGCTATGATGTCATTGAAATGGTAATAACTGGTGGTCATGCGTTGACCCGTTTGGTTATTGATGTTGGTACTCGTGTAAACGTAGTATTTTTCTAAGGAACCTACATAACTACCGTCGGGTAAGGTAAAGATATCTCTTACTTGATAACGAGATAGCTGCGGATCTTCATTGCGTCGGTCCATGCGGTTTTGGATGCGCGATTGCTCATTGCTACGAAATTCACTGAGCATGATACTCGGGCTAAAGGGTAAAAATCCGATAGCCATTGCGGTGTCAGCAGTCAAGTTGAGTTGCACATTAAAGAAGCCATCTTGCATGCCGTCCCATTCGCTGTTGCTGTATATGCCAAAAAGTGTAAGGCGGTCAGCGAGTTGTGAATTCATGACAAAATTAGAAATCCGTTTGCCTTCTAAATCGAAGGTGTAATCTTTTAAGCCTTCTTGGTTGAATTGGTATACATGCAGATTTTTAAATGACTTTCGAACGCGAATACCTTGGTTTTCAATTGCTTCTAACTCGATGATGCCGATAAAAAACTCACCATTGTTTGTCAGGAATACATCTTCAATAGAGCTCAGATTGGCGTCGAATGGCAGGCTGTACTCACCTCCGTTGCGTGCCTCACCTTGCGCATTATAAAGTTGATAGCCATAAGTGTCGGTTCCGTTTCTTTTTCCTGGAATTTGATAATAAACGGCAAAAAAGGACTTGTTTGGCGCTTCAATCACATTGAAATCAGGTAGAGAATTGGGTCTAGGATCGGTATAGCTGAGCAGTTCTCGAAACTCAATTTCGTTGTTTTCGGCATCCAAGACCTTCATAAAGAGTTTCATTTCTTTTCCATTCCTGTCAGCAATAAAAACAAGGTGTTTGTTGTTTTGTCTAAGCGTTTGAACATAGTAGCCGTAGCCCTCTGGACTAACGGGTTTAATGCGAACGCTATTTACTGCTTGCAAAGCGTCGAATTGGGTAAGGACATTATTGCCTCCGCCCAATTGATTGGTTGCATGGATCGTAGAAAATGCGCCTTTTTGAGCGGGCATGATGTCGATGAGTTGCCCTTTGTTGCGCTGAAAACTTCCCCATTGCCAATTGAGTTCTTGGGCGTGGGTTTGAACCACAATCCAAATAAGCGCAAAACAAAGCGACCGAATTTGCATTAATTGACGAGTTGAATCCCGACGTAGTTGTCAGGGCTAATTTGTTTGAGTTCAGCTTTGATGCTGTCCGAGACGGGTAGTTCATCGATGAAGGCGTGTACGCTTTCCATACTGACTTTTTCATTTTTACGCGTCAGTCCTTTAAGCGCTTCGTAGGGTTTTTCGAATCCTTCTCTGCGTAAAACGGTTTGAATGGCTTCAGCAACAACCGCCCAATTATTTTGGAGATCTTGTTGAAGTGCATCTTGATTGAGCAAGAGCTTGCCCAAACCTTTTAGTGTTGCTCCAAATGCAATGACGCTGTGCGCAAGCGGTACGCCTACAACACGCAAAACGGTAGAGTCGGTGAGGTCACGTTGAAGACGCGAAACAGGAAGTTTGGCAGCCAAGTGCTCAAAAAGTGCGTTGGCCAAACCAATATTGCCTTCTGAGTTTTCAAAATCGATCGGATTGACTTTATGAGGCATGGCAGATGAACCGATTTCTCCGGCCTTGATTTGTTGCTTGAAGTAGTCCATGGAGATGTAGGTCCACATGTCGCGGTCGAGGTCGAGTAGGATATTATTGATGCGCTTCATGCAATCAAAGAGTGCAGCAAGGTTATCGTAGTGCTCAATTTGCGTGGTGGTTTGAGAACGCTCAAGGCCAAGGATATCATTGACAAAATGATTGCCGAAAGCCACCCAGTCGGTTTTTGGATAAGCAACAAAATGCGCATTGAAATTGCCGGTGGCGCCACCAAATTTGGCAGGTAACTTAATAGCCTTTAACTGCTCGATTTGCTTGTGTAGGCGCTCGGCAAAAACTTGAATTTCTTTTCCAAGGCGGGTTGGAGACGCGGGCTGCCCATGGGTGCGCGCCAGCATTGGTATGTCTTTCCATTCGATAGACATAGAAACTAATTTGGCATGTACCGCCAAAAGTTGAGGTAGATAGACCACCTCAATGCCTTCTTTTAGCGATAATGGAATGGCGGTGTTGTTGATGTCTTGGGAAGTCAGGCCAAAATGAATAAACTCCGAGTAGGCATTTAGACCCAAGGCTTCCATTTTAGCTTTGAGGAAATATTCTACCGCCTTGACATCGTGATTGGTGGTTTGCTCGGTTTCTTTGATCCAGAGCGCATCGGCCTGAGAGAAGTCGGTATAAATGGCCCTGAGGTTGTCGAATTGGTCTACAGGGAAATCTTGCAAGTTTGAAATACCGCTCTGAACCAGCGCAATGAGGTATTCGACCTCTACCAAAACGCGGTAACGGATGAGTCCGAATTCGGAAAAATAAGCTTGAAGTGCAGCTGTTTTGGATTGGTAGCGACCATCTATTGGGGAGATCGCGGTGAGGGCGTTGAATTCCATATTTTATCTAAAGCACAAAGATACAACAAGCGCAAAAAATAGAAAAACCCAAACGCGATTTATCGTAATTTTGAGGTATGCAAGTTTCTAGTCGTTTTGTTCGGTTTCAGTGGGTTGTCCTGATCCTCATTTTTTTGGTTGTTTTTGCTGGAAGTTTCGTACGTATGTCGGGTAGCGGCATGGGTTGTCCAGATTGGCCCAAATGCTTCGGAAAATGGATTCCACCTACCGAGCTCTCTGAATTGCCATCGGACTACCAAGAAGCTTATTTGTTAAAACGCCAGAAAAAGGTAGAAAAATTTTGTGCTTTCTTGAATAAGCTGGGTTTAGCTAACACCGCTCAGAAAATTTTAAATGACCCAACGGTCTACGTTGAAGAAGCCTTCAACGCACGCAAAACCTGGACCGAATACATCAACAGACTTGCCGGTTTTTTGGCTGGTAATGCCATGTTGTTCAGTTTTGGCTGGTTATTGCTGTTCTATCGCAAAAGAAAATGGTTGGTATTAGCCGGTCTGAATTTAATACTTATGGGTCTTGAGGCCTGGTTTGGCTCCATTGTAGTGGCCACCAATTTAGTACCCTGGACCATAACGGTTCATTTGCTATTGGCGCTTGTCATTATCGGGATACAATTGTATTTATTGCACGAAATGCGCGCTAAGAAAACTGAAAATTTACCGCAACAAAAAGCTTTTCACTTTTTGAGTTGGCTCATTTTAGGAATTACGTTTTACCAAATGTTTTTGGGCACTCAGGTGCGCGAAGCCATAGATGCACTCGTCAAAAAGGGCTACACCCGTGCCGAGTGGATCGAGCAGTTGGGTCTGCCGTTTTTTATCCACCGAAGTTTCAGTTGGTTGGTCCTCATTTTATTAAGTTACCTTTTCTGGAAAAACCGCAGCGAATGGAAGTACCAACGGATCAACGTCGCCTTTTATTTGCTAGCTGCCGAGTTGTTTAGCGGTGTTGCGCTGGCCTATGCCGACATGCCCGGTTTGGTTCAGACTGCTCATTTGGTATTTGCAAGTATCTTACTGGCCGTGCTGTTATTGATCCGATATGACTACGCAGCGGCTAAGCGTTCCATTTAAAGGCGAATTGGCTTTGTAAGTCCTTTTACTTCAATCAAGTAATATCCTGCAGGATAGCCATCCAAAGAAATGATTTGTTCGGTTTGTTCAAGTGTTATTTTTTCAAGGAGATGACCCTGTAGGTCTCTCAATTGGATGCTTTCACCTACCCAATGTGGAAGAATCCGGACCATGATTTTCGACCCTTCTAACAACTGAAATACCAAAAAACCATCGGTTTCTGGAGCGATTGCGTTGGGCAAGAAACCCAAGCGCC
>CAZINO010000063.1:0-13786 GCA_964540625.1 uncultured Lishizhenia sp. | reverse complement strand
AATAGTTATTTTTTTCGAATTGGACGTTTTTTTGCTGTTTTGGTAGGTTGATTTGCTGCGATTTCCAAGCAGGCCTCTAGGGTGAGTGTCTCAGGTTGACAATCTTTGGGCAACTTAAAATTGTCTTTACCGATTTTTAGATAAGCGCCATAGCGTCCATTGAGCAATTGAACATCAGGGTTTTCTGGGAATGTTTTGATCAACGCTTTTGCGGCCTCTTCTTGTTTTAGTGTATCGAGTTCGATGGCTCTTTCTAGACTAACGGACATCGGGTCTTCTTCTTTTGGAATCGAGCAAAATCTTTTACCAACCTGCACGTAGGGACCGAAACGGCCAATATTGACTTTAACAGCCTCGCCGTTGTGTTCTCCAAGAAGCTTAGGCAATTCAAAAAGTTTGAGCGCCTCTTCGAGTGTAATGGTTGAAATGGATTGGTTTGCTTGCAAAGAAGCAAACTGTGGTTTGATACCATCAGATTTTTCATCGCCAATTTGAATCATCGGACCAAAACGGCCAATTCTGGCTATTATTTTGCGCCCGCTCTTCGGGTCTGTACCGAGTTCGCGTTCTCCGGTGGCTCTTTCGGAGTGCTCGAGGGTGTTTTCTACCTTTGAATGAAAAGGGCCGTAGAAGGAATTGAGCATGTCGGTCCAGTTGAGTTGCCCGTTGGCAATTTCATCAAAGGAAGCTTCGACTTTTGCCGTAAATTGGTAGTCGAGGATTTGCTCAAAGTTCGCCACCAAAAAATCGGTCACAACCATTCCGATGTCGGTAGGTGACAACTTGTTTCTTTCTTTTCCTGTCGTTTCGGTTTTTTCGGAACTCGAAATACCGTTTTGGTCGAGCGTAAGTTGGGTGTATTTGCGCAAGCTACCTTCGCGTTCTACTTTCTCGACGTAGTTGCGTTTTTGAATGGTTGAAATTGTTGGTGCATAGGTTGATGGACGTCCAATTCCGAGCTCTTCTAATTTCTTCACCAACGAAGCTTCTACGTAACGCGAAGGCGGTCGGCTGAAACGTTCCGTTGCGCTGCAAGTTTGGAGTTGAAGGGTTTCTCCGTTGCTTACTTTTGGTAAAAGGCCTTCCGTTTCGTTTTCGTCCGTTTCGTCTTCAAGGCTAGATACCATGTATACTTTCAAAAAACCATCAAATACAATGACTTCACCTTTGGCTTGGAAGTAATATGGACCTTGAAGACCTGAAATCTTAACCGTTGTTCTTTCGAGTTGTGCATGGGCCATTTGACTGGCAATTCCACGTTTCCATATGAGCTCGTAAAGGCGTTGTTCGTCGCGTTCCGCTTGAATAGAAGGTTGGGTAAAATCTGTTGGTCGAATGGCTTCGTGGGCCTCTTGAGCACCTGCGCTTTTGGTACTGTATTTTGTTGGTTTGGCGTAGTTTGCGCCGTACAAGCTCGTGATCGCAGTTTGTGCTGCATCGAGCGCTGTTTGGGAAAGATTGACTGAATCGGTACGCATATAGGTAATATGCCCCGCTTCATAAAGCCTTTGTGCTACACTCATGGTTTTACTTACCGAAAAGCCCAGTTTGAGGCTAGCCTCTTGTTGAAGTGTAGACGTTGTAAAAGGAGCTGCAGGCGATTTGGTTGCTGGTTTTTGCTGCACATCTTCAACAGTAAATTGGGCGTTTTGTGCGTCGGATAACAAGGTTTGTGCAGTCGCTTTATCTGGTAATTGGGTGTTGAGTTCGGCACTTAGAATTCCATTAGCAGCTTTAAATTGCCCCTGAACGCGATAAAAACCTTCGGAATTAAATTTCTCGATTTCGCGCTCGCGTTCGACGATAAGCCGCACCGCAACAGATTGAACGCGTCCTGCAGACAAGCTCGGACGCACCTTTTTCCAGAGCACTGGAGAGAGTTCAAAACCCACAATGCGGTCCAAAACTCGGCGTGCTTGTTGCGCATCTACGAGCTCACGGTTAATTTGACGTGGGTTCTCAATGGCACGTGTAACGGCTGTCTTGGTGATTTCGTTGAAAGTGATGCGCTTGGTGTCTTTTTTTTGCAACTCAAGGGTTTCATAGAGGTGCCAAGAGATGGCTTCTCCTTCGCGGTCCTCATCGGTAGCAAGCCATACTGTCTCTGCCGATTTTGCTAATTTTTTGAGCTCAGCCACAACTTGTTTTTTGTCTGGACTCACTTCATACTGCGGATTAAAATTGGCCTCAAGATCAATTGCAAGCCCTTTTTTAGCAAGGTCTCGGACGTGTCCGTAACTCGATTTAACAATGAAATCTTTACCGAGATAACCCTCGATTGTTTTTGCTTTTGCAGGAGACTCAACGATCACAAGATTTTTAGCCATAAGGAGAATTTGGTGACAAATGTAAAGTTAAAACACTTCAGTCGTCAACAAGTAGCCTGCAATTTTGTGCGCAAAAGTCCTTAACCTATGGTTACTTTTTTTTGTTGGATGCTGACTTTGTTGCCTGCCAATTTGTCAGTAGTTCGAATTTGCCCTATTTTTGCAGTTCAAGAAAACACATGGAATACGAAAACAAAGTTATAGACGAATCAATGCAAGGTACGGCTATTGATATCAAGCAAGAAGCCAAACCCGACGCCAAAAAATTGTACCTAGAAAGCTACGGCTGTCAGATGAATTTTTCTGATAGCGAGGTCGTTGCGTCCATTCTTTCTGAAGACGGCTATCAAACAACGCGCAACATCGACGACGCCGACGTTATTTTACTCAACACGTGTTCTATCCGGGAGAACGCCGAGCAGCGCGTACGCAACCGTCTCACAGAGTTCAAAATCAAAAAAGACCGCAATCCCGAGCTTGTTGTCGGTATTTTAGGTTGCATGGCCGAGCGCCTTAAAAAAAACTTACTCGAAGAAGAGAAATTAGTGGATCTTGTAGCGGGTCCAGATGCCTACCGCGATCTTCCCAACCTCATTGATGAAGTAGGGACAGGGCAAAAGGCCGTCAATGTCTTGCTCTCCCGAGACGAAACCTATGCTGATATTTCACCGGTTCGCTTAGACCAAGGGGGTATCTCAGCGTTTGTAACCATTATGCGTGGTTGTGACAACATGTGTTCTTTTTGTGTGGTTCCCTTTACACGTGGCCGAGAGCGTTCACGCGATCCCCAAACCATTGTTGCCGAATGCCAGGACTTATTTGAGCGCGGTTACCGCGAAGTTACTTTGCTCGGGCAGAACGTAGATTCTTACCGTTGGAACATCAGTGCCAAAGGTGAAATCAAGAATCCGGAGCAGCCCACAACAAATTTTGCACAACTCATGGAAATGGTGGCTTTGGTATCTCCACTGCTGCGTGTGCGTTTCAGTACCTCCCACCCCAAAGACATGACCGACGAAGTGCTCGAAGTCATGGCCAAATATGAAAACATCTGTCCATATATACATTTGCCGGTACAGTCAGGTAATACCGACGTGCTCTACCGCATGAACCGCGGCTATTCTCGGGAGTGGTATCTCGATAGAATTGCCGCCATCAAGCGCATCATACCAGATTGCGCCATCTCTACGGATATCATTACCGGTTTTTGCGGCGAAACCGAGCAGGAACATCAAGAAACCCTCAGCCTCATGGACATCGTTCAGTATGATTTTGCATACATGTTCAAGTACTCGGAACGTCCAAAAACATTGGCAGAAAGACGCTTTGCCGATGATGTTCCCGAAGAAGTGAAAGGCCGTCGCTTGAACGAAATCATCGAGAAGCAACTCGCACATTCGTTAGCTTCGAATCAAAGGCTAGTTGGCACCACACAAAAAGTGCTCATCGAAGGTAAATCAAAACGTTCTGAAGAACATCTTTGTGGGCGAACAGGCAGCAACGTAATGGTGGTTTTCCCGAAAGCCGACCAAGAAAAAGGGGCTTATGTGCAAGTGCGTATCACGGACTGTACTTCGGCTACGCTCATCGGAGAAATCGTCGCTTAAATGCAGAAAAATCTATGAACGTTCAACAAATCAAACAGCGTTTTGGAATCATCGGTTCAGCCCCGCTGCTCAATCGTGCACTTGAAATTGCCATGCAGGTGGCCCCAACTGATATTTCGGTGTTGGTAACTGGCGAAAGCGGAACAGGAAAAGAAATTATCCCACAGGTTATACACCAATTGAGTGCGCGCAAACATGGCGAATACATTGCCGTAAACTGTGGTGCTATCCCTGAAGGCACCATCGATTCTGAACTATTCGGCCATGAAAAAGGCTCTTTTACAGGTGCCCAGGGCAGCCGTCAAGGCTATTTTGAAGTAGCGAATGGCGGTACTATTTTTTTAGATGAGGTTGCCGAACTGCCTATGCAAACCCAAGTGCGTCTTTTGCGTGTTTTAGAAACAGGGGAATACATCAGAGTGGGCTCATCCAAGCCCTTGAAGACCAATGTAAGGGTTGTTGCCGCGACCAACGAAAACATGCAAAAAGCCATTTCATCTGGAAAATTCCGCGAAGACTTATACTACCGACTCAGCACCGTTCCAATTGCACTCCCTGCGTTGCGCCAACGTGCCGAAGATATTCATTTATTGTTTCGCAAATTCGCCAATGACTTTGCCGACAAATACCGCATGCCAGCCATTAAATTGACCGATGCTGCTGTTGAACTTTTATCTGCTTACCCTTGGCCTGGCAACATCCGTCAACTTAAAAATTTAGTTGAACAACTTTCTGTGATCGAAACAGCCCGGGAGATAGATCCCATCACGCTCAATGCTTACCTTACACCAATCTTGGAGAAAGCAAATGGTTTGCAGCTTAACGAGCAAAGCCAAGAGTCTATTTCAGAACGCGAGCTCATGTACAAATTTTTATTTGACATGAAAAAAGACCTCACAGAACTCAAGAAATTGGTTTTGGATCTTGCAAGTGGTAGCGCCAACATCGAACTCAATCCAGACCAAAGTGCTGCAGTTACCAGGCTATACCAAGAAGTTTATGAGCAAGCCCCTTCTGCGGCTCGTATACTTCCGGCACCAACTATAACGCATCCCGAAATGACGCCGCTGCCTCACGTGAGTTCTTCCCATGAAGACTACGAAGAGCACATCGAGCTCGAAGAATCTTTGAGCCTCGAGGACCGCGAGCGCGAACTTATCCTCAAAGCACTTGAGAAACACCGTGGTAAGCGCAAATATGCGGCCCTCGAGTTAGGTATCTCTGAACGAACTTTGTACCGAAAAATCAAAGAATTTCAATTAGGAGAATAATGCGACAAACCCTCTTTATTAGTGCTTTTTTATTGCTCAGCTCTTGTTGGCCTGAAAGCTTTTCTTTTCGAGATGCAGGTGGAATGCCTGTAGAATGGAAAACATTTACCATTCAAAATTTAGAAAATACGGCGCCAAATTGCCCTTTATCTTTTGGTCCGTTATTGACAGAGCAACTCAAAGATGGCGTTCAAAACAATACAAGACTGCTTCTTAATACACAATTAGGTGCCGGAGAAATCAACATAGAAGGCGCTATCACTGGCTATCAAGTCCAGCCTGTTGCCATTCAAGGTGCAGACAACGCGTCTAGCAACCGCCTGACCATGACCCTTCAGCTAAAGATTAAAATCAAGTCTCCTAAAGAGGAGGAATGGCAAATGGTAAGTACGCGTTTTGCCGATTTTCCGTCTAGCTCGAATTTAGCAACTGTTGAACAAAAGTTGTTTGCCGATATTTCAGCACAAATGGTTCAAGACCTGATCAACAAATTATATAGTAATTGGTAAATTAGTGCTGTGTTAAGTAAAGAGCAACTTCATTCTCAAATCCAAGATCCAAGTCAGTGCAATGGCGCCTTTCTTTCTGATCTAGAAGCGCTTCGTCAAGCTTACCCGTACGCCACGTCCTTCGCCATTTTACACTTGAAGACGCTCGCTCAAGAGCAAGATGTTAGGTTTGCACAGGCCTTAGAAAACAGTGCTTTTGCCATTCAAAATAGGGCCGTTTTATACGAATTACTGCAAGAGGCCAAATTGCCTGCGCCGGAAGTTGCAGCGCCAAAAGAAGAACCGCTTGAAGTTGCAGAACCGCTTGAAGTTGCACCCACTGAAACAGAGGCTAACCAAACAGAAGTCAATGAAGCAAGTCATGATCCTTTGGATCAACTATTAAGAGCCAATCTCATCAATAGCGCATACGTCGATCTAACCTACACCGAGGAGCTCAAAGAATTAGATGAAGCGCTTACTCAAAATGACGAATTATCAAAAATAGACGATGAACCACCGGTAAATGCCAAAGTCGTTCATGAATCAAAAGAAAAACTTTCCTTTACAGATTGGTTGCACTTCAAAGAAGCTGCCGAGACCGAATCTCAAGCAGAATTCCTGAGAATAGATAAGCCCAAACAAGATTTTTATTCTCCGGCTAAAAAGGCCAAAGAAAGCCTCAATAGCGATCAAATTCCCGTTTCTGAGACCCTTGCTAAAATCTACGCCATGCAAGGTGCTGTTGCCAAGGCAATTGGGGTTTATGAGCAATTAATTTTGCTCAATCCGGAAAAAAAGAGTTTCTTTGCAAATCAAATTAAAATACTCAAGAAAAACCTTAATATTTCATCATGACTGGTATCCTTTCTTTTCTGATTATCGTCGCAAGTGCACTCTTGATTTTGGTAGTTTACGTTCAAAATCCTAAAGGTGGAGGTCTAAGCGCTGATTTCGGTGGCGCTTCTCAATTAGGCGGCGTACAACGCACCAATGAACTCATCGATAAACTCACTTGGGGCTTGGCAGCTGCTATTCTTGTGTTTAGTTTGGGCATTTCAATAAGCCAACCTAAACCTCCAAAACCAGTTGCGCCTCAAACCCAACAACAAGCACCTGCTCAAGGGCAAAACCCTGCACAAAATCAGCAGCAATAAGATTTTATATCCCTTCAAGGAAATGTCAGTATGTCATTCATACTGACATTTTTTTTTGCCAATTATGCAATTTTGACTGAATTTGGAGATTGGCATGTTTTTCGAAGCGACCAATGCAAATTAAAATATTTTTATGTCAGTTAAATTCAAACCCTTGGCAGACAGAGTTCTGGTAGAACCTGCGCCAGCAGAGCAAAAAACAGCGAGTGGAATCATCATTCCAGACACAGCAAAAGAAAAACCCTTGCGCGGTACTGTTGTAGCGGCTGGGTCTGGAAAAAAAGATGAGCCCATGTCCGTAAAAGTTGGTGACTCCATTCTTTATGGGCAATATGCCGGCACCGAAATCAAAATCGACGGCCAAACCTTTCTCATTATGAGAGAATCAGACATTTACGGTATTTTTTAATGATTAAAAAAGAAACAGCAAAATGGCAAAAGAAATTTATTTCGATGTAGAAGCACGTGAAAAACTCAAAAAAGGAGTAGATGCTTTAGCAAATGCAGTCAAAGTTACATTGGGTCCAAAAGGACGCAATGTCGTTATTGGCAAAAAGTTTGGTGCACCGCACGTCACCAAAGACGGTGTAACAGTGGCCAAAGAAATTGAGCTCAAAGACCCGATTGAAAACATGGGTGCGCAAATGGTTAAAGAGGTAGCCTCCAAAACCGCCGATATCGCCGGTGACGGAACAACCACCGCCACTGTTCTTGCCCAAGCAATTGTCACAGCAGGTCTTAAGAATGTAGCAGCCGGAGCCAACCCAATGGACCTCAAGCGCGGCATTGATAAAGCCGTAACAGAAGTCGTTTCAAACTTGCGCAAAATTTCAAAAGTTGTCGGCAATGACAACAGCAAAATTGAGCAAATCGCAACCATTTCTGCAAACAACGACGAAACCATCGGTAAACTTATTGCAGAGGCCATGAAAGTCGTTGGCAACGACGGCGTCATTACCGTTGAGGAAGCAAAAGGTACAGAAACTGAAGTAAAGACTGTAGAAGGAATGCAGTTTGATCGCGGTTATTTATCACCCTATTTTGTGACGAACGCCGAGAAAATGATTACAGAAATGGAGAATCCACTCATCTTGATTTCTGAAAAGAAGATTTCAAGCATGAAAGAATTGCTTCCAATCCTAGAGCCTGTTGTACAGTCTGGTAAATCTTTATTAATTATCGCCGAAGATGTAGACGGCGAAGCGCTCGGAACGCTTGTCGTAAACCGTTTGCGTGGCTCGCTTAAAGTGGCTGCTGTCAAGGCACCAGGCTTCGGAGACCGCCGTAAAGCGATGTTAGAAGATATCGCAATACTCACCGGAGGTACCGTCATTTCTGAAGACCGCGGCATGACCCTCGAAAACGTAACACTCGATATGCTCGGTTCAGCACAAAAAATAGAAATCGACAAAGACAACACTACTATTGTCAATGGAAAAGGTAAAAAAGCCGATATCCAAGCAAGAGTAGGTCAAATTCGAGCTCAAATCGAGCAAACTACCTCTGATTACGACCGTGAAAAGTTGCAAGAGCGCTTGGCAAAACTAGCTGGTGGTGTTGCTGTGCTTTACGTTGGTGCGCCAACTGAGGTTGAAATGAAAGAGAAAAAGGACCGCGTAGACGACGCCTTAGCAGCAACAAGAGCAGCTGTTGAAGAAGGAATAGTTCCTGGCGGTGGTGTTGCCTTGATCCGTGCAATTGAAACCTTAGATAAACTCAAAGGTGCCAACGAAGACGAAATGACCGGTATTCAAATTGTAAAAAGAGCTGCCGAAGAACCATTGCGTCAAATCATTGCCAATGCAGGTGGAGAAGGCGCTATCGTTGTTCAGAAAGTACGTGAAGGAAAAGGTGACTACGGTTACAACGCACGCACCGACAAATTTGAGGAGCTTTATAAGTCTGGTGTCATTGACCCAACTAAAGTTACCCGAATTGCCGTTGAAAACGCATCGTCAATTGCCGCAATGTTATTGACCACTGAATGTGTCATTGCCGATGAACCTGAAGAGGCTAACCCAGCAGCTGCAATGGGCGGCATGGGCGGCGGAATGCCAGGCATGATGTAATGTTTATAAGAGCCTTCGGGCTCTTTTTCATTTCTTTCTTCCCGTTTTTACGGATAGCGAGAAATGTCTATATAAGAGCCACCTTCGGGTGGCTTTCTTTTTGTATTTTTGATTCATGTGCTATAGTAATTCTTCTACTTCCACAACCCAGCAACTCGCTGAACGTTACCAAAAACTCCTTCCTGGTCAACCCATTGAATTGCAATATTACTTTGCCTCTGGGTTTCAATTTCCGCAATGGCCTATTATTACTAATGATCCACTAATGCAACAAATGCGTTGGGGCTTGCTTCCGAGGTGGTTTAGTGGCCCAAACCCGATTGAATTCGCATCAAAAACCCTCAATGCACGTCTTGAGTCTGCTGCAGAGAAAGCCTCGTTCAAGCACTTATTGACATCAAGCCGTTGTTTGGTCCCATCTACTGGATTTTTTGAATGGCAAACCAATGGGAAGAACAAGCAGCCTTATTTGATCAAAGATCCGGCTCAATCCATTTTTTCAATTGCCGGTCTTTTCGATACCTGGCTCAATCCGACGTCAGGTCAAAAAGAGCAAACATTTACAATCCTGACTACGCAAGCAAACGCACTTATGGCAGAAATTCATAATTCAAAGTTGCGCATGCCCTTAGTGCTTGGGCCAAACGAAGAAAAAGGATGGCTAGCCGGATTGTTACAACCCGCAGAACTATCCGATCGCAGTTCTATTCAACTAGAGGCATGGCCGGTAGATAAACAAATTATTTTGGGCCCGAATGCCAATCAAGCGGCTGCCCATCACAGATATTACAATTCATTTGGTCAACAAAAAAGCTTATTTGACTAACTTTGGCACCACTATTGCTTGTTGCATTTCGATGAAAATACTATTTGCTTTTTTACTGTTGCTTTCATTGGTATCTTGTATTGAGATCTCCGACGATATTACCATTAAAAATGATGGTTCCGGCACTTTTCGTTACAAAATCAATTTGAGTGAAAGCAAAGTAAAAGTCAATTCCATATTAGCCTTAGATAGCCTAAACGGGAAACCGGTACCGAGCAAGGCCGAAATCAGTGCTAAAATCAACGAGTTTGTGCGTCTACTCGATGCCCAAAGCGGTATTTCCAATGTTGTGGTTGAAGAAAACTACACCGATTTTATTTTTAAATTCTCCTGCGATTTTGCAAGTATCAAGCAACTGCAAGATGGCGTCCGCCTGAGTATTGAACAAATTACCAACGAAAAGGCCTCCGCCTCTGCTGAGCAATATTGGCTGAGCTGGGATGGCAACTCACTTGTGCGTACTATTCCGGCTTATGTTGCCCAAGAAATCAAGAATTATAAATTCGAAGATGAAGAACAGCTTAAATTAGGAGTCTATGCTTCAATTACCCGTTTTGAACGTCCTGTTGTCTCTTTCGAAAATAAACTAGGTACACTTAGCAAAAATCAAATGTCCGTACTGGTTCGAACCAATACTTTTGATTTAAAAAACAACCAACATCTCCTCGACAACACAATTGTGCTGACACCAAGATGATACTCGCGGATAATGTTTAACTTCGCAGTATCTAATTTACGCTCGTGACTCATCAAATTCAACGTTTATATTGGCTGGCACTCGCCCTCTTATGTGTGCCATTATCGTGGGCTCAACTCAAGTCTATTCAGTCTGAACAGCTTTTGCCCAAAGATGCAGTTACTGTATTTAGTATCAATAATATCAGTTTATTACAGAAAATTTCCATGGATGAACTCGTTAATTATGAGTTCATGTCCGAGGTGCATCAGGAATTATTCGATGGCTCGACCTCGGGTAAAACCCTCAAAGATGCAGGTTTAGATTTCAATCAGCGTCTTAACCTATTCTACGGCAAAACCAACACCCATGAGCTGACGGGTTTTACATTTGGTGTTTCTGACCGAAAAGCATTATTTGAAGTTTTCGACGATTTTCAAGACCTCGAATCCGATATTCCCGGCTTGGCTGTTTACGGTACGTTTTTCAATAACTTACTGATCAAGGATAATGTCGCGTTGCTTATTCGCATTGAGCCAACCATGGAGTACATCGATGAAGTCACCGATTCTATTTGGTATGCCCGAGGCAACGAAATGCCTTTTGATTTTTTTGACGACCAAACCAACCCCGACCCGGAAAACATCCTCGACGAGGAAAACTTCGAAGACAATCCAAATACCAATGTATTCCCGGAGGCTACCGAAAACCCACTCGTCAAGAATTACTACGAACTTCGCGACAGTGTTCAAATGATGCTGCAACAAGCTGAACTGTTTCGTGTCATCAATGAAATATTTGTAGACGGGAGCAATCTTTACGCTGCAGATAGCCGATTTGCAGCTCAATTAGCACATCAAGCAGAGGGCGCATTTTACCTAGACAACGCTCGCAATCTGGATAAATCACAAGGGCTTTGGTATTTTCAGACCGTACTGCCTACACTTTACAAAGACATTCAGGAGCTCTATGCCGGAAATGTAATTCTTGGTGACTTATTCTTACGCGATAACCAAATTGATTTTGAAGTAGAAGCCTTGTATGGTCCTGCGCTCGGAAGCATTTACCAACAAATGAACGACGCGCGTTTCGACAAACACGTGCTCGATTATATTCCTGCCTCAAGCCCTGCATACTTTACCTACAACATCAACTTACAACAGGCTTATGACCAAGCCTACAAAGTGCTTTTGCCATTGCTTTCAGACGAGAAAAATGCGCAAATTGCCATGAACGTCCTGACACTCGAATTGCTCAATGAGTTCATCAATAAAGAAGCACTATTTGATACCTACAAAGGCAGTATGTTTGGAACTTTCAATGGTATTAAAAAAGTAACTACTAAAAAAATTGAATTCTCCTACGACGAAGAATCTTTCGAATACCAAGAACGCGAAACCGAAACCCAAACCGACATGCCTATTTTTACTTTGGGTTTTTCAACAGCGCGTCCAGACATCCCTGAGCTCGTGCTCAAGCATATGGGCAGACTTACATCTCGTATTAAACGTTTTGATAACTATTGGCGCATCGACAACGCCATTTTGGATGCCGCACCACTTTACATCATCAATACAGGTAAACTATTGATCTTTAGTAACGATGAAGACCTCGCACGTTTCCATGCAAAAGGCTATGGTAAAGAAGCATTAGGCAAAAAAGCCAGTAAAAAAGCCATGCGGAGCGGATTTATGTACGGAAAAGTCGATGTAACCCAAACCCTTGATCGTTTTCCTACAGAAGTACTCACACCGCGCAATGCCGAAATTGTAGCCTCTTTAAAAGGTAAATCGGGTCAGCTCGAACTCACCTCGACAGAAACAGATGCAACGCATACACGTTTCAAACTGAGTTACCACTTTGAAGGTCAAGAAGCACCCGGTAAACATTTTCTTGATTTAGTGAACTCACTTTATGTGATCTACACCCTGAACCCATAAAAATATGTACCGCAAATTTTTGACGCTCGTCCTTATCGCCGGAAGTCTTGGTTTGGTCCTTTTTGTGCGTTCGTTTTTATTCGAGCAGCCCAAATCCCCAAGACTTATCGATCGGTTGCCAAGCGCAGATTTTCTCGGAAAAGCAAACATTCTAGAACTGGCCAAAGAGACCAACTCGTTGTTGCAGTATAACAAACTCTCTATGCGCGATTTCACGACTTACGAGTTTTTATTGGGTCAGGGAAAGCAATACGGAATTGACCTCGAGTCAAATTTGTACATTTTTGTCAATGAAAATGGCAATTGGGGCGCACTCATTCGCCTAACAGATTCCTCCAAGGTGAGTTTAGGTATTGAACGCTTGTCAAAATACAGCGAATTAAAAGACTCTGTTGTTGGTGGCAACCGTTATTACTACATTTCTAAAGAACAATCTTACCTGCATTACGGAAAAGATTATGCCCTCATCTATCAGGGTACCGATTTCATCAAAACGCTCAATCAAGTAGTTTCTGCGCATTATGGAGCACAACAAAAGGTCTGGCGACGCTTTTTACGACAAAAGCAATTCAAAGATGAACATTTGGTATTCTATGCCAATTGGCCAAAGCTTAAAAAATTTGATGTCGAAACAGCTATGTTTGCCCATGATAGCGACTCTCTTGGTTTAAGACTCAAGAGCTACATCAAAAAAAGGACGCCACTTTATTTCTCATTAAAGTCAAAAGGCCTGACTTATTTGAGCAACGTGCAAACCGACCGGCTAATAGATATTCACTTAAATGTAAGTGAATTCAAGCAACAGCGCCAAGACTCTGTTTATGTTCAACTAGCCAAACTCAGCAGAAAAATAGGCTTCCCATTTGAGCGCTTTATGGCAGCGTGGAATGGTGACCTCGTTTATCAAGAAGGCGGTAAGCAAGTTCAAGAGGTGCGCTACATCGAAACTGTCCTCGATGAAGATTTCAATGAGACCGAAGTTGAACGCGTGCGTTTGGATACGGTGCCAGGTTTTGCTGTCCTGACCTCTCTAAATAGAAGTGCACCTTTTTTCATAGGCAAATTGGCACAGAAAGGATTATTGCGGCAAGAAGAGAATGGCTACCGCTTTTTGTTTTCGCCGCTATTGCATTTTCAGAAGTCGGGTCCGTATTACCAATATTTTTCGTCAGCAACCTCTCCAAGAGTAGCCAGAAGTAAGCAAAATCAGGTTTTGTGGAAGTACAAAGGAACCAAGTATTATTTCACGATTGATAAGCTGACGCGTTATGAAATTTTTGGTTCGTTGCAAATTCCTGTAAAGTCTATTCTCAGACGCAATAAACTTGTTTAGACAAACACAAATTCTTCTTGGTGCGCCTCGATATAGTTCAGGATTTCAAGAATTTCGTCTAGTTCTGAGCTCGTCACCAACCTTGTGCGGTA
>CAZINO010000062.1:0-13871 GCA_964540625.1 uncultured Lishizhenia sp. | reverse complement strand
CATGGTGGTAAGTTATTGTCTAATTCTTGAATGCCGTCGTATTCATGATCCATTAAGATTTTATGCTCTTCTTCTATCGGAACAGCGTCGGTAAGTACGCGATTCACTTTTTTGAAAGTAGGCACTACAGGCGCTTCAACTTGGACCTCTTTTGGCTTGACCATGTCCATCATTTGGTTGAACAAATGGCGCAAGTACAACACGACAATTAATAAAATGACGTCGATAATGACAACGGCGAGTAGGTCAGTTGTTTCCACTTTCAACCAAGGACCATCTTTTGGTCCGTCACCGGGCCCCATGTAGGTAAGGGCATGTGCATTGGTGCCCATGAACATTGTACCTGTGGTAATAATGAGTATGAGGATATTCGCTTTGGTGCTCAGTTCTTTGAGTTTGTTTTTGAAAAAGTCCGACTTCATGAAAGTCATGAGCGTGCCTGCAAGTACAATGATTGCGATGATTAAAATAAGTGTCAGGACCGCAAGCCAGTTGAAAACCGTAAGGTTCCCTTTGTAATCCGTCACCATTACGGGTTCCGACACTATTGTGCTATCCGTTTTTTGTACAGTGCTTGTCGGTGGTACGTAACTGTCGATATAACCGAAAATAGCATCGATTTCTTCATTGGATACAGCTTGAGCGGGCATGGCTGTTGCACTAAATGTGGAAATTTCTTTGGCAAGTGCGCTTTTACCTGACCCAATAAGTTCAGTGGAATTCTGAACCCATTTGTACAAGAGTTCGCCTTCTCCGGCGTCTGTCCATTTTTGTTTGACGCCCTGTAATTTAGGTCCGGTTGAGTTCTTGTCGATCATATGACACGCGTTGCAACGAGACTTGAAAAGTCCTTCGCCGTCGGCAGCCCAGCTCCAATTATTGATGTATGTTAAAACAACTGTAAGTAAGAAAGTGTAAGTCAGCGTTTTCATAAGTCGTTTATTTGATTTTTGTTGCTTCATTTTTTTGTTCGAATTCTAGGGGGCTTGCCGCTAATTCGGCCACGCGATCTTTGCTCATTTTCCAAACGTAGATCAGCACAAGGGCAAAAAATGCCGTAAATAACACCAATGAAATGAGCGGATATATCTCAATCCCGAACATGCTGGTGAGGTTGTGTTTAATGAATCGTAGCATGCGAATTACTTTTTAGATTGAACAGTTATATCTACGCCGAGTCGTTGCAAATAGGCAATAACTGCAACAATTTCTTTTTGTTGAATGTCCTTCACGAGCGCGGCTTTATTGACACCAATGAGTGCTTGCTTAGGTGTGGTATTCACGATGTCTTCTGCTACCAATTTGGCTTGTGCTTTTAGATCGGCGACGGCTTTTTTATCGTAACCTTTTTTGTAAGGCACCCCTAAGGTTTGCATAGCTCTTATTTTCTTTTCTGTTAAGGAGAGATCCAAATTGTCTTCTCGCAACCATGTGTAGGCCGGCATAATGGATCCAGGAGATACATCTTTTGGCGCTATCAGGTGTTGGTAATGCCAGAAGTTAGATTTGCGGATCTTGGTATTGCCACCTTCTCTGGCAAGATCTGGCCCAGTGCGTTTAGATCCCCATTGGAACGGGTGGTCGTAAACGAATTCGCCCGATTTAGAATACTCGCCATAGCGCGCCGTTTCGAAACGCAAAGGCCGAACCAATTGAGAGTGACAGTTGTAGCAGCCTTCTCTTACGTAGATGTCGCGTCCTTCTAATTCGAGAGGGGTATAAGGTTTGACACTTGCAATTTTTGGAATATTAGAATCGACAATCATGGTTGGTATAATCTCTACGATACCGCCAATTGCCACAACGATTAAACTCAAAATCATGAACTGTACAGGTTTACGTTCAATAACTTTATGCCAGTATTCCCCTTTAGCCTGACCATGTTGTTCGAGCACTGCCGGTGCTTGCGCTGCTTCATCCGTGAGTAAAGCACCGGATTTAGCTGTTTTAACCAAATTGTAGAACATCAAAAGGGCACCAGAAAGATAAAGTAAACCACCCAGTGAGCGCAAATAGTAATAGGGCTTAAGTTGCGTAACGGTTTTGAGGAAATCGGCATTTTGAAGTGTGCCATCTGGGTTGAAATCCTGCCACATAAGACCTTGCATGAATCCAGCAATGTACATAGGTACGGCATAAAGTAAAATACCCAGTGTAGCAATCCAAAAATGCTGATTGGCCATTCTTTTGGAATACAATTCCGTTTTATATAGTTTCGGAAATAGCCAATAGAGCATTCCAAATGTCATCATACCATTCCATCCTAGACCACCAATATGAACGTGTGCAATGGTCCAGTCGGTAAAGTGAGAGATCACATTCACATTTTTAAGGGAGAGCATTGGGCCTTCGAATGTAGACATCCCGTAAGCGGTGAGTGCTACCACCATGAATTTGAGCATCACATCGTCTCTTACTTTATCCCAAACGCCGCGTAAAGTTAATAAGCCATTGAGCATTCCTCCCCAAGATGGTGCAATGAGCATAACAGAGAACACCACCCCAAGACTTTGCGCCCAATCCGGTAGGGTTGAGTAAAGTAAGTGATGTGGTCCAGCCCAGATGTAAAGGAAAATTAATGCCCAAAAGTGAATGATGGAGAGGCGGTAAGAATATACCGGACGGTTTGCTGCTTTTGGAACAAAATAATACATCAAGCCCAAATAAGGTGTTGTCAAGAAGAAGGCAACTGCATTGTGGCCGTACCACCATTGAACCAGCGCATCTTGGACACCAGCGTACCATGAATAACTTTTTAGAAAAGAAACAGGCAACTCAAATGAGTTGAATATATGCAGCATGGCAACCGTAACAAATGTGGCAATGTAAAACCATATTGCCACATACAAATGTTGGACGCGTCGGTTCAGGATTGTTGCAAACATGTTCCAACCCCAAACCACCCAAATACCGGCGATCATGATGTCGATCCACCATTCGAGTTCCGCATATTCTTTTCCTGTTGTATAGCCGAATGGCAAGGTTAATACAGCGCATACAATGATGGTTTGCCAACCCCAAAAATGCAAGTAACTCATTTTGTCGCTCCACATTCGAGACTTGAGTAATCTTTGCAAGGAATAGTAATAACCCATAAAGATCCCATTACCTACAAAAGCAAAAATGACTGCATTGGTGTGTAAAGGACGGATGCGCCCAAACGATACCCACTTGAATCCGAGGTAATCATTGAAAAAATCTGGAAATGCCAATTGTAGAGCGGCGATAAGCCCCACTAACATTCCCGTCACACCCCAAATGACCGTAGCATAAGCAAAATTGCGCACGATCTTGTTGTCATAATTGAATTTAACTACTTCCATTTTATACATCTTTTGTTGTTGGTTCATCTTCAAACAGGATGCGTACAGAAGGCCCGTAGTCGTCGTCGAATTGCCCATTTTTCGTGGCCCAAAAAAAGAAGCCCAAGAAAAATCCAGCGATACACAGACTAACGATAAGCATAAGGTACACGATTCCCATAGTGCAAATTTCGTTAGACCGATAGGGAAGAAGAATGACCCGTGTTTTTGAAAAAAACTGATTTATGTCAGTTTTTGAACAAACGCTTCGATTTCCAATAAATGAGCCCGGTACTTAAAAGTACGATTGTGATGGAAGAAATAGGCATGAGGATAGCTGCAAACAACGGGGTCAGGTTACCCGAAATAGCGACGCTGAGTCCAAAAATATTATAGCTCAAGGAAAAGGTTAGGCATATAAGTAGAACGCGCTTCGCATAGCGCCCTAAAGCGAGCATCTGTGGAATTTTCAATAAATATCTTGCCTCTAAGATGGCATCAGCGCTTGGTGTAAATCTAAACATGTCCTCCGATAGAGCGATCCCTACATTTGCTTTACCCAAAGCACCAACATCATTGATGCCATCTCCAATATAGATGACTTGCCTTCCTTTTTGCTGCAGCATTTCAATTTGCGCTGCTTTCTGCTGAGGTGTTTGTTCAAAAAACAGGTGTGTTTCAAAGAAACCAAGGGCTAATAGCGCGGCTTTATCTTGCGAATGGTCTCCGGATAGCACATAACAATGCGCTGCACCAAATTTATTAAGGACAGAAGTAATTGCAGCACTGCGCCACGCACTTAAAAAGGTAAAATGCGCCATGCGTCCTTCTACACTAAAAAAGAGCTCACTTCCTTTAGCTAAATGCGCTGCTCCCACAAAAGAAGCAGACCCCAATAAATAAATTTTACCTTGATAGGTAGTGCTTAAACCTTTACCTTTCAATTCTTCAAGTGCATTCAGTTTGATTTCTGGAAGGTCATCATTGGCTTTGGCAAATGCAACTGAAAGCGGATGCGTTGACTGCCTGGCTAAGTTCACAAAAACAGCAAATTCTTCGGCACTGAGCTCATTTTGCTGTTCGATGATTTCATAGCTATTCGGATCGGTGAGTGTGCCGGTTTTATCAAAAACAAGGGTATCGATGGTGGTGAGCGCTTCAACTACGCTTGAATTCTTTAAATAAAGACCAGTTTTTCCAAGTGAACGCAGTGTGTTGCCAAGTGTAAATGGTGCAGACAAGGCAAGTGCACAAGGGCAAGCCACGATTAATACCGCCACAACCACCCTGAAAATTGAACTGGGGTCTATGAAATACCATGAAACTGCGCTGCTTGCAGCAATTACCAATAAGATGAAAAGGAAATAGCGCGATAGCCGATCTTGGTAGCGAATCAATTCGTTTTTAGGTGTTTTATCTTTGGTTTCATTCCAAAGTTGGGTCAGGTGACTGCGATCAGTGGTGGCCAACACGCGCATCCTACAGGCTGCTCCTTGAATTTGACCTCCAGCATAAATTTGTGCGCCTTTTTGAAGCAATACGGGGAGTGCTTCACCCGTTACAAAACTGTAGTCTATAAAAGTTTCATCACTCAGTAATTCGCTATCGCAAGGTATAATCTCTTCATTTCGAACTTCAATGATGTCATTTGTTTGCAGCGCCTCTACAGGGATAATTTCCTTACTGTTGTCAGGCTTTACGCGTTGAATGGCAACCGGAAAAAAGCTGCTAAAATCACGGTCAAACGACAGCGAGGCATAGGTGAGGTTCTGAAACCATTTCCCAATCAGTAAAAAGAAAATAAAACCTGCAAAACTATCCATGTATCCGGCACCTTCTCCCTTGAATATTTGCAAGACACTCTGGGTGTAAAGCGCGATTATTCCAATTGTAATCGGTACATCAAGATTGATATTTTTACTACGTATTGCTTTAAAAGCTGATATAAAATAAGCGCGCGCAGAAAAAAGCAGAACGGGAATACTCACCACAAAGCTGAGGTAGGCAGAGAAATTTCTAAATTGGGGATTGTCTTTGCCCAAGCCGAAATAGTCAGGGGTGCTCCAAAGCATGATAGAACCAAAGGCAAATCCGGCAATACCAAGTTGAAAAAGAAAAGTGCGGTCTTGCTTGCTTTTATTGCTTTCGTTTTTGCTAAAATCTGGCGGATATCCGATATAATTTAATAATACTGCCAATTCAGAAAGATGGAGGCCGGGGTCAAAAACGATTGCGGCTTCTTTTCTTGCGAAATGCACCTGTACGCGGAGTACTTTTGTCTCTAATTTGCTCAGGTTTTCAAGTAAATAAATACATGAAGAGCAATGAATAGCTGGCAGCGATAAACGGACCCGCACCTGCTGTTCGTTTTCAAACGTAATGTAGCGTTTTCTAATCTCCGGTAAATCTAAAAATGCATATTGATCAGCTCGCTCCTTTCCTGGCTTACTTCCCGCCATGGGTTCGTATTGGTAAAAAGCACCCAACTCGTTTTTCTCAAGTAATTGATAAACGGTTGCGCAGCCATTGCAACAAAAAAGTTGCTGGTCAATTTTTATTGGCCTTAACGGAAGTGCATCCCCACAGTGGTAACAGGCTTGTTGCTTCAAATGGTAGCTGAAAAAAGCGGTTTATTTGGTTGCGAGCGTTGTAAATCGAGGTCAAAGGCCATACAGACATTGCGAACAAAGGGTCTGCCTTTGGGCAATATGACAAGTTTATCTTGGTCGATATTGATGAGCTGATCTTTTTCGATGCCTTTTAATTTGTCGATAATGACTTGATAAAACCCGTTTTCCTTGAAGTTAGGATGCCAAGTCGTTTCAAAATGACACATTAAATCAAGGATATGTCGGCGTAGGCGTAATTCTTCCTCATTGAGTAAATGTCCTCTAAATATGGCAAGTTCTCCTTCTTGAATACGCGCTTGATAGGCCTCAATTGTTTTTTCGTTTTGGGCAAAAGCGAACCAAGCGTCAGAGATAGCCGACATGCCTAAACCGAGCATGATGTCGGTCTGCCGGTGGGTGTAACCCATGAAATTGCGGTGTAAATTCTTTTGATGGTAGGCCAAACTCAAGGAATCATTTGGCAAAGCAAAATGGTCCATCCCAATGGCAATATACCCTGCTGCTAATAATTTGTCATAGGCCATTTCGTAAAGTGCACGTTTTTGTGCATCTTTTGGCAGGTTTTCTTCGCTGTAGCCGCGCTGTCCTGTGCCTTTTACCCATGGTACATGCGCATAGCTGTACAACGCAATGCGTTCAGGTAAAAGTTGAATGGTTTTATCGATTGTTTGCGAAAATCCGAGCAAATTTTGAAAAGGCAAGCCATAAACCAAATCATGATTGATACGATAGCCCAGTTGTTTGGCTGCAAAGTGCACTTTCTCAACAAGTTCAGCACTTTGAACCCTGTTGATGGCTTTTTGCACTTGCGGGTCGTAATCTTGAATGCCAAATGAAATACGTCGATAACCGATATCAAAGAGTGCGCTGAGGTGCGCCGAGGTGGTTGATCCGGGGTGCGCTTCAAAGCTTAATTCACAAGAATCTGCTTGTATTTTTCGGTTGCCAATTAGACCTTTTGTGAGCCGGATCAATTGCTCGGGTGCAAAAAAAGTAGGCGTGCCTCCGCCGAGGTGTAATTCTTTAATGGTTAGATTGGCACCTAGGTGTTTCTGATAGAGATCCCATTCAGCCAATACGGAATCGATATATGGTTGTTCAACAGCATGGTTTTTAGTAATGCGTTTATGGCAACCACAGAAAGTACACAAAGATTCACAGTACGGAAGGTGAATATAAATGCCTAAAGAACTTGGTTTGTTTTGTATCGATTTGTTCAAGTTTTCGAACCAACGGGCTAAATCAAGAGGTTGATCTTTCCAAAATGGCACGGTGGGGTAAGAGGTGTAACGAGGGCCTGGAACGTTGTATTTATGAATCAATTCAGCGATAGTCATGCTGCAAAATTGCCGCTATTTGTATTCCAAAAAAATGACGTTTATCAGCTTTCTAAATTCGACTAAAATTCTTATATTTGATTAGCTATTCAACGCCATGTTAGAGAAGTCCCATAAGCACGTCACTTGTCAGACCTGCACAGGCAGGAAGAACTCCCTACTGAATCACTTTTGTACCGATGAGCTCGATCACCTTAATTCTCACAGGGCATGTAACTATTACAAAAAGCACCAAGCTGTTTTTTTAGAAGGTTCTTTTCCTCGGGGCGTGTACTGCATCAATCAAGGGTTGGTTAAAATTTACAAACGCGGCGACGAAGGCAAAGAACAAATCATTCATATTGCCAAAGCCGGAGAAATGGTTGGTTTTAGAGCCATGTTCACCGAAGAACCCTACAAGGTGGCTGCCGAGGCGCTAGAAGAAAGCAATATTTGCTTTATTGGCAAAGAAGATTTCCTAAATATGATGGATACCAATCCGGTATTGCGAAAAGGCATCATTAAAGAACTCTCCAAAGAATTGGCAGATCGTGCCGACTTTATCACCAATATGGCTCAGAAGTCAGTTCGTGAACGCTTGGCCTTCACGATGCTTATTTTGATGGATGTTTTTGACGACGAGCCCATTAACCTCAGTCGAGAAGACCTCGCCAATTTTGTAGGAACGGCAACAGAAACACTCATTCGTTTGCTCAAAGACTTCAAGGAAGAAGGTATCATTGAGGTACAGACGCGTAAAATTTTTGTTCTTGACAAAAATCGCCTTTTGCAAATTGCAGGAAAATAACTAGCCTTGCACCATATTGGCAAAATTGGCCAACAGTACATGTCCATAATTCCCCGATACTTCCGGATGAAACTGAACACCATAGTGTGGCATTTGCTTGTGTTTCATGGCTTCATTGATGCAGGCGTCAGAACAAGCGATTAGTTCAAATTCATTGGGAAGAGAGATGTGTTCGCAATGGTCTTCTTGCATCTCGAAAATATCGGGTAGCCTTTCAAAAAGTAGGTCGTCTTGGAGCACCTCAATTTCTTGAAAAGCGCGGTCTTCCCGCATTCTCGAAATCCGGGCACCGTGCAAGAGCCCCAAGATTTGATGCCCAAAGCAAATGCCAAGTAGCGGGTTTGGATACGTTTTGACCCAGCTAAATTGTTTTAGATAAGGTTCTGGATCTAATTCTGTAAGCAAAATAGGCGCACCTGAGATCACAATTCCACCAAAGTTGTCAAGCATTTCTGCTTTGAAATCAAAGAGGCCGATTACTTGCACATCGACATACTCTTCGAGTGCTGCAGCAATTGCAGGGGTTTTAGATGAACCACAATCGATAAGGGCAATCATACTTTTGACGAATGAAAAACGCAACTGATGGCGCGGTGGTCACTGCTTGTCTGTTTTTGAATTTTGAAATGACTGACCCGCAACAAAGGACTGTAAAATAAATAGTCAATTCGACCTGCGGGTAGGCGGCCAACATAGGTTGTGCCGAGTCCAAATCCGTTACCTCTGAAGGCGTCCAATAAAACCAATTGAAATTGGTTATAAGTGTAAGACATAGGGGTGTCATTAAAATCGCCACAAACAATGACAGGATAAGGCGAACTTTTAAGATGTTCTACAACTCTTCTGGCTTGGTCTGCTCTTTTTTCAAAAGCGCTGCGCAATTTTCGGTATGCGGCAATTACGCCTTTTTTACTGCCGTATGTTTGCATTTCTTCGCCTTCAATATGCGGATCAGAATTCAGACGTATCGATTGTAAGTGGACGTTATAAACGCGAAAAGTATCTTGATTTTTAACGATATCTGCAAAAATGCAGTAATTGAAATCCTGGACGCCTTGTGCCTCAAACATGACGTCTCCACGGGCAATCATGGGGTATTTTGAAAACATGGCAATACCGTAATTTTCTCTTGTTCTTCTTTTGTGAGCGCTGCGCTCATGGTAGTCTTTGGTCTGCATGATGCGGTTCAAGGAGTCCATAATTTCGAAGCGCGTGGGTTTGTCCTGACGGTAAAATTCCTGAAGGCACAATACGTCCGGTTGTTCGGAATTTAAAAACTGAAAAATAGCGTTTCTGGAATTTAACGCTTCATTAAATGAAGGATTGAATAAATCGAAAAGCCGCACGTTGTAACTTAAAACTTTGATGCCTGTGGACACGTTCGTGCTGTTATCCGTACGACTCGTTGACACGTTGCGAAAATGAAGCTTTCCACCGATCAGTAAAGTAAGCAGGCAATAAATGGCCCACTTTGAGCGCCAAAATGCCCAAATAACCAACCAAGCCAGCGTCAGGAACAAAAAAATTGGATAACTCAGGCCAAAGAAAGGCAAAGACGGAATCGTAGAAGGATGAATAAATGGAGCCAAATAGCTCAAAAGCAAGCCAATTAAAGTGATTGCTGTTGCCAATTTAAATGGGGCCGATAAAAGCTTGCGGAGTGGCCTAGACATCTTTGCTTTGTTGAAATAAAAAATCTTTCTCGTCCTTGGATAGGGCGTCGTAACCCTTTTTGGAGATTTTATCAAGAATGGTATCTAGGCGTGCCTGTTTTTCTTGTTTTTTGGCCCTGAATTGTTCGTCGGTCAGCGGACGCCCACCTTTTTGAACCTTCATGCGTGGTTGCTTGCTATTGATTTGAAATCCAAGCCAGGATCTAGAAAGACGTATATGCCAAAATTGTCGGATACTCCAGATGCCGAAAAGCGCGCCACCAATGTGTGCAAAATGGGCAATTGAGTCAGAAGTGCCCACGGCGCTCAAGTCTTTGAGAAAAAAGAAGATGGCAAGCATATAAATACGCAACGGAAAGACACCAAATAGTTGCACTTGGAGTTGAGGCTGCCCTATTGCCAGTGCCATGAAGACAGCCATGATGGCTCCGGAAGCCCCAACAACAGAAAAAGCACTGCCTTGTAAGGCCGGAAAGATCAAATGAGCAGCTATTTCTGTGAGGTTGCCCGCTATACCCCCTAGCATGTATAAATGGAGCAAGCGCTTCGGGCCATAAAATTTTTCATAGGTGCTTCCAGCAAAGTAAAGAAAGAGCAAATTGCTCAATAAATGCCAAAATCCAAAGTGCGCCAATAAAGAGGTGAGGAGTGTCCAGGGTTTAAAAAGGATGCTTAACTCAAAAACCGGCAACGCAAACAAATAGTGGCTTAGATACCCTTGTGGAAAGCTTTCTAAAAAGTTTAAAATTTGTAATCTTTCAAGCGCATTCAATAGTTGAATGAGCCCAAAAACAAAGACATTGGCCATGATCAGACGAATGGTCATGGAGCCATTGTGATATTGCGTTTTGATTTGTGCTACAAAAGGATTCATTGCTTGCCGATCAGTGTTGGTTTACCAGAAATTACTGCGGTCATTTTTGCGCCAAACGAGCACCATTATGGCGCCGGCAATTGCGCCTCCCACATGGGCTAAATGCGCAACGTTGTCTCCGGCCTGATTTTGGAAAGTGAGATAGAGTTCCAGAAAGAAATAACCCGCTACAAAATACTTGGCTTTGACTGGAATGGCAAAATATAGCCTGAATTCGGTATTTGGAAATAAAATGGCAAATGCGGTCATGATCCCAAAAACGCCACCAGATGCCCCCACCATTGGTGTAACGGATTTACCAATATAGGTTAAGATTTGCTCTTGGAAATGCGGGCCGGGCTTGATTTCAGTTTCATTGAGGTAAGTATTGATTTGACTTAAAACGTCCCCGCTTAGATTGACCCTGTTGGTTAAGAAATAATTGAATTGATCGAGGTCAATTTGGCTGGCTAGTTGGGCTTTGAGGTTCATTATTTCTATAAAGCCAATCATGTTATACAGCGCAAAAGAGCCCATTGCACTTACGAAGTAGAAAATAAAAAAGCGCTTGGCCCCCCAGATATTTTCCAAGAAAGCACCCAACATTGCAAACAACCACATATTGAAGAAAATATGCAGAAAATTCTCGGTGCTGTGCATGAAAAAATGTGTTACGATCTGAAAGGGCTGGAAAAATGGGGAATTGACATAATGTGCGCCTAGCGAATGTGTCAGATCAATACCTTGGCTCAAGAGCAACAAGCTCGCTACAAAAAAAGCGATGTTGAGCAGAAGTATATTTTTAGTGACTTGCGGAAGGTTCTGAAACATATTTAGAATTTTTTAGCGAGTTCATCAAAGCCAAGCGTATACATGACGGCCTTGCCATTTGGGGTGTGGCTGTGTTGCGGACACTGAAAAAGCGCTTCTATGAAGTGTTCGATTTCTTCTTTGTGCTGCAGCCTAAAGTGCTTAGATCCAAAGTAGGCCAATTTTGCGACAAGGAAATGTGCGATGTCTCCGCCTGAAATATCCGAAAAGGAAGCAGCATCGGTGAGTTCATCTAAGCAAGGGTCAAGGTCAGCATCAGAAAGTAATGCTGGAACAGCTTCGAGAATGAGTTGGTCGTCTTGGATTTGGAAATAGAATCCTAATTGATTCCAGAGGCTTTGTTGGCCTAGCCAAGTGAGCTTGGCAGCTTTGGCCAACGGTTTTTCTATCGGGAATAGCAAGGCCTGAGAAGACAAAGGTTGTGACACAAATTGCTGGATCAATTCATCGAAGATCATGCGGTTTTTAGCGCGGCGTACATCGATGATCAGAAAGCCTGACTTAGTTGGGCTCACCAAATATTTATCGTGTAATAAAAACTGATGTGCGGTTTGTGCTGTTTCAAAAATCTCAACGGACTGTTCTTCTTGCGTTTCGGTGATTTGATAAAATGCCTGCCAATCGTCAGGGCTAATATGTTGATTTGAAAAACCTGCTTGCTGCAAAGCCGGGCTATAACTTTTTGTCGTTGAACCACCGCTTGGACGTTGGGTACTCTGGAAGGGGTTGTAAGAAGGGTCAACATCAATTTGTGGCACTACAGGTTCTGACTTTCTGATTTCAGAAGGCACCTCGAAGGCGCTTTCTGCCTCAAAGTCTAGCGTTGGGAAAATATTGTGTTTACCAAGTGCTTGTCTGACGCTACTCAGTAAAATCGAATAAATAAAGCGGTCCTCCTCAAATTTGATTTCAGTTTTGGTCGGGTGAATGTTTACATCAATTTTTTGAGGGTCTACCTCCAAGAAAATGCAATAACTGGCAAAGTGCTTTTCGGAGATCATGCCGTCGTAGGCTTTTGATATTGCATGATTGAAGTACGGGTCTTTGAAAAAGCGTTGATTGACAAATAAATATTGTTCGCCACGACTTTTTTTAGAGAGCTCGGGTTTTCCGACGTAGCCGCTGATGCGCACGATATCTGTTTGCTCGTCTATCGGGACTAATTTCTCATTACTCCCTTTGCCGAGAATGGCGGCTAAGCGCATCCGTAAATTGCCAGATTGAAGCTGGTAAAGTTCTTGTCCGTTGTGCTGGAAACTAAATTGTAGTTCGGGGTGGGCAAGGGCTACGCGTTCAAACTCAGTTTGGATATGGCCCAATTCAATGGTATCACTTTTTAAGAAATTGCGCCTCGCTGGCACATTGTAAAACAGATTTTTAACCTCAAAGGAAGCACCAGGCTTACAAACGACTTCTTTTTTACTTTTGATTTGATTGCCTTCTATGTCTATTTGGATTCCGGTTTGCTGCTCATGTTGTTGGGTTTTGAGGCTGACATGTGCAATTGCCGCAATAGAAGCCAAAGCCTCGCCCCGAAAACCTTTGGTTTGCAAGGCGAATAAGTCGGCAGCACTTTTTAACTTACTTGTGGCATGTCTGAGAAAGCAGTTCTCGGCATCTTGGACATCCATGCCTTTGCCGTTGTCCAAGACTTGAATGAGCGTTTTACCGGCATCTTTGACCACCAATTGGATTTGAGTGGCACCTGCATCAACGGCGTTTTCGAGCAATTCCTTGACCACCGAGGCGGGTCGTTGAATGACTTCTCCAGCCGCAATCTGATTGGCGATGTGATCGGGAAGTAATTGAATAATGCTCATGGGTACTCACGTTGAATCGGGTTCAACAAATGTAAGTAATTCCGTTGAGTTGCGGGAAGCTAAATGCGAACGATTGTGCCGGTGTAGGTCGATTTTTCGTCGGGAAGTGGGTCTTGAATCACGACTTTCCAAATGTATGCTTTTTGAGCCGGTATCAGTTGACCATTGCGCTGGTCGATGCCATCCCATTGATTTTGGGCATCAGTAGATTTGAAAACGACTGCGCCGTTGTCCGGGTCAATGATCAGCATTTCAAAACGCACGTTGCGTATGGTGAGCGCATAAGGCATAAAGCGCGCGTTGCGCTCATCGCGCGACTGCGGATTAAATGCATTGACAGCAAGCAAGTTGTAATCTTCGTTGGCTGTAATTTTAATTTTCTCGGTGCTGCTGCAGCCATCGAGTTGTGCTTGCGCACTGATGGTATAGGTTTGCCCTTTAAATGCAAGTAGCTCGACGCTGCGGCTTTTCTTGTGCTGAAGAGTTCCGTTTGAGCTCCAGCTGATATCACAGGCATTGCATTCAGCGTTTACTTTGATACGAGGTGTTCCGTCTTCATAATTGATGGCATCGGCATCTAAAGTAATCGAGTGCCCTTTGCAAGGCATATTTGCAACTGGTTGCAAGATTTGAGTTTC
>CAZINO010000061.1:0-14373 GCA_964540625.1 uncultured Lishizhenia sp. | reverse complement strand
TCAGGATTTCAAGAATTTCGTCTAGTTCTGAGCTCGTCACCAACCTTGTGCGGTACTCTTTGAAATGGCCCAATCCTTTGAAATAATTCGTGTAATGGCGTTTCATTTCCGCTATTCCAAGTTTTGGTCCTTTCCACTTAATGCTCATAAGGAGGTGTTCACGGCAAGCCAAAACACGTTCTGGAAGTGTTGGACCGGCTAATTTTTGCCCTGTCTGAACGTAGTGTTTAATTTCTCTGAAAATCCAAGGATAACCAATTGAGGCACGGCCTATCATGACGCCGTCGACGCCATACTTATTTTTGTACTCAAGTGCTTTTTCAGGGGAATCGATATCGCCATTGCCAAAAACAGGAATGCGCATACGCGGGTTGTTTTTTACTTCTGCGATGAGCGTCCAGTCTGCCTCGCCTTTATACATTTGTTTTCTGGTTCGCCCATGAATGGAAATGGCTTCGATGCCAATATCCTGGAGCCTTTCGGCAGCTTCAACTACATTTTTGGTGTCGTCGTCCCAACCCAGTCGCGTTTTTACGGTTACCGGTAATTTGGTTGCTTTTACAATTTCTTGGGTAAGGCGAACCATTTTAGGGATGTCTTGGAGCAAGCCAGCTCCAGCACCTTTGCAGGTGACTTTTTTAACAGGGCAACCGTAATTAATATCGATGAGGTCGGGATTGACAGCCTCAATGATTTGAGCCGACTGCACCATACTTTCGGTTTCAGAGCCAAAAATCTGAATACCAATAGGACGTTCATATTCAAAAATATCGAGTTTTTGACGGCTTTTAGCAGCATCTCGAATGAGGCCCTCAGAGGAGATAAATTCGGTGTACATGAGATCAGCACCGTATTGCTTGCACAGCGCTCGAAACGGCGGGTCGCTGACGTCTTCCATAGGCGCTAATAACAACGGAAAATCGCCTAATTCGATATTGCGAATTTTAGCCATGATAGAACTAGTTTAGACCCATTGATTTGAGGTACTCTTTGAGTTTTTGTTCGTTACTGAGTCTGAGAACCATTAGTTTGTCATCGCTATCAACAACGATGTAATCTTGTAGGCCATCGAGTAAAACCGTTTTGTGAGCCGGTACATTGACCAAGCAATTGTTGGTGTCGAAGGCGTGCACGTTTTGACCAATGATGGAATTTTGCTGCGCGTCTTTGTGCAAGTGGGTGGTTAGGCTACCCCAAGTACCGAGGTCACTCCAATCAAAATCTGCCAAAACCATACTGACATTTTGAGCTTTTTCCATGATAGCAAAGTCGATGGAGATATCTGGGCAAGCTGCAAATGCTTTTTTGAGAAAATCGACTTCTTGGTCGGTGCCGTATACGGCTGGTTCGGTGCTAAAAATCTCGTAGATATCGGTTTGATGCGCTTTGAGTGCTTCAAGTACAACGGCAGCTTTCCAAACAAAAATGCCTGCATTCCAAAAGTAATTACCTGCAGATAAAAACGCTTCAGCGGTTGCTAAGTTTGGTTTTTCTCTGAATTGAAGTACAGGACACGCACTGCCTTTGGTTGTATTTTCTGTTTTTTCAAATTCAATGTAACCGTAGCCGGTGTCAGGTCTAGTAGGTTCAATACCTAGTGTGACTAATTGACCAGCTTGAGCCGTTTGCCAAGCCGTTTCGATGATTTGCTCAAAGCGCATTTCATTGATAATGAGGTGATCGGCAGGTGACACGAGCAAAGTGGCGTCTGGGTCTAGCGCATTGATTTTTGCAGCTGCATAGGCAATACAAGGGGCTGTATTCTTGCGTTCTGGCTCGCAGAGTACCTGTGCTGCAGTGAGTTCAGGGAGTTGTTCAAGAACGAGATCTTGATAAGCTGTATTGGTTAAAATATAAATGTGCTCTGCGGGAATAAATTTTTGCAAGCGTTCGAATGTGAGTCTAAGTAAGGATTTGCCTATACCAAGTACATCTAAAAATTGTTTGGGGCGCTCAGTTGTTGAAAGTGGCCAAAAGCGGCTTCCTACGCCACCAGCCATAATGAGTCCGTATGTGTTTTTGCTATTCATTTTAAAGTGTTGTTACAGCGGCTAGCGCATGAATAAGGTAAATGCGTTTGCTGCGTTTTTCTGTACAAAGATAACGAGTTCTACGCAGTTCACCTTTTATAAAATGCTTGTTTTGAAGGATAAATTCAGTATGCAATGGCAGTTGTTCCAGTAAAGTGACCTGCTGTGTATCAAAGGTCTTAAGAACCCGACTCAATTGTAGATCAGAACCACTTGCGGCCTTAAGTCTTGTGAAGCTTTTTTCTAACGCCCGATGTAAGTTCGGTGGTAACTGCTTGCTTTCAAGCAATGGTAACAAGCGATGCCGAAACGCATTTTTCCATTCGAGTCCATGAGGTTCCACATCAAATCCATATTGCCTATAGGTATCGAGGTGTGCAATTTCGTGCAACGAGGTGATTAAAAAGCTGTACGGATTAAGGTCTCCGTTGACGGTTATAATCGGTTTGCGTTGCAGGGGGTGGGAGCGAAAGTCGCCAAGTTTGGTTTTGCGACCCGGTACGATCTTGAATTGTACACCAACTGCTAAGATGCAATCAGCTAAATAGGGCGCAAATTCTGCGGGCGCAAATTTACTGAGTGTGGCAATAAATTGGTCTCGTTTGTGCTGCATTGATGCAAATATAATGTTTAACTTAGCCTAGTGAATTTGTTAAAACAATTTGGTCGTTATATCCTTATGCTCCGAGTGGTCTTTACAAGACCAAATCGTTGGCCTTTTTTTTGGAAACACACCCTCATAGAAATAGAACAAATCGGCATTAACTCCTTACCAATTGTTGCGCTCATGTCCACGTTCATGGGTGCGGTAATTGCATTGCAAACGGCATCTAGCATGGAAAGCCCCTTATTGCCAGACTATACCGTTGGTTTTATTACCCAATCCAGTACGATTCTTGAATTCTCTCCAACCATTATCTCATTAATTCTCGCTGGCAAGGTTGGCTCAAACGTAGCTTCTGAAATTGGCACCATGCGCGTCACCGAACAAATCGACGCCCTCGAGATCATGGGCGTCAATTCTCTCAATTTTTTGGTACTACCAAAAATTACAGCGGCATTGGTTTTCTTTCCAGTGTTAGTGGTGTTCTCGATGGCACTTTCTATGCTAGGGGGGTGGTTGGCATTGTTGGTCTCTGACCTCACAACTACTGAGATTTATATCCTTGGAATCCGCTCATTTTTCAATCCTTTTCATATTACTTATGCCCTTACCAAAACATTGGTTTTTGGTTTTTTAATTGTGAGTGTCGCCTCGTTTCATGGTTATTACGTAAAAGGCGGCTCGTTAGATGTGGGGAAAGCATCTACCCAAGCAGTTGTCAATAGCAGTGTAGCCATACTTATTGCCAATTTTATTCTCACCCAACTCATGTTGCTCTCATGATTGAAGTACGTAAGGTATCCAAAACGTTCAATGGGCAGCAAGTGCTGTTTGATATCAATCATTCTTTTGAAGAAGGGAAGGTAAATTTGGTTATTGGTCAGTCCGGTCAAGGTAAATCTGTTCTCGCTAAGTGTGTTGTGGGTCTATACGAGCCAGACGCCGGTGAAGTCCTTTTTGATAAGCGCAATTTCACCATTATGGATCGCCAAGAGCGCAGCCAAATTCGTCAAGAAATTGGTATGCTTTTTCAGGGGTCAGCGCTTTTTGACTCCATGACCGTAGAGCAAAATGTTATGTTTCCGCTGCAAATGTTCACCAAAATGACCAAAGCTGAAATTCAGCAACGCACCGATTTTTGTCTAGAACGCGTCAATCTCGCGGGTCGAAACAAACTGATGCCTTCGGAGTGTAGCGGCGGTATGCAAAAACGCGTCGGCATTGCTCGTGCTATTGCCATGAATCCACGATATTTGTTTTGTGATGAACCCAACTCAGGCCTAGACCCCAAGACCTCAATCGTGATCGATAAACTCATCCGAGACATCACCCAAGAATACAAGATTACTACGGTCGTTATTACACACGATATGAACAGCGTCATGGAAATCGGAGACCACATTTTATTTATACATCAAGGAAAAAAATGGTGGGAGGGCGATCGCCATTCGATTATTACTACTGCTAATCCCGAAATAGAGAGTTTTGTTTATGCGTCCTCCTTTATGAAGGAAATCAGGGCGCAACTGCAAAAAAACGCGCAATAATTCTACTCTTTTTTCTTATTTTTTTATTGAATTATTGATTTCTTTCTTATCTTTGCAGCCCCAACAGGGTCTTAGGCAAACGGTCTAAGAGTTAACATAAAATTGCGGATGTGGTGAAATTGGTAGACACGCCAGACTTAGGATCTGGTGCCGAGAGGTGTGCGGGTTCGAGTCCCTCCATCCGCACTAAGGTCTCGTTGGCTCAACGAGGCCTTTTTTTTTAATATTAGGCTAAACAAAACGATCGCATGAAAATTACACGTCAAGAAATCGATGCCCAAAATGGCGTATTAAAAGTTGAAATCGCTGCAGCTGACTATCAAAGTAAGGTTAAAGCAGCACTCGATAAATATCGAAAAACTGCTAAAATTCCTGGATTTCGTCCGGGCCACGTTCCGGCTGCGCTTATCCAAAAACAATACGGTAAGTCAGTACTTTTGGAAGAACTCAACAAAATCACCAACGACGCACTATACCGTTACATCACTGAAGAAAAACTAGAAATTCTCGGCAATCCTCTTCCGATTGAAAACGGCGTAGAAGGTAGTTTTGATGCACCTGCAGACTTCACTTTCAGTTATGAAATTGGATATAGCCCAGCTTTTGAACTCCCAATTTCTAACAAAACGAAGGTTGCTTACAATACAGTCAAAATTGACAAACAACTCATTGCAAAGCAAACCGAAGACCTACGCCGTCGCTACGGCAAACTCATTTCCTCTGAGACAGTTTCTGATAAAGACATGGTAATGGGTAAAATTGAAGAAATCGATGCGGATGGTGTCAAAGAGGGTGGCATTAGCCATTCCACTACTATTTCCATGGAATTTTTAGATAACAAAGCAGGAGTTAAACTACTGAATGGCAAAAAAGTCAACGAGACCTTCCCACTAGATCTTAATCTTGTTTCTAAAGGTCCTGAAGACGCCGCTGCTATGCTCGGTATTGCGCCAGAGGTTTATGCTACGCTCGATGCCAAATTTCAGTTTACCATCAATGACATCAAGCGTATGGAAATGGCCGAGCTCAACGAAGAATTATTCCAAAAGCTTTTTGGTGACGAAGTCAAAACAGAAGCTGAAATGAACAAACGCATTGAGGCGGACCTCGCGCGTATGTTCGAAGAAGACGCCGATCGTTTATTTACCAAAAATGTCTTTGATCTGTTATTGGAAGAAACCAAAATGACTTTTCCAGAAGCCTTCCTCAAAAGATGGATTAAAGCTTCTTCTGAAAAGCCCGTTGCTGACGAAGACCTCGACCGCGAGTTTTCAGCATACTTGCAGTCTCTGAAATGGCAATTGATTCAGACTAAAATTTTTAAAGACAACAATATCCAACTTACCAACGAAGAAGTCATCAACTTTACCAAAACATTGGTAATTGGAAATTATGCTCAATATGGATTACCTGCTCCTGACGACGCCGAACTCACCGAAACGGCAATGCGTTTGCTACAAAACAAAGAGCAGGCCAATGGCATCTACGACCGCTTGGCCGAGTCAAAACTAACGGCATTCTTCAAGGAAACCGTTTCCCTTAATAAAAAAGAGCTCGCCTACGACGACTTCGTTGCCTTGGCAAAAGCATAGATGAGCTGGCTTTAGGCTACGTCCCAATCTAAAACCAACAGATTTTTGTTGGTTTTTTTTTGCCCGTAAAACAGCTGAATTTGCCTTATCAATGCTTCTAGATGCGCCATTTTCATACTGCGGTTTGGAATCAGACCAATTACTTCTCGCGCAGGCGCTGCTTGTAAGTCACCGATTTCTTTGATTCCTTCTTGTTGTGCCGCATTCAATTTAAAATAAGACGGCACCAAGGTGTAGCCGCCATTTTTATCCACCATCTCTACGAGAAGAGGTAAATTGCCACCTTCATAGTCCCAGTCTTGTTGGTCTGCATCGTCTTTGAGCTGACAAAAATGGAGCATTTGCGTCCGAAGGCAATTGCCTTTATTCAGTAGCCAAGGGTGTTTTTGCTGTATTTGCTCAAAACTTATTTTTGCTGGGTTGTGTTCGGGGCAATAAACCTGTATTTCTTCGAGATACAAAGGAATACTGCGCAAGCGCGCATCGTGGTGGGGCCCGGCAATAATAGCCATGTCAAGCTCTTTTTTTTCGATGGCTTCTAAGGCTTCTGTGGTTTTAAGTTCACGAATTTTTAGCTTGATATTTCCAAAAGCAAGCCGCCAGTCGCTGAATAAATCGGGTAGCATGTACGCTGCAATCGTCGGGATGATGCCAATTCTGATTTCTTCCTTTACTTGACCCTTGAGTTGTTCAGAAAGCAATTTGATTTTATCTGTTTCAGATAATATTTCACGTAAAATAGGAATCAGTTTCTGGCCTGAAGGTGTGAGCTGCAGTGGATTGCTATCCCGATCAAAGATGACATACCCTAGAGAATCTTCAGCTTTTTTAATCTGCATCGAAAGCGTAGGCTGCGTTACAAAACAGCGTTCGCTGGCCCGCTGAAAATAACGCTCTTCACTGAGCACCACGATATAAGTCATTTGTTGAAGTGAAATCATATAGAAAATATCTATACAAATATAAAAGAAATCGAAATAAATTATAAACCTTCTCCAACCAAAGCGCTGTATCTTTGTTCCATAATTAGTAATCATTAAAAAATAACAATATGTCAACTTTAGTTGGAAAAAAATTCCCAGACATCAGCGTGAAAGCCATCGACGAAATGGGCGACGCTTTTCAAATCAATGTACTCAAACAAGCTACCGACAACAACAAGAAAGTAGTTCTATTTTGGTATCCAAAAGACTTTACTTTTGTTTGCCCAACCGAAATCCATGCTTTTCAAGAGGCTGCAGCTGAATTTGAAAAGCGCAATACGATTGTCATTGGCGCATCATGCGACACCGCTGAGGTTCACTTTGCTTGGTTGAATACCTCAAAAGACAATGGCGGTATCGAAGGTGTACGTTTTCCGTTGATCGCAGATTCTACACGTTTACTCGCTCAAGAATTAGGTATTCTCGACTACGACATGTTCGACGAAGACAACATGGCTGGAGACAACGTTCCATACCGTGCAACTTACCTCCTCGACGAAACCGGGATGGTTTTTCATGAGTCAGTGAACCACTTTCCAGTAGGCCGTAATGTTCATGAATACATTCGTCTAATTGACGCCTTTGCGCACGTTCAAAAACACGGCGAAGTTTGCCCGGCAAACTGGGAAGAAGGGAAAGACGCTATGAGCGCCACACGCACAGGCGTAGCAGATTACCTCAGCAAACACTAATCTGATGTTCAGCGACCTTACTTCAGATAGCCTCGATCAGATTTTGGCAGCTAATGCCAAAGTTATGGTTCAATACGGTGCGGGTTGGTGCGGTAACTGCAAAATCACCAAACCAAAATTCAAACGTTTGGCTGAGAGTCATCCGGATATTGCATTTGTTTATGTTGACGCCGAACACTACCCCAACTCGCGCAAGTTCGCAAACGTAAGTAATTTACCTACGTTTGCTTCTTTTGCCAACGGTAAATTGTGCGCTGAAGCCCAAGGAAACAAAATAGAAACCATTCAAGAAGTTCTCGATGCGCTTACCAGTCATTAAACATATCGTAGAATTCATCGAGCAAAACGATGAAGACTACATCAACGAGACCATGGAAACACTCGAAAACCTCATTGACGCGCCAGGGATCAAAGACGAAGAACTAGACGTCATTGGTGAATTACTTTCTAATTTTTCTGGTGCTTTGGAAGTTCACAAAGAAATTCAGAAAGGTGTTCCCAAACGCGAGGCCTTGAACGGCTTCATGAAACGGGTCACCGGATCGATTAACTAAACAAAAACCACCTTCGGGTGGTTTTTTTATGCCTATCTTTGCGGCATGTCAGATTTACTGAATAAGTTAGAAGCCATTCATTTTCGCTTCGTTGAAGTCGGCAAAATGATTACAGACCCCGATATCATTTCGGACATGACTCGGTATGTCAAACTCAATAAAGAATACCGTGATCTTGAAATTTTAGATCAGACCTATTTGCGGTATAAGCTTTTGCTCGATAACCTAAAAAGTGCAAAAGCGCTTTTAGAAGAAGAGCAAGATCCTGAAATGCGTGAAATGGCCAAGGTCGAAATCGATGAATTAGAGCAGGCCAGACCTGAACTTGAGGAAGAAATTAAGCTGCTGCTTATTCCAAAAGACCCCGAAGACGACAAAAACGCCATCATGGAACTTCGTGCAGGAACTGGCGGCGACGAAGCCTGTATCTTTGTAGAAGACGTATATCGCATGTACACCATGTATTTCAAGGCCATGGGTTGGAATGTAGATGTATTGAATTCCTCTGAGGGTTCAGTAAAAGGATACAAAGAAATCTCCATGGAAATCACCGGTGCCGGGATTTACGGCGCGCTTAAATTTGAATCGGGTGTGCACCGTGTACAGCGCGTACCGGAGACAGAATCACAAGGAAGGGTTCATACCTCTGCTATTACGGTAGCTGTATTGCCAGAAGCCGAAGAAGTCGATTTTGAACTCGATATGAACGATGTTCGAAAAGATACCTTCCGAGCTTCGGGTGCAGGTGGTCAGCACATTAATAAAACAGAATCTGCTATACGCCTTACACACATTCCATCGGGTTTAGTAGTTGAGTGTCAGGACGGCCGCTCTCAACACAAAAACCTCGAGAAAGCCATATCGGTTTTGCGTTCGCGGCTTTATCAACTTGAGCTTGACCGCATTCATAACGAGCGCGCCGCTCAGCGAAAAACGCTTGTTTCTACCGGAGACCGCTCAGCCAAAATCAGAACTTACAACTACCCTCAGGGTCGAATTACCGATCACCGTATCAATAAAACCATGTACAACCTCAATGCGTTTATGAATCGTGATATTCAAGAAATGCTCGATGCCCTCAAAATGGCCGAGAACGCTGAAAAACTCAAAGGAGAAACCGCATGACAAAAGCTGAACTCATCGCCCAAATCAAAGAAAAACAAAGTTTTTTGTGTGTGGGCCTCGACCCTGATCTCGATAAAATCCCCAAGCATTTGCTTCAGACTGCTGACCCGCTTTTTGAATTTTGCAAGGAAATCATAGATGCTACGCATCCCTATGCAGTTGCATACAAACCCAATACGGCCTTCTTTGAATGTCATGGAGCAAAAGGCTGGGAGTCTTTGCGTAAAACGATTGCTTATATTCCCAAAAACTGTTTGGTCATTGCCGATGCCAAAAGAGGTGACATCGGAAATACATCTGGCTATTACGCCAAAACCTTTTTTGAACACATGCAGGCAGATGCCATAACGGTGGCGCCTTACATGGGATCTGACTCTGTTCAGCCTTTTTTAAAGTTTGAGAACAAGTGGGTTATTCTTCTTGCGCTTACGTCCAACGAAGGCGCCAAGGATTTTCAACTGACCGAATGCAGTGGAAAAGCACTATTTGAGTCTGTTTTAGAAAAATCTGCTCAATGGGGAACACCAGAAAACATGATGTATGTGGTTGGTGCTACACGTGCCGAAGATATTGCGCGTGTCAGAAAATTAGTTCCTGATCATTTCTTTTTGGTCCCTGGCGTAGGGGCACAAGGCGGTGATTTAGATACGGTTGTCAAATACGGCGCCAATCAGCAGTGCGGTTTATTGGTCAACTCGTCAAGAGCCATCATTTATGCCAGTTCAGGACCAGATTTTGCAATTGAAGCCAAAAAAGAAGCGCTGAAAATGCAAGCTCAAATGGCGTTGCATGTTCAGCGCTTTAATTTGTGACTGACGCTTAGCGTGTAGCTAAGTCGGCTGCAGTGTTGCTTTGCTCTAGTTTTCCGTAGGCATCGCAGCTTGCTTTACGGCCTGCTCCGCAAGAAGCTAATACAATTAGTGTTGCAAATGCCGCGAGTATAAAAGTTGTTTTTGTTTTCATGGTGTTTGTTTTGTTGTTGTTGCTGCCTTTAACGGAAGTTCTTTTACAAAGTTACAATTTTTAAAAAATTAGCGCGTTTTGTCTATTATATTTGATCATGCGTAGGCTTTATTATTTGGGGATATTCATTTTAACGTGGTTGCCAAATTATGCCCAAATCAAGTTTACCCTCAATCAGCGGCAGGTTCCATTGCCAAAAGAATTAAGTTTTTTAGCAGAAAGTAAAGGTCAATCATATTCCTCCCAACAATGGCAACTTTTGCGACAACAATGGCAGCAAAATGCAATTGAAGCTGGTTACTTTCTTTTTGATTTACGGGAAGTCGAGCACACAGATAGTTTGATCACCTTTGAAGTAAATCCCGGTCCTTTTTTTGAGGGCATTTTCTGGAAAGATTCGCTATCAGAGAACAAGTTCATTTCACCTAGCAAATTGAAGCGTATTGTTCAAGACAGCCTGAGTTGGTATCTTAATAATGGTTATCCTTTCGCCAAAATCCAACTTTCGTATCAATCAGGACCTAAACCAACGCTAAAGCTTAATGTAGAAACAGGTCCTTTCGTGACCTGGGGCCAATTTGTAGTGAAACCAGATGGTATCATTCAGCAGCGAGCGCTACAACAAATGATTCCGCTCAAGGAAGGTGCACCCTTCAGCCTAGCCGCTTTAAGCGAAATTCAAGGTGCATTTTTTGGGCAAATGCCCTTTAAAATGTTGCGTCAACCTGAATGGGAATATCAAGACAACAAGGCCGATGTCTATTTTTATTTAGAGCGCGTTCGCGCCAGTTCTGCCACCGGAATTGTGGGTTTACAGCCCAATCCGCTGACGCAAAAAACGGCATTGGTGGGTGAACTCAATATTCAACTTCAAAACAATTGGCAGAAAAATGAAAAGTTGCAGTTGCATTGGCGCAGCATTGCACCTCAGACCCAACAACTCAAGACCTATTTACAATGGCCATATATTGCGGGTAGTCCTTATGGGCTTAATACGGGTCTAACGATATACAAAAGGGACTCAGCTTTTTTAGAATTGCGAACAAATTTTGGTTTATGTTATCAATTTACAGGCGGGTGGCAACTGAGTGCTCAACTCGATTATTGGCGCTCAAATGCGATAAAAGATTTGCCGGGTAGCGATGTAGCAAATTTTAGGACCACGACCTACGGCCTGGCCTTACAAAGGCAAAAATTAGACCGTATACAAAATCCAAGAAAAGGCATGTTATTTCAATCGAGTTATCTTGTTGGAAACAAACAGGCAGCAGAAAAAGCACTGACCTGGCGGATATCTGTGCTGCAACGCTATTTTTTGCCATTATTTAAAAGACAAGTATTGTGTTTAAATCAACAGTTGGATCACATTGCTGCACCAATTTTATACCGCAATGAGCTTTATCGCTTTGGTGGGCTTGAGCGAATGCGGGGTTTCGACGAAGAAGCTTTTTTTGCATCTACGGTTTTATTAACCGGTTTGGAATATCGTTTTTTACTCGATGACAACTCTTATGCACTCGCTTTTTCGGATTGGGCTTGGTCGGCCAACCAAGTTCAACCTACACAAAAACAGCAACTATACGCAATTGGTGTAGGTTTGGTTTTAGGTACGCAGAACGGTCAATTTAAACTTAATTATGCCTTAGGTGCCACTGTTGGTGAAGGCTTGAAATTGAACGCAGGAAAAATTCATCTTGGTTATATTTCTTACTTTTAAACGATGAAAATTGTATTTGCCAGCCACAATCAGAACAAAGCTCAGGAAATCCGTTCTGTATTGCCACAAGGTATTGAATTACTGACCCTACATGACCTCAATTGCTTGGAGGATATCCCTGAAAATGAGCCAACTATTGAAGGCAATTCGGCATTCAAAGCAAATTGGGTTTTTAAGCGTTTTGGTTTGCCCTGTTTTGCAGATGACACCGGCCTTGAGGTGCATGCGTTAGAAGGCGCACCGGGAGTGCACTCTGCGCGTTACGCCGGAGCAGCCAGAGACGACGCTGCGAATATGGATAAATTATTAGACGCGCTAAAGCCATTTTCTGACCGGACCGCGCAATTTAAAACGGTCATTACATTTCGCGACCAAAACAGCGAATACCAGTTTACTGGGGTGGTTACAGGTCAAATTGGTATGTCAAAAAAAGGTGAATTCGGTTTTGGATACGATCCTATTTTTATTCCGGAAGATGCTGTTCAAACTTTTGCCGAGATGACAATGCTTCAGAAAAATAAGTACAGTCACAGGGCCAGAGCTATGGCGCAATTCCTGGCGTTCTTAGCTACTCCTTATTAAGCTTCAATCGAAATAGCTACAGAATCGACATCACCATTAATTGGCGGGCAAATTTTGGTAATCTTGAGTTGAAGCGTGGATATACCCTTTAATTCATTTTGAAGCCGTTTGACAATACGCTGACCGACATGTTCGATGAGTTTAGATCGGATGGCCATTTCTTCAATGACGATGCGGTTGACATCGACATAATCGATGGTGTCAGCAAGTGTATCGTGAAGTGCGGCCTGACTGAAATCTGTTTGCAGTTCGACATCAACGACATATTGACCGCCGATCCGACCTTCTTCTGGCAAACAGCCGTGAAAGGCATAGCATTTAATACCGCTTACAAAAATTTTATGCTTCATTGAGAATGCGCTGGATTTGTTGTAGTCCAAGTGTAATGCGTTCTAAGACTTCTTCTTTACCAAGAAAGGCTGAGATGTCAAACATGCCTGGGCCAGCTCCGACGCCTGTTAGGACCAAACGATACGGCAGTAAAACAGCGCCAATACCGAGTTCTTTTTCAGTAAGAAATGATTTAAATGCCGTTTCTATGGATGCTGCAGAAAAATCAGAAAGTTCTTTGATGATTTTTTGCCACTCTTGGATATATGCAGTGGTTTCTGACTTCCATTTTTTGCGAATGGTTTCAGTGTCAAAGGAGGTGGGTTTGTTAAATAGATAAGCACCTTCTGTGAGTATATCTTGGGCAAACGTTGCGCGCTCTTTCATGAGTTCACAAATTTTTTCTAGTGCTTCATCAGAAAGTTCGATTTCTTGTATTTCTCGGAGTTGGGCTGCAATAACGCGGTTGTCTTGAGCGCGCAAATAGGTTTGTTGGAACCATTTTGTTTTGTTCGGATCAAATTTAGCACCCGCCTTACTAACACGATCTAATGAAAAAGCGGTCACGAGCTCGTCTAATGAAAAGATCTCTTGTTCTGTGCCCGGATTCCAACCTAAAAAAGCCAACATATTGATAAATGCGCCAGGTAGATAGCCGTTTTCACGGTAGCCCGAATACAATTCTCCTTCTGCGGTGGTCCAGTTCGTTGGAAAAACAGGAAAACCAAGGCGGTCGCCATCGCGTTTAGATAATTTGCCGTTGCCATCTGGTCTGAGAAGTAGCGGCAAGTGGGCAAATTCTGGACATGGCCAACCAAATGCTTCGTAAAGTAAAATATGCAATGGCGCCGATGGAAGCCATTCTTCGCCGCGGATAACATGGCTTATTTGCATGGTGTGGTCATCGACGATATTGGCCAAATGATAGGTTGGCATGCCGTCGCTTTTGAATAAGACTTTGTCGTCGAGGTTGTTGGTATTGACCACTACCCAGCCGCGAATGATGTCATGAAAACGCACGTCTTGGTTGCGCGGCATTTTCATGCGGATGACGTACGGCGCACCCGAGGCAAGTAATTCCGCAACTTCAGATTGTGGCAATGTAAGAGAGTTGCGCATGCTGTTTCTGGTCACGCTGTTGTATTGCCAGTTGGGCATGCCCATGGTTTTGGCTTGGTCGCGCATGCGGTCGAGTTCCTCGGCGCTGTCAAAAGCGTAGTAAGCTTTTTCTGAAGCTATTAGTTGCTCAGCGTAAGGCTTGTACATTGCTTTGCGCTCAGACTGCACGTAGGGTCCAAAATCTCCGCCTAAACCGGGGCCTTCTGTTGGCATGATACCACACCAAGCTAAGGCATCCATGATGTATTCTTGTGCACCCGGAACAAAACGGGTTTGATCAGTATCTTCAATACGGATCAAAAAGGTGCCATTGTGCTTTTTGGCAAACAAGTAGTTGTAAAGGGCGGTGCGTACTCCACCCATGTGGAGCGGGCCGGTAGGTGAGGGCGCAAAACGAACGCGAACAGGTACTGAAGACATAGACATTTTTCTAGAGTGCAAAGATAGTAAATTGAAAAAGAATCAAGTTAGGAATTGACTTCTATCATTTTTAATGGGGTTAAATGAGTAGAATTTTGTAATAAACTTTTACATT
>CAZINO010000060.1:0-14447 GCA_964540625.1 uncultured Lishizhenia sp. | reverse complement strand
AAACTCAACTGCGTTTGATCTGCCAGACCAACAGTGAGGGTCAGGTTCAATGTAATCGTAGAATCACACCCTGCCGCATTGGTTGTCTGTTGTACATAAGTTCCAGACTCCGTGTACAAGATGCCATTCAGCACATAACTGTCAAGTGCCGTTTCATTGAGTGTACTTGATGTTGGTGAATTGACTACAACTGTTAGCGCATTGGTTGAAACCGTACAGCCCGCCGGACTGGTTACCTGCGCGCTGTATGTACCCGCTGTACTCACTTCTATTGACGTATTCGGACTTGAGTTAGACCAAACCACGGTGTTTCCGGCTTGCGCACTCAAGGTTACTGAACCGCCTTGACAGAAAGTGAGCGGACCACTTGCCACAATAAAGTTAGCTGGCAACGGATTCACAGTAACACTTATACTTTCGGTATCCTGACAACCGTTTGCGGCCGTTGCCGTAACGGTATAGTTACCAGAGCTGGCTGGCGTTAATTGCGCTCCTGTTTGGTTGTTCGACCAAACATATGAAGTGGCACCACCCGCCGTAAGTGTAACGGAACCACCAGCACAGAAAGTAGTTGGACCATTGGCACTAATTGTGGCTGTCGGTGCTGGCAATACAGTGATTGCTATTGGCGCAACAGTTGTCTGACAGCCGTTGGCTCCTGTAACCGTAACACCATATGATCCAGTTGTGGTTGGCGTAATTGATTGGGAAGTAAGGCCGTTTGTCCAGAGGTAGTTACCCGTACCTGAAACAGCTAAGCTCACCGATTGGTTAGAACAGATGGTCGTGTTTCCACTAACAGTGATTGCCGCAGATGGTGCTGGCAACACATTGAGTGTGATTGCATTTGAGGTTGCACTACAGCCACTCGGACTGGTAATGGTTACCGCATAGGTACCGCTGGTATTGACTGTAACCGAAGGTGTAGTGGCACCATTGGACCAAAGATAAATTCCACCGGTGTAGTTATTAGCGTTCAATTGCACACTCGAACCTGAACAGAAACTTGTTGGTCCGGCGGCAGCAATCGTTGCTGAAGGGGTAATACCCGTTGCGAGATTGTAAACCGTGCTACCCGAACAACCATTGGCATCTTGAACGGTAAGCACATATGTACCCGGTTGATTGACCGTAATTGCATTGGTTTGTGCGCCGTTGCTCCAGAGGTAACTATTGGCAGCTAGCGACGAAGAAAGCGTCACAGACTGACCAGAACACAACGATGGGTTGCTCGATTGTATGCTCACGGCAGGAGCCGCATTGGCAACAACTTGAACAGGCGAAACTTGGTAAGTACAGCCCGCTAAGTTAGTGATGGTTGCTCCGTAACTTCCTGTTGCATTGACCACAATAGAAGCATTGTTAGAACCGTTGGTCCAGTTGTAAGCAAAACCGGCAGGAAGACTCAACTGAACAGACCCACCCGCACAGAAGCTGAGTGGTCCGTTAGCATTGATCGAAACAGGTGCAATGCTGTTCACGGTAAATGGAAGACTAGTAGAAACCGCACAACCATTCGGATATACAACACCATACTGAATAGTCGTATTGCCTTGGCTAAGACCAGTAACAACACCGTTGTTATCCACAGCCGCTATACCAGTGGCAACTGAAGTCCAGGTTCCGCCGCTTGTTGCATTGCTCAAGGTTGTTGTCGATCCAACACAAGCGTTTGACACACCTGCAATTGGAGCCAACGCCGGAGCAGCGAGCACGTTGATGACTACTGGCGTACTTACTGCACTACACACACCGTTAGAAGCTGTGAGTGTCAAAGCAGCAGACTGGCTTACCGTGATACTTTGTGTAGTCTGACCATTAGACCATGCGTAAGTAGTTGCAGGATCTGCGGTAAGAGTGACACTGCTTCCTTCACAGAAAGTCAAGGCACCGAAAGGGGTAATGTTTACAGAAGGTAAAGCTTGAACAGCAACCTGTACTGGTGCAGCACTTGCACTACAACCATTCGCCGAAATACTCACTTCATATTGTCCGGCAGTGCTAACTGTAATTTGTTGGGTCGTTGCGCCGTTGCTCCAGAGATATGATGCCGCACTCGGTGCGCTCAAGACCACAGAGCCGCCTTGACAGAAAGTTGTTGGCCCATTGGCAGAGATACTCGCTACTGGAACAGCATTCACAACTACAGCGGTCGGGCTCGACGTTGCTGTACAACCATTGGCAGCAACTTGCACAGTATAATTACCCGCATTTTGGACAGTAATGGATTGAGTGGTAGCACCATTTGACCATAAATAGCTGGTTGCTGGTGCAGCACTAAGTACCACAGACCCTCCTTGACAGAAAGTTGTGGGACCAGCTGCTGTAATAGCTGCCGTTGGCGCCGCAAGCGATGAAACCGTAATTGGCGCTGCGCTCGCTGTACATCCAGCGGCATTCGCAACGGTTAAGCCAATGTTACCCGCATTGGAAACGGTAATGCTTTGGGTTGTTGCACCGTTAGACCAAGCATAGCTTGCGGCCGTTGGTGCACTGAGCGTTACAGTTGCACCAGGGCAAAGCGCTAAAGATCCGTTGGCCACAATTTGTGGTGTTGCAGGTAAACTTTGAACACTCACAACAACAGGTGTAGCTTGGGCTGAACAGCCGAGTGCATTGGTTTGTTGCACGCCATAAGTACCAGAGGTATTAACTGTAATACTTTGGGTGGTTGCACCATTAGACCATAAATAGCTAGACGCAGTTGCAGCTGTTAGTGTAACCGTACCTCCTTGACAGAATGTGGTTGGTCCGGCTGCAGTGATTGAAGCAACTGGTATAGCATTGACTACAACCGGAATTGCTGTTGAAGTTGCACTACAACCATTGCTACTCACTTGAACTGTGTAATTACCTGCGGTTGTGGCAACAATTGTTTGGGTTGTAGCACCGTTCGACCATAGATAGGTACTTGCTGGGGTTGCAGTTAAGGTTACAGAACCTCCTTGACAGAAGGTGGTGTTTCCAATCACCGAAATACCCGCAATTGGCAAGGCCTGAACGTTAATTGTCGTCGGATTCGAGCTCGCTGAACAACCATTAGTTGTGTTGGTTACTGAATAGTTTCCAGCAGCACTAACTGTAATACTTGGCGTGGTTGCACCATTAGACCAAAGATAGGTCGTTGCCGGACTTGCGGTTAATGTAACGGTACTACCTTGACATAAGTTGGTTGCACCAGAGGCCGTAATGGTAGCAACAGGTAAAGCATTCACAACAACTGTTGTTGCGGTAGATGTTGCCGTACAACCGTTGGCATTGACCGTTACCGTGTATACACCGGCAGTAGTTGCAGCGATAGACTGCGTAGTAGCGCCATTGGACCAAACGTAGGCTGATCCGGCAGGTGCACTCAGGGTAACGCTAGAACCTGCACAAATTGTGGTGCTTCCGCTCGCCGTAATTGTAGCAGTAGGCAACGCATTCACGACCACCGTAGTGTTGGCAGAAGTTGCCGTACAACCTTGGTTATTGGTAACCACGACAGAATAAGCGCCCGCTGCATTTGCGGTGTAAGTCTGTGCAGTCGCTCCTGATATTGGCGTTCCATTCAAGCGCCAAACATAGGTAAAGGTTGAACCTGTCGGCGCAGTAGGTGCATTCAATATGACAGAACCACCAGCACAGAAGGTCGTTGAACCCGTATTGGTAATCACCGCGGTTGGTGTAGGAAGTATACTTACGACCGTTGCTGTAGAAGTTGCCGAGCAACCATTAGTAGCAACGTTCACTGTGTAGGACCCAGGAGCCGATACGGTGATACTTTGTGTGTTGGCACCATTTGACCAAAAATAACTGCTGGCACTTGCCGCAGTTAAAGTAACAGCACCGCCCTGACAGAAGCTCGTGCTTCCACTCGCTGTGACAGTCGCACTTGGCGTCGCCTGAAGCGTAACTACAGTTGGTGCTGAAGTTGCCGAGCAACCATTAGCAGTTGAAGTTACTGAGTATGAACCAGCGGCGGAAACAGTAATGGATGCTGTTGTGGCGCCATTTGACCATAAATAGCTGGTTGCTGGCGCTGCTGTAAGCGTAACACTTCCGCCTGAACAAAGCGCGGTTAAACCATTAGCACTTATGCTCGCTACAGGTGGATTCACCACAGTAACGTTTGTTGTTGAAGAAACGGCAGTACAACCATTGTTTACGGTTGTTACACTGTAAGGACCACTTTGAGCAACCGTAATCGACTGTGTTGTGGCACCCGTACTCCATAGATAGCTTGATGAAGCTGAAGCGGTTAACGTGACGTTTGAGCCCTGACAAATTGTAGTCGAACCAGAGGCACTTACAGTTGCAGCTGTTGGCGTAATGACCGTCATTGGCTTGCTACTTACCGCACTACAACCACTCGAGTTCGTAACGGTATAGTTGATGTTAAGAGAACCAGCCGCTATACCAGTAACCAATCCGGTTGTTGGATTCACAGTTGCCAATGCAGCATTGGAACTACTCCAAACACCACCACCAGTTGCATTGCTGAGGAGTGTTGTGCCATTCGAACAAACTGTGGAAGCTCCTCCGGTAGTTGCTACTGTTGGTAGTGGATTGACCGTTAGGGTCATACTTTGAGATTGAGACGAACAACCATTAGCCGCCGTGACTGTTACAAAGTAATTTCCTCCTGCAGTAGTTGTGATACTTGAGCTTGTGGCGCCTGTATTCCATGAATAGCTCGCTCCGGCAGAAGAAGTAAGCGTTAAGGATGCACCCTGACAGAAGCTTGTTGAACCGTTAGCGCTGATACTGGCAGTTGGCGCAGCCAAAATGGTAACCGGTAAGGTAGCCGTTGAGGTACAACCATTGGTATTTGTATACGTGTAGGTAACTACCGCTGATCCGGCGTTTAATCCAGTCAACAAACCTGAGTTTTGTCCGATGGACGCTAAGTTGGCATTGCTAATGCTGTATACACCACCCGACTGCGTATTGCTCAGGAGCGTTTGTCCGTTGCTACAAACCGTACTTGAACCCGTGATTGCAGGAACAATTGGCAAGGCATTGACTACAACTGCTTGTGCAGCAGATGTTGTCGAACAACCAAATGCGTTGGTAACAGTAACGCTGTAATTTCCGGCAGTTGCCGTTGTCAATGAAGCACCAGTTGAACCGTTACTCCAGAGATACGTAAAGTTATTTCCTGCAGGAGCAGTTAAGGTTACTTGGCCACCCACGCAGAAAGTAGTCTGACCGCTTGCGGTGATGACTGCAGATGGAACTGGATTCAAAGAGACGGTCGTTGGTGCTGAGGTAGCTGTACAACTTCCGTTACTTGTTTGTACGGTGTATGAACCAGGGTTCAGTACAGTGATACTTTGGGTAGTAGCACCGTTCGACCACAAATAACTACTTGCAGCAGCAGCTGTAAGCGTCACACTCGCACCCTGACAAATATTGGTCGAGCCAGAAGCCGTTATAGTTGCGGTTGGCAATGCTGTTTGTGTTACCGCAATAGGCGCACTCGTTGCCGTACAACCGTTTGTGCCTGTAACGGTAACCGTATATGAACCTGGAGCCAAAACATTGATGGTCTGATTCGTTGATCCATTACTCCAGAGGTAAGAAGCAGCAGGAATTGCTGACAATTGAGCAGAACCTCCGGCACAGAAGCTGGTAGTTGACCCCTGAAGAATACTTGCAGTTGGTAGCGAATTGACTACAACCGGTGTGGATGCAGAAGTTGCCGAACAACCATTTGCAGCGGTCACAGTAACACTGTAGTTACCCGCAGTATTCACATTGATTGAAGCTGTTGTAGCACCTGTACTCCAAAGATACGACGTACCACTAGAGGCCTGGAGCCCTACGCTACCGCCCTGACAGAAACTCGTTGCGCCATTTGCCGCAATGGTTGGTACAGGTGCCGCGATGACGGTTACTGGATAGGTAACCGTATTGCTACAGCCGTTGTTGTCTGTGTAGAGATAAGAAATCGTTGTCGAACCCGCGCCAAGACCACTCACCAAACCTGAGGTGTTACCGATACTCGCTACGTTGAGGTTCGACGAAGTGTAAATTCCGCCCGTCATGGCGTTGGCTAGCTGCGTTTGTCCGTTCGAACAAAGCGTTGACAATCCAGTAATTGGCGTGACCACAGGAAGCGGATTCACTGCTACAGACTGAGCAGCTGAACTGGCACTACAACCATAAGCGTTGGTCACGGTCACACTGAAGGTACCAGGGGTTGAGGTAGTAATTCCTTGTGTGGTAGCGCCATTTGACCAAAGGTAAGTGTAGCCATTTCCTGACGGACCGGATAATACCACCTGCCCTCCTTGACAGAAGGTCGTTGGTCCACTTGGTGTAATGTTGGCCTGTGGAACAGGATTGTAAGATACAAATACCGGAGAAGAGGTGGCACTACAAGCACCTGTTCCTACATTTACAAAATATGACCCAACAGTTGAAACTGTAATTGATTGGGTAGTTGCACCATTATTCCATAGGTAGCTCGTAGCTGGTGCAGCGGTTAACACCACACTTGAACCCTGACAAATTGCAGTTGGGCCGTTGGCAGATATACTTGCCACCGGAACTGGAGTTACCGTTACTGCAGTAACTTGAGAATTAGAGGTACATCCGTTTGAACCTGTAAGTAGCACCGAGTAATTTCCTGCTGCATTGACTGTAATGGTAGGTGATGTCGAACCATTACTCCAGAGATATGCCGCTGCAGTACCTGTACTGAGTGTAACAGATGAACCGTCACATATATTTACTGCGGTACCTGGGTAAATCGTTGCATTTGGCGCAGGATTCACATTGACGTTAATGACATTTGAGGTCGCTGTACAACCAAAAGTATTACTAACGACAACGGTATAAGCACCAGAAGTTGTTGCGGCAATTGTTGGTGTTGTGGCGCCATTACTCCAAAGGTATGAACTTGCGCCGGTGCTTGCTTGGATAGCTACCGAACCACCTTGACAGAACGTGGTGGCACCAAGTGGCGAAATAGACGCCGTTGGCGACGGATTCACGGAGAAGGTTTGCGTAACAGCATTGCTACAACCAAAGGCATTAGAATAAGTGTAGGTAATTTGTGCTGTACCAATAAGGCCTGGCGTTAGGTTACCTGAAAGTGTTGCTACGTTGAGCACACTACTGTTGCTCGTTGAATAGATTCCACCCGGCACGGCATGGCTTAAGATTGGTCCTGTGCCCTGACAAACGGTTGTTGATCCGATCAAAGGCGTTTGAGCTGGGAGCGGATTTACTGTAACCACTGAAGGAGTTCCAACCGTTGAGCAACCAAATGCGTTGGTTACGGTGAGGCCAAAACTACCGGAGGTTGTTGTAGAAACCGACTGACTTGTTGCGCCGTTGGTCCAGAGGTAAGTAAAGTTATTTCCAGCTGGCGCGGTTAGGGTTACTGAACCACCGTCACAGAAGCTCAACGGACCACTCGCCGTAATGGCTGCGCTTGGTACAGGGTTGATGGTAATGGTTGCCGGTGCAGATGTCGCCGAACAACCGTTATTGGTAACTGTAACTGTATTTGCACCTGCAGCCGAAGCTGTGATTGAGGAGGTAGTAGCACCATTGCTCCAGAGATAGGTATAGCCCGTTGCAACAGGCGCAGAAAGCGTTACCGAACTACCTTGACAAATTGAGGTCGAGCCACTTGCAGTAATGGTTGCTGTTGGCGTTTGATTGACAGTCACCACAATTGGAGCCGTCGTTGCTGTACAACCATTTGATCCTGTTAAGGTAGCAGTATAACTACCCGCAGCATTCACAGTAATGGTAGGCGTATTTGCACCCGTACTCCATTGGTAAGCAGCTGCTGTACTCGTAGAAAGCGTAACGTTGTTACCCGAACAGATAGTAACCGCAGCGCCAGGATAAACCGTAGTACTCGGCAAGGCATTCACCGTAACGGCGACTGTATTGGACGTCGAGGTACAACCAAATGAGTTGGTCATGACGACGTTGTAGTTTCCGGATGTTGTTGCGTTGATATTCTGTTGTGTAGAACCATTGCTCCAGAGGTAAGTAGTTTGAAGTGCTGAAGGCGCAGCTATACCTACACTACCCCCTTGACAGAAGGTTGTTGCTCCGTTAGGTGTAGCACTTGCACTTGGCGATGGATTGACCGTAATGTTGGTCTGAACACTGTTGCTACAACCAAAGGCGTTTGAATAAGTATAGGTTACAAGCGTAGAACCAGGTGCTACTGGGGTAATTGCGCCAGAAGACTGACCAACGGCAGCTATACTGGTGTTGGCTACACTGTAAATTCCACCTGAAACAGCATGCGTGAAATTACCGCTATTGCCCATACAGATGGTACTTGGGCCAGCAATTGCTGAAATGGCAGGTAACGGATTCACGGTAACGGCAACTACAGAAGAAGTAGACGAACAACCAAATGAATTGCTCACCGTTACACTAAATGAACCAGACACGGCAGAGGTAATATTTTGGGCAATTGAACCATTGCTCCAAGCATAAGTAAAGCCGTTACCACTTGGTGCACTCAGGGTGACCGATCCGCCATCACAGAACGTAAGCGGGCCGTTTGCCGTAATACTTGCAGAAGGCGTCGGGATGACATTCACAGACGTTGCTGCAGATGTTGCCGAACAGCCATTGTTAGTGACGGTAACTGAATAGGCACCTGAAGACGTCGGGCTAATGGTCTGGGTGGTAGCCCCTGTTGACCACAAGTACGTATATCCTGTACCAGCAGTAGCGCTTAAGCTCACACTAGAGCCCTGACAAATCGAGGTAGAACCAGATGTTGTTATGTTGGCAGTTGGCAAAGACGTCACTGCAACGGTAGTTACGGCCGAACTTGCCGTACAACCATTGGACCCTGTAAGCGTTACAGTGTAAGTTCCTGCGGCATTGACCGAAATTGTTGGCGTTGTAGCACCGTTGCTCCAAGCGTAAGCTGCAGCTGTTCCGGTACTAAGTGTTACAGAAGATCCCGCACAAACATTGACGCTGGTGCCAGGGAAAATATTGGCGTTTGGCGCAGGGTTCACAGTTACCGGAACCGCAATAGAGGTTGTCGAACAACCATTGGCATTGGTTACAGTTACGGTGTAAGAACCAGAGCTAGTTGCGGTAATGGCTTGTGTGGTAGCACCGTTACTCCAGAGGTAACTAGAACCATTATTTGCGGTAAGGGTAACAGAACCGCCTTGACAGAAGGTAGTAGCCCCGCCCACCGTAATTTGTGCGACTGGAGGCGTATTGACGGTAACAGAAGCGGTTGCCGATCCTGGGTTTGTATTCAAACAACCCGGAACGTTAGCCACATTGTAGGTAAGAACGGCCGTACCTGCTGCTGAAGCAGTTACCAAACCACTGTTCGGGTTGACGTTTACTACTGAAGGGTTGCTTGAAGTCCAAAGACCATTGGCGGTAGCACTTGTAAAGTTGTAGCTGCTGCCCACACACAAGTTAGAAGATCCGGTGATTGGTGCCACACTCGGTGCAGGAATCACAGAAATCACCAATGGTGCTGATGTTGCAGTACAACCGTTGTTACCAGTTGCAGTTACGGTGTAGCTACCGCTTGTGTTAACAGTAGTGGTTTGCGTCGTAGCGCCATTAGACCACAAGTAAGCAAAGGCATTTGAGGCCTGAAGGTTCATGCTCTCCCCTATACAGAATTGGGTCGCTGGAGGAGGCAAAATGACGGCAGTTGGCAGTGATTTGATTTGTACAATTTTGGTTGTTGTATTGGTACAACCGAACGTATTGGTTACGGTATAGGTAATCGTCACATTTCCTGCGGCAACACCCGTAACTGCACCCGTACTCGGGTTGACGGTTGCTATGGAAGTATTGTTCGACGTCCACACACCACCACTTACGTTGTTTGTTAAAGTTTCAGTAGCACCCACACAAATACCATTGACACCACCGTTGATGATACCAGGCGATGGCAATGGATTGATCGTAACGAGTGCGATATTTGAGGTTTCAGTTCCACAAACCCCACTCACGACTACTGTATAACTACCAGAATTGGATGTTTGCGGGTTTGCCAATGAGTATGTTGCATTTGTAGCTCCAGTAATAGGGGTTGTTCCAACAGACCACGCATAAGTCAGGTTGGTACCCACTGCACCTACTGTCAAGCTTGTTGGCACAAAAGCACAACCTGTGTATGACAACGGCTGGGTATTAATAGCAGTTACCGTATTGACAACTACAGTTGCAGCTGAAGAAGTCAAGGAAGAACAACCACCAGTGACCACTACGGTGTAAGAACCAGATTGTGAAACCAAAGAAGTAGGAATGGTGTAAAGTGCAGAAGTTGCTCCTGAAACGGCAGTTCCGTTTTGCAGCCATTGATAGGTTAAAGTACCGGTACCTGCTGCTGTAACCGAAAGGTTCACCGGTGAACCCGCACAAACCGTAGAACCTACTGGCTGTACACTAATGGTAGTGAGTGGTGTAACGGTTAATTGTGCATTGGCAGAAGTTACCGAACCACAAGTGGCAGTAACCACCACAGAATAAGCACCTGCATCACCAAGTGCAAGTGAAGAAATGGTATAAGAAGCAGCAGTAGCTCCGGTGATTGGAGAACCGTTGTAGCGCCATTGGTAAGTTAATGAACCGGTTCCAATAGCACCCACACTAAACGTAACTGGTGACCCTTGACAAACCGTTTGGGATTGCGGTTGGGTATTAATTACCGTGGCTTGATTAATAGAGATTGTCGCCACATTCGAAGTAGCAGAACCACAAGAACTGGTTGCGACTAATTGATAGCTCAACTGCCCTGCAACCGACGGCACACTCAGTGTTGCCGACTGAGAGCTCGAGTTGGAAGCAAATGAAATATTACTGAATGTACCGGTTGGCGTCGTACTGGACTGCCATTGGTAAGTAATGGTTCCTGTACCCACAGCCGTAACACTTAAAGACTGCGAACCTCCTAAACAAACAGATGCATTTGCAGGTTGCGCGGTGATTGCCGTTGCTGGCGTAACGGTCATGGTAATACCGTTTGAGTTAGCGGTAGCCGCAGCACTCAAGCATGAAGACGGCAAGCTAGAGGTCATGGAAAGCGTAACAACATCATTGTTCGCAAGACCTGTAGTGGTATAGGTTGCACCCGTGCCAACAGTAACACCATTCAATTTCCAAGCATATGTTGGCGAGGAGCCCATGTTGAGGCCTGAAAGTACAGAGAATGTAACACTTGTACCTGCACAAATTGTGGTATTGGTAGATTGCGTAATGCTTACACTTGGAGCAACCGGAGCACCTGTCATGACGATAGGCGTACTGGTTGCTGTTGGCGTAAACAAACAATTTGCATAGTTACTGGTCATGGTAACTCCAATTTGCGCTCCGGCAGCTAGCGTTTTACGAAGGTGATTGAAATAAAGATTGCGTTGACCTGAACCGTTATTTTGACCACCAATATAAAAATCTACTGCATCAATAGTGGCAGCACTATTAATGGTCGTTGTGTAAGTTGCCCCTCCACTTCGTGAAGTCATGGAGAAGTTGTACTGTGAAGCACTGGTACGGGTCAATGTTACCAACATTGGCGTTGTTCCGTAGTTGGTATTCGCAGTGCCGTTTGTAGTGGTGATAGTTGATGAACCTGTATTATTTACATTAAACACAGTTGTTCCGCCCGCCTTTAAATCGAATCCTTTACTTCCTGAACCGGCATCCCAGTTAAATATCCAATAGAAGCTCAATTCCTCGCCTACCATCATGCCATTGACAATTGGTCTGCGGGCATTTAAATACGCTGAACCTGTTGCATAAATACCAAAAGCACTTGTTCCAATACCGGAAGTACCCGAACCATCGTTGGCTGGGTTTCCAATGAATTTACCCGTGTTGGCACCGATATTGAATGCCCAAGGACTAAAACCTGTTCCTAAATTCGAACCATTTGCCCAAGAGCTACCGTAGTTAGTGGCCTGATCATAGGCATCGTTATAGGTAAACGTTGAACTGTTGGTCCCAACGCTTGTCGAACCGAGTGCCCAAGCATAAGTTGGCGCTGTACCTCCAAATATTGGTGCCGCAGTAAAGACATATGGACTTCCCGCACAAGTTGACGCACTGGTCGTCGAAACAGAGACAAGAGGGGTTACTGATGGGTTGACTATTGAAGTAACCGCAACTCTTGGACCCTCACAGCCTAGAATTGTCTGACTCACATAATAAACAACTGTAGAAGCTACACTTCCATTCGTTGTTGGAACCGAACCGAGCGGCGAACCACCGGTTGGTACCGTGTAATAATTCAAGGTACCTCCTGCAGAAGCAACTACAGCTGCAGCAATTGAGATATTCGCTGTACCCTGACATTGGGTAATTGTACCACTTGAATACGTACTTGAGTATGCAGGCGCAGATGGCGTAGCATTTACGGTTACTGTAATAGATGCCGCAGGGCTTACACATGCATTCGAAGCATCTGTTTGCGTTACATTATAAGTAGTTGTACCTGCCGATGCTGTTGAAGGCGTTGGCGCTGTTGAAGAACCCGCCCCACTCACTGCGCCTGTATACCATGACATGGTGTTTGAACCAGTTGGTGTGGCAGTAAGTGTGGTTGCCGAAATACCTTGACAATAAGTAAATGAAGAAGGGTTTACTGTAGGTGCAGCAGGCGCCTGATTTACGGTCAACGTGACAGCCGTTCCAGCAGCTGAAATACAACCCGTAGAGGAATTCACTGAAAATGCGTAATAAGTGTAGGTTCCAGCTGTTGACGGCGGTGTGAAAGAATAATTGCTCGATCCTGCAAGAAGCAAACCAGTTCCATTTGAATTACTATACCAGTTGATTACACAACCAGTAGGTGCTGTCGCTGTCAATGTCGTACTCGTCGCGTTGTTACATGCTGTAACATTTCCACCAGAGTTTGGCGCAGCTGGGAGGGCGTTGACGGTGATGGACAAAGGAGCTATTGCTGGACATTGGGTTTGCGTATTCGTTGCAGATACGGTATAATTAACTTGTCCAGGGGTTGCAGCCTGAGATGAAAGTGTTTGATAATAGAAGTTACTTGCCGTACTTCCACCTTGTGAGGCAGGAATTGTAGCTAAACTAGTCAAGTTTGTTCCAGTTCCCAAATACCATTGGATATCGTAGCTCACAGGAGGTGAAAAACGCCATGCAAGTGGAGTTGTAATTTCATTTGAAATACCATTCCAATAGTTTTGTTGAATTGTTACATTACTCGAATTACAATTTGGAGCAGTAGCACCATTTACTGCCGCACCATCTTGTAATCCAATGTATTTATTTCTCGTATCATTGATATAAAGACCAGTAGTTGCAACTGGATTTGTAGCAGTAAAAACGGTTATCTCAACAACCCCAGATGTTTCATAAAGGATTACCTGAACCGTACTTTTACCATCATTCGCATTAGTAGAGTACCAGGTAGCACAATCCAAATACTGAATCACGCATCTTTCGGAAGTACCAAATCCTTCTGTCCAGTGACGGACTGTTCCAGTTCCAAAACCAAAGTTTCCTCCAGTACTACTTAACTGTAAATCTCGAGCACAAGCGGCAATCGTATTTAATGGGCTAGATACACTTGGGAAACCGCCCGGAAAAGAATAATTAACAGTTCCGTTAGCTCCAAAATTTATTGTTCCATTAGTTCCAATATTGAAGGTAGAAAATGTTGTTCCAAAATAATTAAAGTCGAAGCCAATCGATCTACCATTCCAATAACCGTCATCGAGACCACCACCTGTCGGTGCAATTGCGGCAGTTCCTGCACTACATAGAGTGGTAGCTGTTATACCACTTGGCGGATTAAGCGGTGCGGAAGTAGCATTAATACATTGTACGGAGAAATTGCCACTTGGCGTACCAGGTTGTAATGTGGTCGTGCCATTTAAACAAACCTGTTGAGGGTTCGCAACCGGATTTAAATTTGAAGGAGCAAAAACAACTACATTTTGCTGAGTTACGCTTGGTGGTACTAATGTAGTATTGAATGTCGTACTGTTACAACCAAAAGGCATCAAAACTCCTGTATTCAATTGATACATAGTCGAGATTGATGGGTTTGCCGTTAATGGATTACTTGTAGAAACATTTGAAAACGATCCCGTAGAGTTGGTATTTGATGTCCATTGAATTGTACTATTCGATGCCGCTTGAGTTACATTAGCGGTAAGTGTAACAGAGGCACCTGTCTGACATAGCAAATTATTGACACTACTACTTGTCACCAACGGATTTGTCAATACAACAACCTCAGTTCTAGGGCTTGGGCATTGGGTTGCAGCATCAAATTGTTGCACATAATACTTGTATGAGGATAATCCCGATGTGGTTAAATTTGGAATACAAAATGCCACATTAGATGCTGTAGGAGTCGATAAAATACTTGCTTGATAAGAATTGAATACAGAATCAATTGTAGATGCGCCGTCTGGATCAATTTCTGTACCACCCGTTGAAGCTGTCCACCAAGTTAGTGGATAATT
>CAZINO010000059.1:9797-14829 GCA_964540625.1 uncultured Lishizhenia sp. | reverse complement strand
CAAGGCGACCCCCGAAAAACTGGTTCCGTTGTATCCAGGAGAAAAAGGAAAGCCAACTACGCTCCAGAGCTTAAATTACCAACAAACCTATGACATCTATTCGACGCCAAAAGTATTTGTGCTCGATAAAGACAAAAAAATCATTGCAAAAAACCTATCGGTTTCGCAGTTAGAAGATATGCTCGATAAGCTTCAAAATAAATCCGATGCGCCCAAATTGTTTCCGCCAGATCCGGAAGAAGATGAGCACATGCAAAAAGACTAAATGACCTACACAAATCTCCTAGCGCAACTCAAAAGCCATGACAACTGGCTTATCACCACTCATAAAGGCCCAGATGGCGATGCTGTAGGTAGTGTTGTTGCATGGGCAGCACTGGCCCAACAACTCGGCAAAAACTACCTCATTGTTTTTCCGGATCAACCTGCTGCTTATTTGTGTCCATTTCTAGAAGGCTATAATTGGGAGGTTTTTGCCCAAGAAAACAGCTACACACAACAACTGTTTTTTGCCCTAGATTACAATGCACCAGGCAGAGTAGGCGATCCGATGTCGGTATTTGTTGCGGATTTTAACGCAACAAAAGTCATGCTCGATCACCATCCTGAACCTGCCGATTTTTGTGAGTACACGATTTCAGATACAGCTGCTTGTTCCACTACTGAAGTGATCTATAAAACACTTGAAAAGCTGGATTTAGTGCATTTGCTCAACGAGCCAATGGCCAAGGGCTTGTATCTCGGACTGGTTACAGACACAGGCTCTTTTCGCTTTCCGTCTGTTTCAGCCTACACACACCGAATGGTGGTTGCATTGCTCGAGACCGGTTTGCAACATTTTCTTATTCACGAAGCGGTTTACGATGTCAATAGTGTAACGCGTTTACAATTGCGTGGTTATGCTATTGCAGAAAAACTGGAGCTTTTTGCCGACAAACGCATTGGTCTGATCAGCCTTAGTAAAGAGGAGCTCAAGCGCTTTGCTTACCAAAAAGGGGATACCGAAGGCTTGGTGAACGTCATTTTGTCCATTGAAGGCTACGAAGTTGGGGTATTCTTGATGGAAACCGATGAAGGAGTAAAGTTGTCTTTTCGTTCAAAAGGCGGTCGGTTTGTCAATGCTTTTGCGCAAAAATATTTTGCGGGTGGCGGACATCAGTATGCTGCAGGCGGTTTTTCTAGTGGCACACTCTCAGAGGTTTTGCCGTTACTCAAAAATCTTTTGGAACAATTATAAGCTAATGAAGGTCGTTGCAACCATTTTATTGCTGTCGTTTATTCCGTTGGTCGCGTGTCGCAGGCCCGCAGAACCAAACCATGACAAACAAAAATGGAGTTCGGCACATTCCGTAGATTTCAACCAAGAACTCAGCATCCGAGAAAACCTAAAAATAGAGACCTTTTTGGCGCATTTTACCCAACTCAAAATGACCAAAACACCTTCTGGTTTGCGCTATTACATTTACCAAAAGGGTCTAGAGCAACTGCCATTGGCAAAAGATGGTCAGCAAGCGCTGGTTCGTTTGCAGATCGGCCTGCTCGATGGCACTGTCTGCTATCAAACCAAGCCCGATGAAATCGAACGCATCACGATTGCGCATTCCGAAAAAGAGTCTGGTATACATGAAGCCCTACAATTGCTTCGAAAAGGCGATCGGGCCAAACTCATTTTGCCGAGCTACTTGGGTCACGGCTTGCTTGGTGACCGCATGAAAATTCCGCCACAAAGTATACTCTATATTGATCTTGAACTTATTGATTTACAATGAAAAATATTTTCCTTTTTATACTGATACTGACCTTTTTTGCTTGCAACGATAGCGATAAAAGCAAAAAAGACACCAAACAAATTACCAAAGCCAACACCCAAGATCTTACCGAACTTGACACGAGTGTAGAAGGATCCAAAAAAAACTTGATCAACTTTGAAAAAGGGAAGGTGGACAAAACCAAGAAGTTGTCGAGCGGAATAGTTCTTAAATGGATTGAGCGTGGCAACGGGCCAGGATTTAAATCAGGCGAAATGGCGCTCATCGATTACCGTTTGGGGACCCCTGACGGTAAAATCATTGATGGCAACAACCGTATCGAATTACCGTTTATCCCATTTGTGGTTGGCTACAGCATGCAAACACCAGGTTGGGATCTCGCTTTTGCGCATCTAAAAGTTGGGGATTTCGTCAAAATTGAAATTCCGGCTGCTTTGGCATATGGTGCCAAAGGAATCAAAGATGTGTTGGCACCCAATACACCTAATTGGCTTTATGTGAAGGTGCTTTCTAAAATCAAACCGAGTATAGATGCTGATGGCATACGCGCATGGAAACTTGCCGACGGCCAACCTTTTACTTTAGAAGAAGGCGGCGCCAAGGAAATTGCCTATGAATACGTTGCCTCGACACCAAATAAAGCAAATGCAATTGTGGCGCGTAAGTTTCCGCAGCGCTTTGTGGTCGGTCAAAAAACAGCTGTGCCCGGGCTGCGCAAAATCCTTAAAAATGCCTTGCAAGGAGAGCGTTATTACCTGATTTTACAACCTGAGCAAGCCTATGGCAGCAAAGGCTATGGCAAGTCTATTGGGGCGAATGAACCCGTTTTCTTTTTACTCGACGTTGTTGGGGTCAGGTCCATATCGTAGGAAATCACTAAATTTGCAACGTAAAATTTGATTTTGAAACTGTCCATCTTTGCTATCTTCCTGTTTTCTGTGCTTGGCTTTCAGCTGCGTGCACAACGCGCATTGGATACCATAGAAACCGCTGCAGGAAAAGTCGTCTTGTACAGCAATAAAACATGGGCCTTTCTTCAAGTTTCGACTTTTGACGGCATCATGAATCCGCGCATTCATGCCCAAATGAAAGCGCAAGACCCCAGTTTTTCGCATCCCTGGAGCAACGAAGTGTGTTTTACGAGCCGCAATGACATGGGTAAACTCAAAGATACCCTCTGGCTTTGTGTCAACAACGAATCTGACCAACATTTTCATATGCCTGCTCCCGGTATTGTTACTTCTCGCTACGGTCCTCGTAATGGAAGAAACCACAACGGCATCGACATCGATTTGGAAACTGGAGACACCATATACGCAACTTGGTCAGGGAAAGTACGCTACGCCAAATACAACGACGGCGGGTATGGAAATTTGGTGATTATCCGACACCCGAACGGCCTAGAAACACTTTATGCGCATTTGAGTAAATTTTTGGTGTATCCAGATCAAGATATCGTCGCCGGAGAACCTATTGGTCTTGGCGGCAACACAGGCCGCTCTTATGGTTCGCATTTGCACTTTGAAATAAGATTCTACGATGCACCCATGAACCCTGAAGAGATCATTGATTTCGCAGCAAAAGAACTAAAAAACGAAAATTTATTTGTGCATAAAGGCTTATTTAGACCAGGTGCCAAACCATCAGATTACTACGAAGATCATCCGGCCGAGGTTGTGCAGGCGCCTGTTGTTGTGCGCACGCCGCAAGTACGCTACTACAAGGTGCGTCCGGGCGATACCCTCACCGAAATTGCCGCGCGCAATGGCACTACCGTGGCCAAATTATGTCAGTTAAACGGTATCAAACCCACTACAGTACTCCAGTTAGGCCGTAGTCTAAGAGTTAAATAATATGAAAAAACTATTGCTTTTCTTACTCTTTGCAGCCGGCCTTACCGCTTGTTCTGATTATGCCAAAATTGTCAAAGGTTCTGATTACAGTCAAAAGTTTGTGAGTGCCAACGAGCTTTACGATCAAAAAGAATTCAATAAAGCAATTGTTCTTTACGAACAAATTTATCAGCACGCACCCAAATCCGGAGAAGGTGAGTTGTCTTATTACCGAATGGCACAATCATACTACGAGATCGAAGACTATTACATGGCGCAATACTACTACAGTTCTTACATGCAGCGTTTTCCATACAGCAATAAATCGGAAGAAGTATTGTTTATGATCGCGATGTGTTCGGTCAAAAATTCGCCAGAACATTCACTTGATCAGACCGAAACAGAGCTTGCGATCAGCAATGTGCAGCAATTTGTGGACCGTTATCCAGGATCTTATTTAGTGGATACTTGTAATCAAATCATAGATCAACTGCATTTCAAGCTAGAACGCAAAGCCTTTGATGCCGTGGAACTCTACGACCGTACTGAAAACTACAAGGCTGCCGTTTCTGCTGCCGAGGGTTTTTTGGAAAATTACAGTCGTTCCCAGTTTGTGGAGAAAGCACATTATATCCTCGTCAAGAATTCTTATTTCATGACCATCAATAGTATTGAAAGTAAAAAAAGTGAGCGCAGCGCCCAAACTAACGAAAGATTCCGTAACTTTGCACTTCGCTATGCTAGTTCTCCGTATCTAAAAGAATTGGAAGCCTACATCGCGGCGCTTGAAAAAATCAAATAAAGTCTACACAATGAGTTTCAAAAACATCTCTGCAGAACGTACAACAGTTACCCGCGACACCATTTTGGTCGAAGAAAAAACTGGTAATATCTACGAGTCTTTGGTTGCTATTTCAAAAAGAGCAAACCAAATTTCTACAGAACTCAAAGAAGAATTGACTCAAAAATTGCAAGAATTTGCCACACATACCGACAACCTTGAAGAGGTTTTTGAAAACCGTGAGCAAATTGAAATCTCTAAGCATTACGAAAAAATGCCGAAGCCTACAGCAATTGCTATGCAAGAGTTGTTAGAAGAAAAAATCTACCTTCGCAAACCAGAGTCATTGCAATAAGCATGCGCGGCAAGCGGATCCTTCTTGGTATTTCAGGAGGTATTGCTGCCTACAAAATCCCTATTTTAGTTCGCTTACTAAAAAAGCATGGTGCAGAGGTGCGTTGTGTCTTAACGCCGTCTGCAGCCGATTTTGTAAGCCCCCTGGTTTTGGCTACACTTAGCGAACAAGCTGTTCATATTGAATTTTGGAACAAAGACACCGGCGTCTGGACCAACCATGTCGAGCTCGGTCTTTGGGCTGATCTCATGCTTATTGCACCCGCCACTGCCAATACGCTATCCAAAATGGCGAG
>CAZINO010000059.1:0-9697 GCA_964540625.1 uncultured Lishizhenia sp. | reverse complement strand
ATTGACCCTGTGCGCTATTTAAGTAATCATTCAACGGGGCAAATGGGTTATGCACTTGCCGCGGCAGCGCTTGCGGCTGGCCACGAAGTTTTACTGATTTCAGGGCCAACTCAACTTTCCTTGGCGCATCCCAATTTGCGTACAATTTCAATTGTAACCGCTCAAGAATTACTTCATACAGTTCAAGCGCATTGGTCTTGGGCCACTCATGGTATTTTTAGTGCCGCTGTAGCCGATTACAAACCCAAAGAAAAAGCAACGCAAAAAATTAAAAAGAAGGAAGATCAAATTCAGCTCGAACTCGTTAAGAACCCGGATGTATTGGCCTGGGCTGCAGCGCATAAATCTACACAAATTGTGGTGGGTTTTGCACTTGAAACCAATAATTCAGAACAAAACGCGTTAAGTAAATTAAGGCAGAAAAACCTCGATTATATCGTCCTGAATGAACAACATGATGGTGTATCTGGATTTGCAGCGCCTACCAATAAAATTAGTATCTTCGATAAAGCCGAGCAGCGCCTGGATTTGCCTTTACAAAGCAAAGCAGCTACTGCAGAAGCATTGATTCAATACCTCGACGCAAACGCATGAAAAAGACTTTTTTTTTAATAATAGTTTTATTGATTTGTCAGTACGTGACTGCCCAAGAACTCAATTGTCAGGTGAATATCGTCGTTGACAATAAGGTAGAGGTGAGTTCCACCGAACAAGAGATCATCAATCAGATGAAACAGAGCATCACCGAAATCATGAACAATACCGTCTGGACCAAAGACAAGTTCAAGACCGAAGAGCGCATCAATTGTAATATTCAAATTCAAATTCGCGAAATCCCAGCTACGGGTGCGTACAAGGGTGATATCCAAGTTTCGAGTGTTCGCCCTGCTTTTAACAGCAATTACAATTCTACTTTATTTAATTTTCAGGATGAAAACTTCCAGGCAACCTTTTCTAGAGGGGCTGTTCTGAATTACGTTCCCAATCAATACCGTGATAACCTGACGTCCATCTTGGCATTTTATGCCTATTTTATCATTGGCATGGATTACGATTCTTTTTCTTTAAAAGGTGGAACACCTTATTTTCAGGAAGCGTTGCAAATTGTAACCCTTGCCCAGACAGGCGGTGCTGCAGGTTGGAAATCTTCTGAAAGCAGCAAGCGCAATCGTTTTTATTTAGCCGACAACATGTTACAGCCTGTTTTTGAACCTTTTCGTGTCTGTTTATATCAGTATCACCGTTTGGGGCTTGACCAACTCTACGACAAAAAAGAAGAAGGAAAAAAAGCCATTGTTGCCGCACTTAATTTATTGGGCCCAATTATGGCAACAAGGCCTAATACGGTTAATATTGTGAGTTTTTTATTCGGTAAAACGACCGAGCTTAAAAATATTTTTTCTGATTCAGAACTCAAGGACAAACAAGATTTAGTCAATCTTTTAAAGAAACTTGATCCAGCTAACTCTACGCGTTACGCCACAATTCTCGACTAATGCTTCGTTCGCTTCGCATTCAGCACTTTGCACTCATCGATGCTGTTCAGCTCGATTTCCAGAATGGATTTACCGTTTTTACGGGTGAAACTGGCTCTGGAAAATCCATAATTTTAGCGGCTACACAACTCATACTCGGTGAGCGCGCTGATCTGAGCGTTTTGGCACCAGGTGCTAAAAAGGCCATTGTCGAGGCGGTTTTTGATATACCTCAAACGCTTTTACCTTTTTTTGAGCAAAATGACCTCGATTTTGAGCCTCAGACCCTGATCCGTCGAGAAATTGCAGCTGAAGGTAAATCCCGGGCTTTTATCAACGATACGCCTGTTTCTTTGCAAGTACTCAAACAGCTCACGGGTAATTTGCTGCAAATTCACTCGCAGTACAATACACTTGAGCTCAAGTCAAAAAGCTATCAGCTACAACTCATCGATTTATTACTTGGCCTGGGCGAGCAGCAAGCCGCATTTTCGGATGCGCTTAAAAGCTTTCAATTACGCCAACGAGAATTTGCGGCAAAGCAAATACAATATGACCAAGATTGTGCCCAGCAAGACTACAATGATTTTTTACGAGAAGAATTAGAGGCCTTGCAGCTTCACGATCCAAAAATATTAGGACTAGAAACCGAGCTTCAGCGTTATGCCAATGCAGCCCAGCTACAAGAGGCGCATGCTGCTCTGGAATCCTTGCAAGACGACAACGGACCCTACGCTTCGTTGTATCAACGCAAGTTGGTATTAGATAAAGTCAAGCACATCGACGCTCAGATGTCCAGTTTTGCCGAAAGGTTGGAAGCGCTCCTTATCGAAATAAAAGAATTATCAAGAGACGCATCAAGGGCAAGTGCCCAAGAGCTTGACCCAAGCCAACTTCCTGTATTGGAGGCTCTTCAGGATAAAATTAATTCAGTCTTGCACAAGCATAGGGTTCAGGATATTGCCGCATTAATAGACATACAAAATCAACTGAGCAACCAGGCTCAAAACCTTCAAGCACAGTTAGAAACCCTCAACGACTTGCGTCGAGAATTGGCCGAACGCGAACAGCAATTGTGGGCAGATGCCAAGGCTTTACACCAAAGTAGGGTTTCCGGAGTGGGCGCGCTTGCCGCACAATTAAAACAAATATTGAATGAACTAAAACTACCCAATACCACATTGGCTTTTGATCTGCAACAAACTGATCAACTCAATTCTTTTGGGTGTTCGGCAATAGAATTGCTCTTTTCGGCAAATTTAGGTCACAATCCTGTAGCCGTTGAACGCGCTGCGAGTGGAGGGGAGCTCTCTCGACTCATGTTGGCTTTGCAAAAAATGGTTTCTGAGAAAAAGGCCTTGCCAACGATCATTTTTGATGAAATTGACACAGGTGTCTCAGGCGACGTCGCTTTAAAGATAGGAAGGTTGCTCAATGAAATGGCTCAAAATGGACAGTGCATGGCCATTTCTCACTTGCCTCAGGTAGCGGCAAAGGCTGCTCATCATTTTCTCGTTGAAAAAACGGTGGTCAACGAACGCATGCAAACCAAAGTAAGTACCCTTGCGCCTGTCGAGCGCACGCAAGAAATTGCACGTTTATTAAGTGGGGAAATCATTTCAGAAGCCGCTTTGGCCAATGCAGCTTCTTTATTAGCAGATCAATGAGTGCTTATCAACGCATTTCGCACAAAAGTAAACTGCTATTACTAGGGAGCTGTTTTTCAGATGACATCGGCAGAAAGCTACAAGAAAATGGTTTTGATGCTAAAGTCAACCCCGGAGGTACTATTTTTCATCCTTTGGCGTTGTCAAAATTACTTTTTTGGGCGCTTTCTGATCAATACCAACCACTTCGGATTCACCAACGCGACGACGTTTTCTTGTCTTGGGATTTATCCGGGACTTTCTACGCGATGTCCGAACAAGCACTCAATCAAAAATTTGAAGCACTTTACCTAGATCTTCGTGGTGCACTTCAAAAAAGCAGCCATCTTTTGCTCACTTTTGGAAGTAGTTGGGCTTATACGCTTTGTGCAGATCATGAACTAGTTGCAAATTGCCATAAAGCACCAAGTTCGCAATTTCAGAAAGCACTTTCGAATACGGACACTCTACGCGCTACCTGGAAAAAGCTAATAGATGAAATCAGGACATTCAATCCGTCGTTGCAAATTGTCTTTACACTGAGCCCAGTTAGGCATTTAAAAGACGGTCTGGTTGGTAATAACCGCAGCAAGGCAAGGTTGATTTTGCTTTTAGAGGAACTCACTGAGCTGCCGAATTGCACTTATTTTGAGGCTTATGAATTGGTCTTAGATCAGTTACGCGATTACGCTTATTTCAAAGACGATGGTGCACATCCAAATCAAAAAGCCACCGCGGCTGTCTGGGAAGCATTCAAGACCCAATTATTGGACCGAGCAACATTGTCTATAATAGGGGAATGGCAAGATTTACAGCAAAGAAGCGCACATCAGCTCTTGTATCCGGAAAGTCAAGCAGCACAAAAATTTCAAAAGGCCATTGCCGCTGATGAACTTGCTTTTTTTAAGAAATATCCTGATTTTCGGCCGCCCACTCTTTTTTAAATTGTGTTAAAAAATGCAGCATGAATTGGTGTCTTTGTGCCGCAATTTTTTTGGCGCTAAGGGTTTCCATGCGGTCTTGGAGCAACAATAGCTTTTCGTAAAAGTGATTGATCGTATGACCTTTGTCTTGGGCGTAAGCTTCTTTGGTTTGGTGTAAGGTAGGAGCTATTGTTGGGTCATACAAAGCTCTGCCACGACTACCCCCATATGCAAAAGCACGCGCAATTCCGATTGCACCAATTGCGTCTAGGCGGTCCGCATCGCGCACAATTTGACCCTCCAACGATGTTTTTTCATCGGGAACTTGCGCGCCTTTATAAGACACAACACCGACAATTTGTGCAACCGCATGAGCTATTTTTTCAGGCGCATTCAACTCCTTTAATAAGGTATACACAACTTGTTGACCAGCCAGAAAATCTCCACCGTTGTACTTATGATCTGAGAAATCGTGAAGCAACGCTGCTAATTCAATGAGTTGGGCATCGCCACCTTCAGTTTTTTGCAACAGGAGTGCGTTTTTTCGGACCCGATCGATGTGCTGCCAGTCATGACTTCCTTCTTGATCGGTGAATTTTTCGCGAACGCGTTTTTCAACTTCTTGGAGCAACTGCTTCATTACAGTTTAAGAATGGGCTTGGTGTAAGTGCCGTTAGGGGTGGTGCAGCGCAATAGATATGAACCGTTAAGCAGCTCGGCTATTGAAATGCTCGATTGGAAAGAATGAAGTAAAACTTTACCGTTGAAATCCAGTATTTCAAGTTTCGAAACGTCTTGGATATTTTTTACGAAAATGAGGTCTGAACTCGGATTCGGATAAACCACTAAATCAACGGTTGGCATTTCAATGATGCCTACAGGGTCGTCTTTGCGTACTTCGATGTCGTCTATGTACAATTTGAATCCGTCAACGGTTCTGAGTACAAACGCGATGTAAATGGTAGAATCATTGTAGCCATTTTCAGAAAGGTTGACTTCGCGAAAAGTCCATTCAAAATTTTCTTCTTGAACCGAACCGATGGTATCGGTAAATGCGCTAGGGTCATTGGTCGTATGAGAAACCAAAACCAAGTAATCGTCTGGAAATGAAGGGTCGTGTGATTTTGCTTGCCAAGAGATAAAATTGCCGAATCCGCCCAATTGCAATGCAGGCGTTATAAGCCAGCGGTTAGCCGTATCGGCGTTTTCAAAATAAGAACTTACGGCTGCAACGGTATCAGTTAGATTTTCAGGGTCTGGTGCGGTGATCCAGCCGCTCGCGTATTCCAATACAAGTGGGTGAGGGGTCTGGTTGTCGAGGTTGAGTAAGGTATAATTGCTCGGGATTCCTGTCTGAAAATCGGTTTGCAATAAATTGGTTTGGGCCTGAATACAGGTGCAGAAGCAAAATAGTAAAATCGTGAAGAATAATTTCATAGTGTAAAGATAGGTATTCTATTTAGTCAACCAATGTGATCAAAATTTCATTGAATTCTTGATAGAAGACGTCAAACTCTCTTAAATGTTTCTTGAAAAAAGCATAAATGAGCGGCCAATGGGTTTGGTCGTAGAAATTGGCGTTTTCGAGTTGCCAAAATAGCCTGCCGAATGTTTGCCCTTCATGATTGACTACTTGTGGCTCCCAATGGGTCGGGATGGACATATTGCTTTCAAGTACCACTTTTAGCTCGGTAAGCTGTTCCCAAAAAATGGCCTGAATACCTGCGTCCTTGAATTGGATATCGTAGCAGAGTAAAATTTGCTTGCCGTCACAAACCATGCGCAAGTAAGTATTTTTAACTTGCGTTGGGTAATTGATCCAATTAACGCGTTTGCCTGAGGCAGAAAGACAAGCGCGCATATGGTTTTTGAAACCAGCCCAAAAGGCTTCATTCCAAGCTTTACGCGCTTCTTTAGATAACATCTTAGCTTATTGATTCGCTTTAGCGTGATCAGCTAAAAATTGCTGGAGGCCAATATCTGTAAGCGGGTGTTTGACCAACGCCTTGATGGCAGAAAGCGGACCGGTCATGACATCGGCTCCAATTGTTGCGCAATTGATAATATGCATGGGGTGACGCACAGATGCAGCGAGGATCTCGGTATCAAATGCATAGTTGTCGTAAATGACGCGGATTTGCTCAATCAAAGACAAACCATCGGTGGAGACGTCATCTAGGCGCCCTAAAAATGGTGAGATATAGGTTGCACCTGCTTTTGCGGCAACCAAAGCCTGGCCAGAAGAAAAGATGAGCGTACAATTGGTACGAATGCCTTTGCCAGAAAAGTATTTAATCGCCTTTAGACCTTCTGCAATCATTGGGATTTTGACCACGATATTTTTATGTAAGGCGGCAAGCTCTTCGCCTTCACGTACCATTCCTTCGAAGTCTGTTGCGATTACCTCTGCGCTCACGGGGCCGTCTACAATATTGCAGATATCCACATAATGTTTCAAAATATTGGCTTTTCCTGAGATGCCTTCTTTGGCCATCAAAGATGGATTGGTGGTAACGCCATCTAAGATTCCCATGTCGTGGGCTTCGGCAATATCCTTAAGGTTAGCGGTGTCAATAAAAAATTTCATGGGTTTTATTTTTTGCGGTTTTTGAGCATTTCTTGCTGTTGACGTTGCATTTCCTCGAGTTTTTCTTGGAAGCGCGATTTTTTCTTGGCTTTTGGATTGGCAGCACTATTGGCTTTTCTTTCGGCCATTTTGACTTTGAGTTTGTCTTCGTTGACAAAGAAGCGCTTGATCAGGACCATCATGAGGATGGACATCAGGGTAGAAATGAAATAGTAATAGGAAAGACCTGCAGAATAGTTGTTGAAGAAGAAAATCATCATGAAAGGGAAAATATACATAATGATGCGCATGTCGGGCATTCCCGGTTGCTGTGGCGTTTGCATATTGCCACTATTCATGTAGGTGTAGGCAAGGGTAGTACCTGCCATCAAAAGTGTAAACAGGGAAATGTGGTCACCGTAAATAGGTAAGTGGAAACCAAAATCGAGGATAGAATCATAGGAGCTCAGGTCTTCTGCCCAAAGGAAACCTTTTTGACGCAATTCAAAGGCCGCCGGAAAAAAGCGGAATACCGCCAATAAGATCGGCATTTGAATGAGCATTGGCAAACAACCAGCTAATGGACTAGCGCCAGACTCCCGGTAAAGCGCCATCATTTCCATTTGTTTTTTCATGGCATCCTCTTGCTTCGGGTATTTGGCATTCAGCTCATCGATTTCTGGCTTGAGTATGCGCATTTTGACAGAGGAAACGAACATTTTCCATTGAACCGGCATTAAAATGGTTTTGAGGATGAGCGTCAAAATCAAGATGGCCCAGCCGAGTGCAATACCGTTGTCTACTAATAGATTGAAAATAGGTTGAACGGCGTAAATGTTGATCCAACGGAACAAGCCCCAACCGAAATTGAGGATATCGTCATAACCGCTGTTGTAGCTCTTTAGGACTTCGTAGTCGTTGGGTCCAAAAAACCAATTGAATGAGGCTGCATTATTCTGAAAGTCAAGGGCCATAGTGGCGTGGTAGCCTTTGAGGTGGGTCCAGGCTTGTGGGTGGCCTTCTTTGAAGTTTTGAATAAAGAATTTGGTTCCTTTTTTAGGGAAAGCATTGGTAGGGTGGAGGATAGCCGAGAAATAACTTTGCTTGAATGCTACCCATTTGATGTCTTCTTCAGCGACGCCAGATTCACTAGCAGTTTCTGAGAGGTAATCGAGGCCGCTCTCTGTTTGTTCAAAGCAAATGGTAGACACGCGTCGCTGTTCAGAAAATAAACGTTCTGTTTTTTTGAAATCGGCAGCCCAATTCAAGACGGTGTTGTCTAGAATAAAGCCTTTGTTGTCAAGGACTTCAATTTTATAAGAAAGGTCGTGTCCTTTGTTGAGCTTATAGGTCTGGCGGATGGTGCCTTCTGCAAATTGCGCCTCGTAAATGGCACTTGTTTTGGTACTTTTTACCAATTCAAAAAAGTGATTCTTGGTGTAAATCTTGCCTTTTGCGGTACTCAAGACAAGCTGGTTATGGGCATCTCCGTTTTCAAATAGGCAAAGTGCATTGTCTTTGTTGGCGGCAAAATCTTTGTAGTTGCGGTAGTTCTTGAGGTAAACCCCTGCTACCATCCCGCCTTTATTGTTGAGTTCAATAAGCAGTTCGTCGTTCTCGATTTTCGAGATAGATTCTTTGGCTGCAGTTTTCGATTTAGCTACCGAAGTATTGGCGGGCAATTGTTGAACTGCGTTTTCTTTTTTTACCGATTTGTTGCGGGCTACTTTAGCTTCTTTTTTCTGAGCAGCCTTGATTTCAGCTTCAGAGGGCTGATTCATGACCGAAAAAACAGTGATGATAAGGCCAATTAAAACCAGGCCAATGGTGGAGTTGCGATCCATAATTTAGTGTTTTTTGTTTTGAAGCGCCGCCTTTACAAAAGCGACAAAAAGTGGGTGAGGAGCATCTACAGTACTTTTGTACTCTGGATGGAATTGAACGCCAACAAACCACTGGTGGGTAGGGATTTCAACAACCTCTACCAAGCCGGTGTCAGGGTTTTTACCTGCTGCTATCATGCCATTTGCTTCGAAATCAGCCAAGTATTGGTTATTGAATTCGTAACGGTGACGATGGCGTTCAGAGATATTGTTGTTTTGGTAAGCTTTTGCAGTTTGTGTATTTGGCTTGAGTTCACACTTGTAGGCACCTAAACGCATGGTGCCGCCCATATTGGAAATGCGCTTTTGCTCTTCCATCATGGAAATGACAGCGGCGCTTGTATTTTCTGACATTTCAGTAGAGTGGGCGTCTGAAAGACCCAAAACGTTGCGCGCAAATTCAATAACGGCAATTTGCATCCCGAGGCAAATTCCAAGAAAAGGAATGTTGTTTTCGCGGGCAAAACGCACCGCCTCGATTTTGCCGTCTATTCCTCTGGAACCAAAACCCGGTGCAACTAAAATGCCATCAAGACCTTCTAACTCTTTAGAAATATTGTCTGGGTCGAGATTTTCTGAATGAATCCAAGATAGTTCAACTTTGGTCTCGTTAGATACACCAGCATGAATAAAGGCTTCAGAAATGGATTTATAAGCGTCTTTGAGTTCGACGTATTTTCCGATCAATCCAATTTTAACGGTGTGCTTCGGATTTTTAAGACGCTCTAAAAATGCTTTCCAGTTGTCGAGTTTAGGACTCTGTTTTTTAGATAAGCCCAATTTTTCTAAAACGACTGTATCGAGTTCTTCGGCTTGCATCAAAATCGGAACATCGTAGATTGAAGAGGCATCGCGGGCCTCTATAACCGCATTAACGGAGACATTACAGAATTTGGCGATTTTTTTACGCAAGCCGAGGTCGAGTTCGTGTTCGGTTCGGCAGCACAAAACATCGGGTTGAACGCCTAACTCCAAGAGTTGCTTTACAGAGTGTTGGGTTGGTTTGGTTTTGAGCTCACCGGCTGCCGATAAGTAGGGGACAAGCGTGAGGTGAACAACGATGCAATCGTTTTCGTATTCCCATAGCATTTGACGCACTGCCTCCACGTAGGGCAACGATTCGATGTCACCAACGGTACCGCCAATTTCGGTAATGACGATGTCAAATTGGCCGTTTTTGGCTACTGCTTTAATACGCTCTTTG
>CAZINO010000058.1:0-14943 GCA_964540625.1 uncultured Lishizhenia sp. | reverse complement strand
TGCAAAGATATGTACTCTTTTTGGTTTCGCAATGCTTTTTTGAAAGAAATTTTAAAAATTGTTTTCAGGAAAAGCACAGTGGTCTAACGATCAAGCATTTGAAAGGTTGCATTATTTTGCATTTTTTTGTGGAAAGCCTGTATTTTCGGCATCTTTGCAAGAGATGATACTCGGAAGGAAGGCATATTTGAAGTCATTAAACGATGAAAAGCTCATTGAGGTCTACAAAGACAAACAATGGAACGCTTGTATCGATGAATTATACTTAAGATATGGGCATCTTGTCTTTGGTGTCCAGCTTAAATACACGAAAAGTAACACCGATGCAGAGGACCTCACTATGGAGTGCTTTGAAAAGCTGCCTCAATTGTTACTCAAACATGAAATCAATTACTTCAAAGGATGGCTGCATACTGTAGCCCGCAATGCCGCTCTTGGTTTTCTACGAAAAAATAAAATTGTGCAATACCAAATTGAAGAAGTACATGTAGAGGAGCACATTGAGCACGACGCGGTTGATATCGAAAGGGAACTCAATTTACTCGAATGGGCCCTGGTTCAACTCAAAGAACAACAAAAAAAATGCATCACCTTATTTTACCTCGAGCAATTGAGTTACGAACAAATTATGAGCCAAACAGGCCTCACATATAATGAGGTAAAGAGCCATATCCAAAATGGCAAACGAAAACTCAAAGTATTGATGGATCAACACACGCAAAATGAAAGCAAGTAGAGCGCTCTTTAAAAAATACCTTCGAACCAACAACCAGAAGGAAAAACACCAGATCGAAAAAGCACTGGTAGATGATGTTTTTGCTATGGATGCGTTGGAGGGCTTTCAATCAGATGCCAATGCTTGGAAGGGTTTTGAGCAATTTAATAAACACAAGCAGCAGAAAAGTCTACAGTTCAAAATAACCTTGGTCAGTACATTCGTTATTTTATCGGTTTTCATCGGGTATTTGATGATACCACTACCTCAATCAAAATTTACTTCAAAGGTGCACGGACCACAAAAGCACACCCAAATCATTAAAATTCATACCCAAAAAGAAATTCAACAGATGAAGGTGGCACCAACCCAACTGCGCATCTCACCCAAACAAGTTATTATTGAAACGCAGGAAAAAAGCCATCGTGCGGAATCTCTAATAGAAGTGTTGGAACGTTTGGATCAGAAGCCTATTGAGCAAATTGAAGCAACCCAAACCAAAGGAAAATCCTTGGCCTTGAAAATGGGCCGCGAATTGTACATTAAAAATCTAAAAGCCATTGATTACCGCTATCACCGAAAAGAAGAAGACAAATCTTTTGAAAGACCAGAAGAAAACGTGTTCGGAGAACAAGTTCTTAAAGTTCCATATATCAATCTGTTGAGTCAGGCACTGACGGATTTTTCCAAAGAAAATTACAAGCTTGCGCTTTTGCATTTTGATCAAATTCTTGAGGTGTATCCTGACGATGCAAATGCTTTATTTTACGGTGGAATGTGTCTTTATAACTTGGACCAGTTGACGCAGGCAGAAAGTCGATTCATCAAACTACAAAACATTTCTTTTGCCAATTTTAGTGAAGAAGGCAATTGGTACTTACTTCATGTTTACAAACTGACAAAAAAAGAGGCTGCATTCCACAGCCTCAGGTCATTTATTATCGAACAAAAAGGATTTTATGCCCAAAAAGCGACACTCCTTACATTCAATTAATGTTGGATACTAATTGGCGAAGAATAAGCCTTGTTGCCCACAAAGAAATGTAAAACGTATATGCCATCTGCAAGACCTTTTGGCATTTCTACCCAAAGTTTGTTATTGCCTATTTCCGTACTTCCTAATTGCTTGTTGAAAACAGATTTTCCTTCAAGGTTAACCAAATTCATGCTCATTTTGGCATGAGAAAGGGTAGCGTAAGTAATGAGGGCCGCGTCTTTTTCAGGTGAGTATCCTACTTCAAAGGTGTTCTCAATGGTCGCCTCTTGAAGACTTGCGTCGTCATTCAAAAAGACATGCTGTGACAAATAAATGATGTCACCGTTGTCATTGTTGTTATTGTTGGCCTTATTGGTTGCCACATAAAAGGTAACCGCTCCTTCTGAGGTAGCAGGCGCCTCCCAAGTCCAGTTCCAAACTTGCGTAGCCGAGGTGTTTGAAGTGCTTTTGTGGGTTGCATATTTTCGTTGGCCACCGGCAATAGTTGCTGTTTTAATTTGGGTATTTGCGCCCGCAATAAAATTACCAGCCATGGCATTTGCGCCATTCAAAGCAGTCACTTGAAAACCCTTTTTTGCAGGATTACTCGCCATAGACAAATTGACCGCATAGGTTGCGCCCGGTGTATATTGTGTAATTCCAAAACCGATATCGTTATTGATGATCAATTGGTTTTCAGTGGTGCCATTTTGGGTAGCGCCACTATGGCAACTGGTACAGTTTTGTTCGCCTGGAGCTCCGGTTTTTCCTCCTGCAGGACCATTTGCATCTAGAGGTGAGGCCTGTATGCCATCTATTTTGGGAACAACAAATGAAAATGCTGCTAATCCCAGGATAAAAAAGGAGAGAGGTAAAATTGATTTTTTCATGGTGAATAATTGAGTTGTGAATTTAGTTATCCTGCTTACCTTGATTGATCCAACAGGAGATTTTTTGAATGGTGCTGTCGGCTAAAGCTGGGCCGCCGATGGGCATCAGCTGGTAACCGTTTGCTTTCATGGAACCAACAATTGCATTTGCGTTGGCAGCAATTGCAGCATATGAACTGAGGTCATAACCCCCCGATGCATTGCCAGGCTGATGACAACTCACGCAGTTTGCCTCCATGATTGGAAGGACGTCGTTTGCAAATGAGATGGTGGTATTGCATTGTTGATCAATAGGCGTGATTTTATCTCTTGTGCAAGAGAAAAGAAAGAAGCTGCCAAGCGTAAAAATGATAGAGAAATTCTTCATGACTATCTTATTTACCTTGTGCAGGAATTTCAAAATTCACTTTCATTTGATCTGGAACAGCATCGCTTTTCTTTCCAACTTTGAAATCCATGCGATTTACGTAAAAAGTACCTTTAAAAGTGATTTTCCCATTGGCTTTTGAGTAAGTTGCCGGAACAGTTACCGCTTTGGTAATTCCTTTGATGGTCAGGTTGCCGTTTATGTTGTAGGTATTGCCTTCTTTTTTCTCGACTTTGGTAGATTTAAACTTTGCATAAGGGTATTTTGCGGTATCGAACCATTCTGCAGTTTGTGCTTTTTTGGTCATCATGCCATTACCGGTCGAAATCGAGCGAATATCGATTTTAAAGTCAAAGTTGGCACTAGAAAGGTCTTTTTCGTCAAAATCGATTTCGCCTTCCATGATTTTAAATGAACCAGAGGGGTCTTTGCTTTTGAATTCTATACTGAACTCTTTGGTAACAACATAGTGCTCCAAGACAACTAGCGTAAACGCTGTTAAGCTAAAAAATGCAAGGAAGGAAAGGAAAAAATTTCTGGTTTTCATTGTTATCGATTTTTGTTGAGCTTATTCAATTACAAATTTCCTGCCAACAGTAAAGCCAAGCCTAAATTGACCTTTTTGCCATTGTTCTGTCGTGTAAGGTATAAATTGTGTTTCCCCGATTCCGCCAGAATTGGTGAGGTTGATTGTGAAATTATGCCCAAATGTGAACCACTCAAGTGCAATAGCACCACTGTTCGTGAAGCCAGATTGTCTGAGGTTAGGGTCATTGAAGGTGTAATAATATTCTCCGACTAGCGCAAAGCGAGAAGATAGGCGGATACGTCCTGCCACACCAAGTGCAAAAAGTTCATTTTGATCGTTGCTGGCTACATAGTTTCTGTGGACCAGTGTGGGCATGAGTTGAATGGCGCCCTTTTCACCGAAATGATGTGCGATGTTCACTTGTGCAAAATAATTGAGACGGTGCTCAATTTTTGGAAAATGTGTAACAAGGCCTTCATCTGGCGCTGCAGTCATATATGTAAAACTCGATCCGGCAATAGCAGTAATAGAAATAGGTGACGCCTTTTCTTCTTGAGCGATAACCTTATATTTTACAAAACCATCTACAAGGGAACGATAGGGTGCGCCGGTTCCTTTTGAACGACCAAATCCTACCATGAGTTGATCCGTAAAGCCATATTCTAAGGCAATGCGCATATCGGATAAGTTATCAAAGCCAAACATGTTTTGAATACCTCCATTTACACCAGCAATATCGCCAAAGCGGTGCTCGATGCGGAACTCATAGGTGCCTTTGGTGAGCGTTTCTACGGAATGACCGTTGATGACCCGAGTCGATGAAAATGTTGGAATTTCTACTTTGTAATCTTCCTCAGATTGATCGGGCTCTTGTGCAAAAAAATAAAGCGGGAAAAGTAAAAAAACTAAAAATAGGTAAGGTTTCATGCGCTTGCGTTAAATTATAAACACGTCATAAAGACGGATGTAGTACAAATTGGTTGTATGCTCAACGTTTTTTTCGTTTCTCGGATAACCATTTTGGAACTGCCTTTTGATCTTGATTTGTATCGTCGAGCAATTTCTCAAGTAAATCAGGCCGCTTTGCTTTTTGCAAGCGCTGACGGATCCAGTCTTTGTTTTCCTTTTTATACCAGAAAAAATAACGGTTTTGGTTCAGCTTTTCTTCTCGGGTCTTGACAGTTTTCACCGGCTTTAGCGTATACGGATGCACGCCTGTGTAATAAATAACTTCAGCAACGGTCATGGGCGTAGGTGTAAAATCTTGAACTTGTTCGAGCTGAAAGCCCATGTCTTTGGTTTCGGCTGCTAAATTGGCCATATCGATTTCTTCGCAGCCAGGATGAGAAGAGATAAAGTATGGTATGAGCTGTTGTTTGAGGCCGTGTTTGGCTGACAAGCGATCGTATTTCTCTTTGAATTTATGAAAGTACTGAAATGATGGCTTGCGCATGATTTTAAGCGTCGCATCTGAGGTGTGCTCAGGAGCTACTTTTAAGCGGCCCGATACGTGGCGGGTAATGACCTGCTCGATGTATTCGTCGTGGTTGCCGTCTTCGTTGTTTTTGTTGAAGTCATCAACCAATAAGTCATAGCGGATACCCGAACCCACAAATGCTTTTTTGACTCCGGGGAATTTGTCAATTTTGCGGTAAAGCTCAGTCATTTGTTTGTGCGAAGTATCGAGGTTGTGACAAATAACGGGGTGAATACAACTAGGCGAAACACATTTGGCACAAATAGCTTCGTCCTTGCCTTTCATGCGATACATATTCGCTGATGGACCTCCGATATCGGAAAGGTATCCTTTGAATTCAGGATGTTTGGTGAGTTCCTCCACCTCCTTGAGTATCGATTTTTCACTTCGAGAAGCTATGAATTTTCCTTGATGGGCTGATATGGTACAGAAACTACAACCCCCAAAACAACCACGGTGGGTATTGACCGAGAATTTGATCATGTCGTAGGCAGGAATAGCGCCTCGTTTTTTGTATTTAGGATGGGGTAAACGCGTGTAAGGCAAATCGTAAGAGCCGTCCATCTCCTTTTCGGTCATGGTCTTGAACGGCGGATTGATAACGAGTGTTTGTTTGCCAACTTGTTGAATGATGCGGTTGGCTGCCCATTTGTTGGACTCAACCTCTACCACTTTGAAATTTGCAGCGTATTTGAGTTTGTCTTTTAAACAGACTTCGTGGCTGGCCAACTCCACGGTTTCCCAATTCTTATTTTTTGGAAGTTCGAGCTGCGCGTCTTGTAAGAAAGCCACCTGATTGATGGTTTTAGCTTGTTCAAAGGGCACACCGCGCTTCAGTAAACGAAGTAAAGTCCGTAAAGGTTGTTCACCCATTCCGTAAACCAGTAAGTCAGCTTTGGCATCGACGAGAATAGAGGGCATGAGTTGGTCTTTCCAATAATCGTAGTGGGTTACCCGACGCAAAGAAGCCTCAATACCGCCGAGTAAAACCGGAACATCTGGATAAAGTTCTTTGAGGATATTACTGTAGACAATACTGGCGTAGTCTGGTCTGAAGCCGGCCTGGCCACCTGGGGTATAGGCATCGGTAGAGCGCAAGCGTTTGTTGGCGGTGTAATGATTCACCATGGAGTCCATGCAGCCGGCGGTTACGCCAAAAAAATATTTCGGCTTACCAAGCTTTTTGAAATCGCGAAGGTCATCTTGCCAATTGGGCTGCGCAACAATTCCAATACGAAATCCTTCACTTTCGATAATGCGGCCAATGACAGCCGTACCAAAGCTCGGGTGATCTACGTAGGCGTCACCTGAAATGAGAATGACATCAAAGGCCTCCCAACCTCGTTTTTCTGCCTCTTTTAAAGACAAGGGTAGCCAATCGGAAATCGGACGCTCTGGGTTCATGGTACAAAGATACACCAAGAACAATGCGTGGTGAATTTTGTTGTAATTTTGTAGCAGAAATCAAACAATATTCACCTTTAAAAACAAGATCAAAATGGCTTTTGAACTTCCAACTTTACCTTATGCCTACGACGCCCTCGAGCCACACATCGATGCGCGCACTATGGAAATCCATCACAGTAAGCACCACCAAGCTTATACAACAAACTTAAATAATGCCATTGCCGGTACCGACATGGAAAACATGTCCATCGAAGAAATTCTAAAGGTTTGTAAAGACAAACCAGCAGTGCGCAATAACGGTGGTGGTTTCTGGAACCACAACCTCTTCTGGGAAATCATGGCACCAAACGCAGGCGGCAATCCAGGTGGTGAATTAGCTACCGCAATTGATACCGCTTTTGGTTCTTTCGAAGCTTTTAAAGACGAATTTGCAAAGGCTGCCGTAACGCGTTTTGGCTCAGGTTGGGCTTGGTTGTGTGTAAGCAACGGCGCACTCGAAATTTGTTCTACTGCCAACCAAGACAATCCACTCATGGGTGAGGGTTGCAATGGCACGCCAATTCTGTGCTTAGATGTATGGGAACACGCTTACTACCTTAATTACCAAAACCGTCGCCCAGATTACATCAACGCATTTTTCAACGTCATCAACTGGGAAGTGGTTGCTGCAAAATTTGCGGCTGCAAAGTAGGATTTAAGTTTTTTTAAAATCAAAAAGGGCGACCCTGCGGGCCGCCCTTTTTTGTATCTATGCGTTCCATTAAAAATTTACTTGAGCTTGAATTCTCAATAAATTACCACGTTGGAAATTAGTTGGGTTGACAGCATCTTCAAAACGACGGGCCGACATGGTATACATTACTACCAATTCAAAGTTTTTATTTGGTTGCCACTCTGCACCGATTTCTAATTCCTTCACTTCATAGCTGCGGGCATCTAACTCATGTTTTTTACCCCCGTCGTAGTATTGGTAGCGGCTAAAAGGTATAAGGGTTTGCCCTTTAAAGTCGATTTTATAGCTAGCCGTAATAAATCCGCCTTTTAACGGTGCTTCGATGATTGAATTCGTAAACTTATCATACTCAGGTCCACGACCAATGTTGTACTCAGCTAAAATTCCAAAAGGTTTTGGATATAATACAAAGGTGGCGCCAACGCGCTCGTCTGTATATAATTTATCGGTAAGCGTAGCCACTCCTGAGGTAGTAGACAAAAGAGTAAATTGTCCTTTGTAGGCTTGAATACCTGCTTCTATAACTTGATTTTTATACTGAAAAGGGTAAGACGCGCGTGCCACAACGTGTTTGTTTGCATTTAGCTCTGGTCTATTGGCTGTTTGTCCGTTGTAAACACCAATTCCTAATACGCCATAATCTCCGGATCCCTTCAAGCCTTCGCTCACCAAAGAAGAAAACAATTTACGCGTTTTTGCGGGCGCCCAATAAAAGAAAACACCGAGGTCGCGTTCGTTTGTAACGGCACTGTTCATCGCGTCGGCACGGTCTAGTGGCAATCGATTTTGCGAAGACTGCATGTTCTCAAAACCGTACGGCACTTTAGATTGCCCAATTCGGAAACGGAACTCGTTTTTCTCATCTAGGCCTACATCAAAATAAGCATCGCGCAATTGACCAAAATGCATCGCGCTAGAAGATGGCGCACTGGCAAAATCAGGTTGAATGTAAAAATAAACCCTAGGGCTTACTTGGCCATAAAAAATAAGACGCATACGTCGGATAAAAAAGTCGTCGTCGCCGCCCCAGCTCTTGTCACATTGTTCACATTCTAAATCTTCATTGGTTTGAAGTAAGCCGTTGTAACGAACTTGCATATAACCGCGCATTTGCACGCTTTCATACCATTTTTTTGAGTTAACTGGTGCTTTCGCTTTGGTTGTGTCTGTTATTTGTTGTGCAAAAGAACCGACCGCTAAAAAGAGGCCAATCATGGTCATGTAGAATTTTATCATTTTTTCTCGCTTTAATTTCGAGTTCAAAATTATATCCTTCACATTTAGTTAACATTAGATTTATTTTCATTTAACTTTTATATAATCTTCTTAATCTTTTGTTAACATTAGCGTGCGTTATTAAGTGAACCACTTGACATGATTCACTCGTATATTACCATTGGACCTTGATACAATGTTATGTTTACGTTAACAAAAAGTACCGCACTTTAATTCCCAACTAGTTACTCCTACATTTGTCCAATAAAATCAAAAATTATGGCTGGTATTTTAAGTTATTTTCTTCCAAAAGACAAGGTGTTTTATTCATTATTTGAAGACGCCAGTAACAATCTTGAGCGCATTGCTCAAAAGCTTCAACAGGTGGTTCATGAAGCAGATTTCAACAAAAGAGCTGCAATCATCGAAGAGATGCGCGAAATTGAGCATCAGAATGACAACATTACCCACAACATCTTTATTGAATTGGGTAAAAACTTCATAACCCCTTTTGATAGAGAAGATATCCACGCTTTAGCCTCTGCACTTGACGATATTGCCGACTATATTTATGCTTCCGGCAAGAAAATCAACTTTTATAAAATTGATCCAATTGCAGATCAAGGCATACAAAAAACAGCTGCTGCTATTTTGGACGCTGTAATTGCGGTGAAAGCTGCTGTAATGGAATTGCGCAATTTGAAGAATACACAGAAAATCATTGAATGCGTCATTAAAATCAATAGCATTGAAAACAACGCGGACAACATCTTTGATATGAGTATTGAGCAATTGTTCAATTCAGATGTAGACGCCAAAGAACTCATTAAGCGTCGTGAACTCTATATGGTCATGGAAACTGCAACAGACAAGTGCGAAGACGCAGGAAACGTGATTGAATCCATTGTGGTCAAATACGCATAACCTCATTTAAAAACATTCTGATGTTTACTTTATTACTAATCGTCATTGGCATCGCATTGCTATTTGACCTCGTTAATGGTTTTCACGATGCGGCCAACTCTATTGCAACAGTTGTATCAACTAAAGTATTGACGCCTTTTCAAGCCGTACTATGGGCTGCGCTATTTAATGTTGTTGCCTTCTGGGTATTCGACATGAGTGTCGGTAATACGGTCGCCAAAACAGTAGATAACGGCGCAATTGACCTTTGGGTAATTTTAGCCGGTCTACTTGCAGCTACTTTTTGGAACCTACTTACTTGGTGGTTAGGCATACCCTCTTCCTCCTCACACACCTTAATCGGGGGCTTTGCTGGTGCAGCAGTTGCACACGCCGGTTTTGGGGTGATAGAAAGCGGGGAAATTCTCAAGGTAGTTATGTTTATCTTCCTGGCGCCAATAATTGGAGGGTTTATTGCCTACCTCATTGCCGTGGTTACGATTTCGCGGTCTTTTTGGAAAAAAATGCTCGTTATTCTCACACTCTCTGGAATTACAATTGCCGTAATGGAATACATGATTGAGTACATTGATATGAAGCCCATCATGATGTATATCGTTATAGGCATGATTGCTGTATTCATTCTTGTCTACATTTGGTTTGAAATTGCGCACGGAAGTAGAAAACCATCTGCACTCAAAGAGGCCAATATGCACAAGAAATTGCAGTTGCTTTCATCGGCCGCGTTTTCTTTGGGTCATGGTGGGGCAGATTCTCAGAAGGTAATGGGTATTATTTGTGCTGCGTTATTGGTATACGGCAACATGGGCCGCGAGGGCAAACTTGACAAACCCGTACCAAAAGATTTACAAATCACAGAGCTCATGCAAATTGAATTCGATGATGCAGAGGGTAAAAAACACAAGTTCAAGCCCGAGGTTGCCGAACTCAATGGTCAAGTTTACTTTATTGATCACAAAGAAATCATCGATGCAGCTTCCGGAACATCTTTGTATGCAGAAGATGGTAAAACGCTGACAACTGTACAAGGAGCACCGTCGTTCAAAGCGATTGACGAGGAAATGCACAAAATCGAAATCTACACATTTGGTGATGCGCTTTGCGATGCAAAAACCAATGACACAATTTTCTTGGACAAAATCCTCAACAAAAATTACAAGTATGCCGGTATTTTTGGTGAATACATAGACCAAGCGTCTGGTGAACTTTTGGAAGGACACAAAATCAAAACAAAAGTACATTCTGACACGATGCCTTTTTGGGTGGCTTTTGGATGTTACCTAATGATTGGTATTGGAACCTTGATGGGTGGTTGGAAGATTGTCAAAACAATGGGTACTAAGATTACCAAGGTGACACCGCTGGAAGGTGTTTGCGCCGAAACCGCAGGGGCTCTTACCCTGTTTACGGTATCTCAGTTCGGAATCCCAGTTTCGACAACACACACCATCACGGGTTCAATTATTGGGGTGGGCGCCACCAAGCGTCTTAGTGCGGTGCGCTGGGGAGTAACCATCAACTTATTGTGGGCATGGATTCTCACCATTCCAGTGAGTGGTTTATTGGCTGCGATTTTCTACTATTTGATTATTTGGTTTAAATAAAGCATTACCATTAATTTTCATTGAAAAAGGGCGCTTAGGCGCCCTTTTTTGATAAATATTCATTGGTTTTTGTTGGTTTTTTAAAATTCGTTAACTTTAGGGCAAATCTAAAAAATCAACTATGAAAAAACTTTTACTTACAATCAGTGCAGTGGTGCTTAGCGCTACTACCTACGCACAGGTGATTGCAGCGGGAATCTCGCCGCAAAGCATCGTTGCCAATTATACCCACACATGGGCAGATCCAGGAAGCGGTTGGGGAACTCCTGACTTTAACATCCCAGGAACTTTTGTTCAAGATACCCTCAAAATCGTCGATGACGGTTCTACCGGTACCAATGCACAAGGTAACCCTGTCTCTGCTGAAGGATGTAATCCACTTATCAATGACCTAACTGGTAAAATTGCAGTCGTATTCCGCAATACCTGTGAGTTCGGTGTTAAAGCACTTAACGCGCAAAACGCTGGTGCGGTTGGTGTCATTGTTGTAAACCGCAATCCAGGAGAAGTAATTGCCATGGGTGCTGGTTCTCAAGGAGCAAACGTAACCATTCCAGTAGTGATGCTTGACCTCACTGACGGTTTGGCGCTTATCGCTGAAATGGCCAACGGACCAGTTGTCATGTTCTTGGGTAACAAAACAGGTTTATTCCCTAACGATGGTGGTATTTCTGGTGCAGCTACTTTATTGCCACGCCAAGCCATGATTCCTTCACAGTTGGCGCAGAACGGAACCGAATTTAACTTTGATTTGGGTTCACGCGTTTACAACTATGGTAACCAAGCGCAAACAGGCATGGCATTGAACGCTAAGATCACAAATCCATCTGGTGCAACTGTTTACGATAACACAGCTTCTGGAATCAGCCTTGCTGCTGGTGACTCTCTCGACGTCATTCCTGGTGGCGCATCTAGCTTGCCAAACTTTTCTTTGGCCTCTTACCCTGCAGGAACCTACACGCTTACTTATACCCTAACTTTAAGTACAGCAGACGACTACAATGCAGACAACGTATTGACCACTACCTTCACTGTAACAGACTCTATGTTCAGCTACGCACAGGCTGACCCAACAACTGGGTCTCCAACTGGTGGCAATTACTACCGTCCGGGTACCAACAACCAAACTTACTCTGCATGTCAAGTTATCGACAACGCAAATGCAAGCCGTCTGAAAGCAACAGGAATTTATTTCTCAGCTACAACTTCAGCTGCTTCTGGTGTTTTGCTTACCGGTGAAGAAATGGCGCTCTACCTCTACAAGTGGGAAGACGTTTTTGCTGACCTTAACGACGCAAACTTGGCTTTCAACACGCTTACTGAAGTAGCGAATGGTTTCTATTATTTCCCAGACGATCTTCAAGGTCAAACAGTTTACGGTGCTTTCACTACACCAGTTGCACTCGAAGATAACCAACGTTATTTAGCTTGTGTTCAAACTGTAAACTTAAACCTTTACATGGGTCACGAAAACGCAACCAACCTTACTTGGAACGAGGCTTACTACCTTCAGCCAATGGCGCCAAACGAAAGCGATGGCACTTGGTATGCAGCTGGTTTTGGATCAGACATCCCAAGTTCAGTTGCAATCGGTGTTGCTGACAACGACGTAAGCGTTACAGAATTGAATTCAGTTGCAGGTAAAGCATTCCCTAACCCTGCTAACGACGTAGTAACTGTTGCTATCGAAGGCGAAGGTGTTGCACAATTGACAGTTACTGATGTAGCTGGAAAAGTTGCCATGACTTCAACTTTGAACCTTGCTGCTGGCCAAGACAACGTAAACATCAATGCATTGCAAACAGGTCTTTACATTTTCAACGTAACACTTGAAAATGGTAAAACTGCACAATTCAATGTAGTTAAAAAATAAGTTCAACCCATTTTGAACTGAACAAAGGGACGGGCAACCGTCCCTTTTTTATTTGCTATCTTTGCAATATGTCCAAAGCATCTTATACCGTTACGGCAGCATTGCCTTACGCCAATGGCCCCCTCCATTTAGGGCACGTTGCTGGCGTTTATCTTCCAGCTGATATTTTCGTGCGCTTTTTGCGTATGAACGACCACGATGTCGCTTTTATTTGTGGTTCAGACGAACACGGTGCGGCCATCACCTTACGTGCCAAGAAAGAAGGGCTCAGCCCACAGGACATCGTCGATAAATACGACGGAATTATCCGCAAAGCTTTTGCGGATTTTCAGATCAGTTTTGATATTTTTCACCGCACCTCAAGTGCTTTACATCACCAAACCTCGGCTGATTTTTTCAAGCGCTTACACGAACAAGGACAATTTACCGAAGAAGTCTCTGAACAATATTTCGACGAACAATACCAACAGTTTCTAGCAGACCGTTACATCACCGGGACTTGCCCTAAATGTCAGCATGCAGGCGCATACGGTGACCAATGCGAAAAATGCGGCTCAGACCTTAGCCCCACTGACTTAATTAATCCGGTATCTACCTTGAGTGGCAAAACACCTATTTTGAAATCCACCTCACATTGGTACTTGCCCATGGACCAACACGAGGGCTGGCTCAAAGATTGGATCCAAGAAGGAACTTTAGACGGAGTAATCCAACACAATCCGAAAGAATGGCGCAACCAAGTAATTGGCCAATGCATGTCTTGGATAAATGGTGGCCTAAGACCACGCGCCATGACCCGCGATCTCGATTGGGGGGTCAAAGTGCCGCTACCAGGTGCCGATGGCAAAGTGCTTTACGTTTGGTTAGACGCCCCTATTGGCTATATTTCGGCAACCAAACAATGGGCGCTTGATAACGGTAAAGATTGGGAACAATATTGGCTCAAAAGCAAAGCCCAAAATCGTAAATTGGTACACTTCATTGGCAAAGACAATATTGTTTTTCATGCGATTATCTTTCCAATTTTGCTCAAGAACCACGGGGACTTTATTTTACCTGACAACGTACCTGCATACGAATTCTTAAACCTCGAAGGCGACAAATTCTCCACCTCCAGAAATTGGGCAGTTTGGCTACACGAGTATCTAGCAGCTTATCCTGATAAAACCGACGAACTAAAGTATGTATTAACGGCCATTGCACCTGAAACCAAAGACGCTGAATTTACTTGGAAAGAATTCCAGACGAGGGTCAATTCTGAGCTAGCTGATATCATGGGCAACTTCGTGAACCGCACACTGGTCTTGACCAACAAATACTATAACGGAAAGGTCCCGGCTGCTCATACTTTTACGCATGAGGATGAACAAATTATTGCCCAAATAAAAGCAATTCCTGAGCGCATCTCCAAATTGGCTTACGCTTATAAATTACGCGAAGCACAAGCTGAAATGATGCAACTCGCCCGGATCGGCAACAAATATTTAGCCGACAACGAACCCTGGAAACTCGTAAAAACCGATCCAGAGCGCGTTGAAACCATTATGCATTTAGCCTTGCAAATCACAGCAAACTTGCAAATCGCTTGTCAAATATTTATACCAGCGACGGCCGAGAAATTGGCCAAAATGCTCAATGCTTCTTGGCCAAAATACACAGACCTTGGCCGAACCGACTTACTAGCAGCTGATCATCAAATTGGCGAAGTCCAAATCTTATTCACAAAAATCGAAGACGCACTCGTAGAAACCGAAGTTGCTAAACTCAAGGCTACCGCAGCCCCAACCTCCAAATACCCACCAATGAAAGACGCTATTGCCTTTGACGACTTCTCCAAAATGGACCTCCGTATGGGCACTATTTTAAACGCCCAAAAAGTAGAAAAAGCCGACAAGCTTTTACAACTGACCGTAGATACAGGCCTAGACCACCGCACCATTGTATCGGGAATCGCCGAACATTATGCTCCGGAAGAAATTATTGGTAAAACAGTTCTTGTATTACTGAATTTAGAACCCAGAAAAATCCGAGGCATCGAATCACAAGGCATGATCTTAATGGCTGAAAACGAAGAAGGTAAACTCAGCTTCTTGGCTTCCGAAAAAGAATTTGGCGCCGGCCCAACTGTGCGCTAAGCATTTTTGAATATTTAAATTTTGCAGAACCCAAAAAAGTTCCTATCTTTGTAGTCCCAATACGGAAAACAACACGTTTCAAGATATATTGCGGGGTG
>CAZINO010000057.1:0-15166 GCA_964540625.1 uncultured Lishizhenia sp. | reverse complement strand
TAGGCACCGGTCTGCAAAACCGTCTACAGCGGTTCGAATCCGCTTGAGACCTCACTTAAACCCCTGTATCTTTTGGTGCAGGGGTTTTTTGTTTTTTTAACCACCGCCATGCCCCGAAGCCAAATATCCAGAGGGTGAGGTTGAACAAAAGCCATGTGGCCAACGCTTCGTTCCAATTTGGTTTTAAGCCCGCTATCAAGACTTCATGTTGTACCGACACGCCACATTTTTCTAAGAGCGCTATCCAAACAAAAATCAAAGGAATCTGAAAGACGTAAATCCGGAGTTGATGACGCTGCAGCAGATCTTGCCAATATGAAATTTGCGAAGGGTCTAGTGCTTTTTTAAAAAACCGCGATTCTATTTTTAACCAAATGACCAAAACGGCAAAAAATACGAGCGGATCCATTAGTGAACCAAAAATTTGCCACCAAGCTGCATACGGCCACGAAAAAATCAGGGCGGCCTTACTCAAAAAATAAAATACAAGCAAGGTTATTGGTGCAACCCAAGTCTTCATTATTGAGTTCGAGGTTAAATCCAAAATAGAATTGATGCTCAGGCCAAAGCAAAACCAAACGAAATAGACGACCAAGGACAACGATGTATATGGATCAATTTGAGTAGGTGTCTTTAAAAAAATGCCACCTTGTAAATAGAGGCAAATGGCATGTGTAACAATCGGTATGAATACGGGGATTTTGAATTTCAGTACTGAAAAACCTCTTAATTTTTGACCTACCCAAAAAATAAACTGAAAAGCGGCAAGCGCCACCAAAAACCATAAATGATAAAATGAGTTTAGAAAATCCAGTTCTTTAAGACCCAAAAGTTGACCCTTCGAAAGGGTCAAAAGCACGTAAAATAGGATGGAAAGCAAAATGTAGTACCCCAGAAAGCGACCTAAGTTTTGTTTGGATTTTTGCAATAAATAAGTTGGGTATTGGTCCGCTTTGTGACGCAATAAAAAGCCCGATAAAATAAAAAATAAGACCAAGCCAAACATATTGAGCAAGGCCGCAAATCCAGTGAGGTTCATGCTTGGCGCTTTTACGGCCACAGGCCAAATACCGAACAGGCCAGGAATCCAAGTAAAAGAAATCGTTAGGTGTAGCACTAATAACGCCCCGATGGCTAGAGCCTTCAAGCGCAATAAAGAAAGTGCTTCTTGACCTTTATTCATTGGTTTGGATCATTTCAAAAGCGCGGCTGAGGTCAGAAAGCAAGTCTTCGACTTGTTCAAGACCAATGCTCAAGCGCACCAATTGTTTGGTGAGACCCATTTGCGCTTTCTGGGTATCGTTCATTGAGGCATGGCTTCCGGTATACGGCCGCGCCACCATAGAAGTAACACAAGCCATTCCCGTTCCGGTATCAAACAAATGGAGCGCCTCAATGAAGGTATCGTACTTTTCGCTCAGATGCGCCTCTAATGTAAAAAACAAGAGCGTAGCGTATCCGGTCAATTGAACGCCATCAATGGTCGGGTAAAATACCTCCTCTACCCCTTTTTGTTGTGCAAGCCAATCTCGAACAATTCTTGTTGCTTCGCCTTGCGCTTTCATACGCAATTCAAATGTTTGCATACTCCGGCGCAACAACCAAGCACTATTGGGATCTAAAATAGCTCCATGGTAAAACCGCGCATCGCGCAAATGCTGCGCAAGGGCATCTGAATTGGTGGTGAGGACGCCACCCATGACATCCGAATGACCCGAAAAATATTTCGTGGCAGAATACAAGGCAATATCTGCACCATGCAATAAAGGTTGTTGAAACAAAGGTGTCGCCCAAGTATTATCGACGACAACCAGCGCATTTGGATTATGTGCTTTGGCTTTTGCGCTGACATTTGCGATGTCAATACTGCGCACAAAAGGGTTGGTAGGGGTTTCAAATAATACCATCGAAACATCGACTGGAATGGCATCTATGCCCGCCTTTGAAGAAAGATCAAGAACCGATAATTTGATTTGGTATTGCGCACAAAAACGTTCAAACAAAACATAGGAACAACCATAAATGAGTTGATTGATGACCAAATGGTCTCCGGGTTTGAGCAGCAATAAGGTATTTGAAATGGCCGCCATTCCGGTCGAACAACAAATGGCATGCGCAGACTCTTCAAGTGCACAAAAAATGTGCTCGAGCTCCTCGACATTCGGATTGTTTTTACGCGTGTAAAAAAACGGTGAGCTGGCAGAAAAAGCACTGTTCTGGTAGATTGGCGTAACCACCGGATCTGCATTGGTGGTGTCTACGCGGTGCTTTAGAACTTTCGTCAGTTTATGCATAACTCGAAGTTTTGGTTTCGTCAATGACTGGAAAATGAGCACGGTCGAGTACCGGTAAAATATGCAAAGGTGTCTGGCAGGCAGCTTCTAAGCGCAGTTCGCTTTCGTCAGCGCTACTTTTGGATAGAATAATTCTTTCAAGACCTTCATTCAATTCAAGGTACTGGACACTGCCTTGCGGAAGGCGGGTCAGCTTGATTTGAACAGGTTCTTTTTGCGGGTTGGTCAAGAAAATATGCACCGAACGGATCTCGTCATTCCAGGTAAAGGAATGGGTTTGCACGGCCTCAAAATCAGCAAGCACTTGCTTTCTTTCTGGTTGGCCGGCCAAAGCATGGCGGATTACCGAAGGCGTCTGGCACTTTTTGCATTTTCCATCGGCATCTAGCCCCGGTACATGAACCGATAAACCAAAGCGTTCGACAAGTAAATTGGAACAATTCTTACAGTGGGTGTTGCTCATGTCATCGGCATATACGTTGCCGAGATATACGTATTGCAAGCCCTCGTTGAGTACCAACTCTCTGAGCTTAAGAAGTGTAGCCAGTTCGGTGCGGGGCTTTTTATATTTAAAACTTGGATGATACGCGACCAAATGCAGCGGCACCTCAGGTTTCAACTTTTCGCGCATCCAGCGCGCTGTCTTGATGGCATCGGTGCCGTCGTCGTTTAGACCCGTCACCACCAATTGCGAGATTTCTAAATGGCGATCGGAGGTGGCAATCAGTTCGATCGCATCCAAAACGGGTTGCAGCTTACCTTTGTTTTCTTTACGGTAAATGGCGTCGTCCATACATTTGAGCGAAATCGAGAAGATATCGATGACCTCAATTAATTCGCGGAGTGGCGCAAGTTCAATATACAATGCCGATTTATAAAGCGTAGTAAGCCCAGCTGCTTTCGCTAATTTGGATGTTTCCAATACAAACTCGTGCCAAACAACGGGGTCGTTATAGGTCCAAGAAATCACTTTGATATCATTGGCTAGTGCTAAATCAATGACTTGCTGCGGACTGTATTCAAATACGTGTGCATCGTTGAGGTGTTTGATCTGCGAGGTTTGCCAGTTCTGACAATAACTACAGGCCATCATGCAACCAATATTACCCAAACTGAGGATACGCGCGCCGGGCATATAATGATTCACGGCTTCTGTTTCAATACACTCTTGGGTAGCGGTTACCGATTTACCAAAATTAAAGGTATGAAAGGTGCCATCTACATTGCCTCGTACTTTACAAAAACCCATCTGACCGGGTTGGGTTTGACAATGTCGCGGACATAAATCACAGACAATTTTGGTGCCTTGCTCATTGGTGTGCCAATGCATGGCTTCTCTTGAAGTTTCTCTCCAATTCATACTGATGGGTTTAATGGTATAGGTTTAAATGGGACTTGTAAAGCAGCACAAGCCTCGTTAAATAACAAAATGGGTAATTTAGATTTTTCCAATCCGGATTGCTTGGCCAACGCCACAAAATCTTTACTAATAATTGGGTTGCTGAGTGAAGTAAAAAAGGTATCAATATTGGCCTGATGAGGCTGGCGTTTGGTTCCTGGTGGAAATTCCGTGTAATGGTCGCAAACAATTAAAGTATTTGCATTACAATAAGGCAGAAAACGCAGGGTTTCATAGCGTTCAAGCCCGAGTAAAACATCGAGTGTGCCCGGAATAATTTGGCTACTCATCTGTTCTTGTTGAGCCGTAGAATGAAGAAATATTTTACACTCGGCATGAACAGAACCCAAACTTTGGGCGCCTCCTTTATACCGCGCACTAATGAGCGCGTATCCCTCTGAGTGCAAGTGCTGTTGCAAGCTTTTGACAAAGCCATGGATGCCTTGCCCTCCTACTCCTGCAATCAGTAAGCGAAGAACAGTACTCATGTGTCTTGATTTTTAGCATTTAGGTCAATAGCACCATTCGGGCATATTTCATGACAAACACCACAACGCATACAGCGGTCGAGGTTTATTTCAAAATTCCCAAGTGGGTTTTGGTCAATAGCTGGGCAAGCCAAGGCTTCGTAACACAGTGTGCAATCTTTGCACTTGGACCCATCAATTTGAGGCGCATAATTGGCACGTCTGAACGTTGCGCGTTCGTCTGGAATTCGTGCGCACGCACCGCTTACCCAAATGACATGCACGCCTTTCTGAGCTTCTTTTTCTTGAATAAGGCGCTCCAGTTCTTTTGGATGAAATGCACTCGCTTCTGTGAATGAAGCCACGCCTAAACCTTCTACAACCGAACGGTAATCTACCGTAGTGGATGCAGAAACTTGGTGCCCGGTCATGGCCACGCTTTTATTATCAAAAACCAAATGAACCAAATCGACGTTGTTCTGAACCGCATTTAGTACCGCCAATAAGCCGCCATGAAAAAAACTGCCATCGCCACCCGTAGAAACAAGTTGTTGGGTTTTCAAGAAAGGAGACATACCTTGGGCGATCCCAATGCCCGCATTCATACACAGCAACCAATCTGCACGAAAAGGCGGCAATGAAGAACAACCGATATCGCCCCCAATAATGCGTGTTTGAGCTGGCAAAGCTTGTTCAATGGCAAAATAACTCCCGGTATGCGGACAGCCTTCACAAAAAGTACCAAGCCGCTCGGGTATTTCCAGGGCAGGTAGTCCGGTGAATGGGTAAGGCTGTTCGAAATACTTGCACAAAATTTCCAAGATTTCATTGACCCGTAACTCACCATAAGCAGGAAATAAATCTTTACCATGGATACTGGCCTCAAGCGCATTAAAACATTCCATTTTGAGCAAATACTCTAAAAATCCGTCTTGGTCTTCGATGACCAAAATTTCTTTTTTACCGATTAAATGAGGTAATAAAGCGGCTTTTGCAAATGGATAGACGCCAAGAACCTGAATCCAAAGTGCATTTTGAAGTGCTGGAATCAGCTGCCTCACTTCGGCAAAATGCAAACTGCTGTTGCCACGCGTCAGGACAACCAATGAAGAATTTGGTTCTCCTTGCATTTCAATAAAGTTGTTTTCCAACGCGAAACCTTGTATTTTTTCGATCAAAAAGCGGTGGTTTCGAACCGCACGCTGACCAACATTGATGTAGCGTTCCCTATCTTTCTCAAAATGGTATTGACGTTCTTTGACCATGGCCGCTCTGGTCTGAACTCGTGTACTTTGATGACATATCAAACCGGTGGCAAAAATGAGAATCGGTAAGCCCAAGCGCTCAGACAGCGCAAAACCATCATAACAACAATCGTAAAGCGCTTGCGGACTCGTGGGTTCAAATAAAGGCAAGTTGAATTGCTTGGCATACCAATGTACATCTTCTTCTCCTGTGCTCGAGTTGGCCCCAGGATCGGTACCCACGACAACGAGCATACCTCCTTTTACACCTGAGTAACCGACATAATTGAGCGGATCCGCGGCAATATTGAGCCCCACGTGTTTCATGACGAGCATGGACCGCGCACCAGCCATACTGGCTCCCATGGCAGCCAATGCGGCTACGTGTTCATTGAGCGCATCATTGAATTCAATTCCGGCCTGATGCCAGTCATTGAGCTGTTTAAGTTTGGGTTCGATGCCGTTTACTGGAGACCCCGGATAATGTGCAAAATAATCTATACCCGCATGGAGCGCCGCATAGGCCATGGCTTCATTGCCATTCAAAGCCCAAACTTCTTTGCTTTTATGTAGAATTGCTGGCGTCATTTTAAGCTTTAATGCGGTTTAAAATCCATTGAAAAAGTGTGAGTTCACCAAGTAAACCCATCACAAAAACGAGCGCGCTGACTCCGCCAAAGATGCGCGTAGGTTCAAAGTTGCTGACCACAAAGCAGCCAAAACCGATAGAAAGCAATACAGCAGCATGGATAATCACGGCATTCATTTGGGCAACAGGTTCTTTGAGTACATATTTATGATACAATACGTGAATGGTGTCGTCGTCGAGCAGACCAATACAAACCACAAGCGTGAGTGCCGTGAGCATATTGAGTCCTTGATCGAAAAGCACGAAAAAGACCACCACAGCAGCCAATGGAATCAAATTCGGAATAAAACCATATAACGCTTGTAAAGGACTTTTCGTGAGAAAGAGCATCAGTAAAACAATGGCAGTACTGGCCGTCAGTAAGCTCCAAAACAAAGAACTAGCCACTTGCTTATTGACCACCTCGAAAACCACAAAAGGGCTATAGGCATGCAAACCAAGACGGGCATCGTTAAAGAAATGTTGTTTGTGGAGTTGACGGTAACATTGTCCTATGGCACCTACCTCCGTAAAATAGAGACTCGCGGAAAGCGGTTTTTGAGCTGTTGCGGGGTGCAGCTCATAATGCAATAACTGGGGAGCTTTGATAGCCTGTAGGCGCTGCTCAATGTATTTTTGATCTGGATCTTGGTGTTTTACTGGCGCAAACCAAAGGTGCAATACTTTTTGTGCATTGAATTGTTTTCGGAAATAGGCGTGTTCTTTGGTAACCTCTTCTCCTTTAGGGAAAAAATCATCGGTACTGGCTTCAAATCGGAGTTGCGGCAATAATACTAACGCGATGAATACCAAACCCAATAAGCCCCAACCAACCTGTTTTTGTCGTCGCTGCATCCAGTTACTTACTTTTTCGACAAACGGTTGCTCTGCTTCTTTCAATTTAACTTTTTCTAAAAATTGTTGTGCCAGGGCCATTGAAATCAAAAATTCCAGTAGCACCGCTGTACCCGTAATATGGCCGAGCTGTACCATATTTGGGGCATCGTTGAACTGAAAACTAAAAAATGCCAACGCTGTGGTGAGGCTACTCAATAAAGAAGGCACCCAGATTTTTCGGATGGTTTGCGTACTATTTTGGCCTTTTGATAAGCCGCCTAACAAATGAATGGCGTCACTCAAAGACAAGACCAATACAATAGGTAGAGCCAAGATACTCACGACCGTCATTTGATAGCCAAATATGGGGAACAAACAAACGGTTACAAGGATAGCCAGCAACATATTGCAAACCAAATAAACGATGGCGGTCCAATGACGATAACGCCAAAATAAATAGGCGCCAAAAAGCAAAAAAATCAGCCCAGTGATTTTGAAAATATCTTCTTGCATGGAATGCGCTATTGCCGCTTCTAGGCCTTGCATACCAAAACCCCGAATGGGTTTCAGGTGCCGACGCGGAATTTTTTGCAATGCGTCAAGCTCATCGAGTGGGATTTTTTTGCCTTTGAAATCTGCAATAATTAAAAAAGACTGATGGTTTTTTGAGATCAGCTTGCCTAGCTGCGGATGCGCAGCAGCACTGGCAAGCAATTCTGAAGCCGGGCGCTCATTCTTCAACAGCCTCGAGCGCGCAAAACGGCGCAACTGAGATACACGGCTCATCAATTCAACTTGAGGAGCCAGGTCTTGAATGGCTGCCTCAAATTCCGCGGCGTCATTGATAAACGTAAGATCAGCATGCGCTTTGGGAGTAACACTAAAATAATACCGGAACTTACTTTGACCAAACAAAGAATCATAAGCGTTTGCATCGACAAAAACAGGTGTGTTTCCAGCAGCGAATCCATCGAGGCTTCCGGTCAGTTTTAAGCGAGGTAAGGCCATCAAGGAACCCACTAAAAGTAAAAGCACCAAAATAAACGACTTCTTTACCTTAATAAACGCCAATCCGGCAAAGAGATGCGCCTGACGGATCGGTTCGAGTTGCAAATCCGGTTTTAAGTCCTGGTAGTGCACTTGGGGGCGTTCGTGGTGCTCGGCATGCAGTCCATTATTGAGCGTCAGAAAATTATACCATTTTCGATGGATACTCGTCGTATGCGGAGCACCTGACTTTGGCAAATGCTGGCCGTAATTTTGTGCTGAAATCAGCACCCAGCCCAAATAAACAAGAACAAAATAAGACAAGGCCATCCATGGAGTTAAATAAAGTAATAGCCCATAAGTCACGAACAAAAACAATAATTCGAGTACTAGGAATTGACGATCTCGAGAGGTCAAAAGACCATTTTGCCGTCCTTCTTTGATTTGTTGCGGCAACGGCACTGATGGAATAAACCAAAAAAAGATGTACCCCAAAAAATTTCGCGGCACTTGTTGACCGCTTTTTTCTTTCCATGTACTTGTATAATCTCTTGGGTCGTTATTGTACAAATGATGTGTGCGATGCAATAATTGGTAGTAATGGTAAGGCAAGCCAATCAGCAATGTAGCAAGCAAGAAAAACAAAAAACGCATCACTTTATTTTTTGGCGGATGATGGACCAAATAATGGATACTTACGTGCAGGTTCCAACACAAAATAAAAACGGCAAATCCGAACAACAAGAACCAATCGGCACGTAAAAAGGGCAATACCCATAAACCAATCATGGCAGCTACTTGCAGCGAAGGAAACAAAGCCAATTGAAGACGTGCGTTCATGATGCCTTATTTGTTTGAACTTGATTCAATTGAAAAAAGGGATTTTGACTCAACCAATTGATCCCGTTCTGACCGAGAAATTCACCGGGGCTCAGGACGCCAAATGGATGATTCTCAATTAATAATTGCTGCACGGCCAGCAGCACCAATGCAGCGGTAATTTCGTACATATTCTGCCCCTTTAAATGACCAATAAATGCTTGGCTTTTACTGCAAACACGGACATAAAGTTCAAATGTTTGTTGCGCGCGTTCGGCCTCGTTGGGGCCCGCATGAGGAAGTTGCTTGAACCGCGTGATCATGGTTTGGATTTGTCCTGGATCGGATTGCTGATTGGCTTTGGGCATGGATCCGGCAAATGCCATGTTGCTATTGGCTTCCAATAAAAAATGCGAGGCTCCAGATTGGGGCGCGCAACGTTGAAAAGCGAAAATGACTTCCGGATACGGAACAATTCTTGCCGCCTCAAAAGGAATACCCACTAAAGCTGCTGCTTTTTGTTGCTGAAATGGGGTCAATTCGTGGTTAGTGATAATAAAATTAGATGCGTAATTGGCTAATTTCATGGTGAGTTTGGTTCCGGGACTCATTTGCTGACTCCCGAGCCAATAGTAAGAGTTCACGGATTCAATTTCCGCTTCTTTCAAAGTAGAAAGCGCACGACTCAGTAATAAATCAGCAAGTGCCGACTCAAAAGCCATTGAGTGCAATAAACACATTTGTTTTTGCCGAGCGCTTTGCTTGTAAAGAAGGTAACTATTCTGAACAATTGCTTGCTCGCCTGTTAAATCGATGTAATGTGCTCCTCGTTCGACACAGACGGTGATTAATGTGGGTGCAAATTGGTTAAACGGCCCGGCGCAATTGATCACGATGTCTTTTTGCTGAATAAAATGTAAATCGCTCCAAGACAAAACATCCGCCAGTATAAAATTCGGTTCGAGCTGCATTTGGTCGCAAAACGCGGCCAATTTTAGTGCGTCGCGACCAACTGGAATAAACGAAATTTGAGCACCGCAGAGTTCTTTGGCGATTAATCTTGCCGTATAACCATAAGCACCTATCAAATAAATCGTTTGCGCTTCCATTTAGTCAAACTTCAAAGTGATGAAATCAGGTGGATTCAAGACATAATCATTGGGTACCAATCGACCCGCAGCAATGATATTCGACCCGCCAATTTTACAGCGATGACCGTAAGCAACGCCTAATAATATTTGCTTGGAATCAATGACGCCAACAGCGGTCGGAATCCGAATCGTCTTGAGGTCTAACCTGATGTCTGAATTGATTGTCGCAAATACGGCAGCGTTTTTGCCAAAAATACTGTACTGATATGGGCCATGAATGGTAAATACTTCTGGGTAAGTCATGGAGTTAACCAAATGGTTACCGGTACTCACAAAATTGTGCTCGCCTATAACAGAAAAGCTAACCACGGCGGTATCTGCAATGAAACTTCCACTGCCAATCATACTCATTCTTAGCACTGCGTTGGCCCCAACAGTAACGTTGTCTCCCAACACACAACCTTCTACAACCGCACTCGGATGAATCCGACAATTTTTTCCTTTTTGATTCATGAGGCGCAAACCCATTGAGGTGAGCTTAGTGAAGGGTTTGGAAATGCGTTGACGTAGCCAATTGGGTAATTTTTCTTGTAGAGAAAGACCCCTATTGAGGTTGAGTGCCATATTGGCCCCCAACAAATGAAAAGGCGACAAAAGCAATGCGGCAAAAACTGGATTCTGATTCAGCGCGTAATGTCCGCCGGGCATCACCTGAGGCGGCATGTCGATGCCCCATTCGTATTCTTTTCCGGTCAATAGCTTTTCAGAATAGGTCTGTTCCTTTGGTTTTCCGACATAATAAAAAGGAAACAAAAGCGGACCTTCTTGGCTGCCAACAGGTAGCGCGTGTTGCTGCGCACTTGCTTGGCCTTCAAGACCAAATTGAATATTTTGTTGCGGTTGCGAATTGGCAAAATCGATAGCAGCACTCAAAAATTGAGGCGTAAAGACCATTTTGGCATCAAAGCAAAAATAGGGTTCATCGGTGTCTGGGATGGCCTGTTGATCAGCAACATCGATGAGGTTAAAACCCCATTGCATGCATACTTGCATTTGATAACTGCCCAAGGATTGTCCGAGGATTGGCACCTCTAAAATCGGATCTTCAAATCCGAAAAGTTGATCCGTAGCTCCAAAGCGGTAAATGCTGTTTTGCATCGGTTTATTTTTTAGCCAACTGATGTGCGACCATATTGGCCATACTCTGAATATTAATCAACTTGATGACTTCAAACATCGTTAATCCCTCGGTCAATTTTGCGGGATCAATTTCTGGCATTCTGCGACGCAATACCTCGAGTCCTTTTGGCGTGATGACTTGGTCTATTTCAAAAGGCTCATCACCCATTTCCAGCTTTGATTGTTGCTCTATTTCTGAGATTTTCAGTTCGATGTCGTAGTGTCTTTCGAGCTGAAATAAGATATCTACCATATCGATTGAATCAATACTCAACTCGTCAAAAATAGTAGAGTTGGCATGCATAATAGCGGGGTCTATCCCACAAGACTGTTGAATAATCAGCTTAATTTGTTCGATGATTGCTTCGTTTTGTTCCATTTGAATGATTTGATTTACACTTTTAAATTCCCAATCCGCCGTCCACAGACAAACACACACCTGTGATGTAACTTGCGCGTTCCGATGCCAAAAAAAGTACTGCATTGGCAATTTCTTCTGGTGAGCCCGGTCTGGATATTGGGCTCATTGCGAGCAGTTCTGCAGGCATGTTCGCCTGTATATTTTTACTCATTTTGGTGGCCACCAAGCCCGGATTAATGCTATTGACGCGAATTCCTTTTTTGCCTACCTCTAGCGCCAAAGTTTGGGTAAAACGATCAATAGCTGCTTTGGCTGCAGCGTAAACTGCAACCCCTCTTCCCAAGCGTTTACCGAGAAGGCTCGAAATATTGACAATAGCGCCTTTGCGTTGACGTAGCATCACTTTTGCCACGTGCTGTGTAAAAAGTGCCTGCTGGCTAAAATTTGTGCCAATTTGTTGCTGAACCTCTTCAGGGGTAAGCAGCAAAAAAGGTTTCTCGAGCGCAGAACCCGCACAATTTACCAAGATGTCTATTCGTGCATGGTCATTGCAAATTGCGGCAATACAATCTGCCTGACTACTGGAGTCATTCAAATCGAGGTGATAAGAGAACAGCTGCGCTTGTTGGGTTGCCGGTAATTCTTTGGTAAAGGCATCCAGTTTATTTTGGTGTTGCCTGTAAGTAGCACAAACAACAGCGCCTTCTGCTAGAAATGCAGTGGCAATGGCCATGCCAATTCCGCCAGAGGCACCTGTAATGCAAACTACTTTGTCTTTTAAGTCGAGATTCATAAATTTAAATTTTCCAGCACCAGGCTGCAATTGACGCCACCGAAAGCAAAATTATTGGTGAGGGCGTATCTGATCGGTTGTATTTTATTTTCGCCGAAAGGTAATTGTAAATTGGTGCGCAAAGGATTGCTAAAACTGAGATTGGCAGCAATTAGATTTGCCTCCATACAGGTGGTCAGAACATGAAATTCTTGGATTCCGGCAGCTGCAATTGCGTGCCCATGTCGGTCTTTGGTCGAGCTCACATGAATTTTGGGTGCTGCCTCGCCAACCACGCGTTCTATGGCGCGTAATTCGGCTTCGTCATTGGAGCGCGTTCCGGTTCCGTGCGCATTGATGTAATCAATTTGTTCAGGTCGGATTCCCGCCATACCAATTGCACTGCGCAAAGCGCGCTCCACTCCAGCTCCAGAAGGATCAGGTGCGGTAATTTTATAAGCATCCATGCTGTTTCCAAAGCCAATGAGCGCCGCTTTGGGTTTGAGGTTGTGTTTGAGAACAAACGCCTCAGAGGCCAGGAGGGTAAAGCCGGCACATTCGCCGGCAAGTGTTCCATTGCGTCCTACATCGAACGGCCTGCACCGATCTGGACTGAGAACGCCTAATTTTCCAAAAGAAATATAGGCAAACTGATTGATGATCGAATCGGTGCCCCCGGCAAGTACCAAATCGGCTTTACCCGCTAAAATATGTGCAGCACCAAAAGCAAGTGCTTGGGTACTGCTCGAACAAGCAGTCATGAGGTTGCGGCAAAATGCAACCTCAGCAATTTCTTGTTGAAAATAAGCGCCATATAAATCGGCATGATTGAAAATAGAATTGGCCTTAAAACCGTTATTATAATTGAGTTTAGCAATGGCTTCGTTGAGTCCAAATGCAGAATAGTTGTCAACGGCCTTGGCAATACGCAATACCGGAAATGCATTTGCACCCAAACCCAAAAAAAGTGCTGCTCTATTGGTCGGAACGTTGCCAAATATTTCTTTGAGCATTTTTTGTCGACTCAATAAAGCAATTGCCCAGAGCGCAAATTTTCTATCATTTACAGCTACCTCGTGCCATTCGGCTGGAAGTTGGTCCAACCATTTTTGATGGACTTCTGCCACCTCACAGGCATGTTGCTGCCCAAGACCGCTAGGATCAAATTGCGCAATGCGCGCAGCTGCCTGCCTTTGCTCGTGGATAGCAGCCAATAATTCACTTGTTCCAAGACCCAAAGGGCTGATGGTATGGGTATCAATGATATACGCTTTCATTATACTCATGCCTTTTGAACTTTAATGATTTCCATTACATCATAGGCATCTTTGAGCAAAACAATGGCAGTTTGACCAGTATGGAGCCAGTTTACTGCAGCTGCAAGTAGCATACCGAGCTCAGCCGCGCCGAGATTTCCCGTGTGTGCAAACCAACTAAAAGACGCTTTGTAGCTCAATTGACTGCATAATTCGAGCAATTCTCTATCCTGAGCGGGAGTAAACGCGCCGCCATAAAAGAGCCATTCAACTTGATGCTCAGACAGTGAATTGAGGCTATCTACCCGCTCGACAATATGCAACGCTGTTGACGCTTTTGTTTGGGGATCATAAGGCTCAAGCATAAAAAAACTCGTGGCACTCGCCTCGGCATAACCCGCTGTGTCGGGGAGTAATAAGCAATTATTGACAAAAGAAAACAAATTGGCAAAGTGTCCGCCGCCTACCAGAGCTTGCTGACAAGCTCCTATTTTCAAAAGATTACAGGCATCGTGTAGGGCTTGTACAGTTGCAATTCCTGTACTGCCATAAGTGGTTGAACTTCCAAAAAAAGATAAGTACTGGGCAATAAAACTCTGTGCACCATTAGTTAGGGTTCTTAGGGGCAGAAGCGGAGACACACCCGAACCAAAAAGTTTGTTTTCACTGGCTTGATCGGGTGCATTCTGGAGTTGACCAATGGCCAAGGAAATTCCCTCGAAGTCAAGTACGTCGTCATCGATAAAATTGCTATTGGCCACAAGAAGAGCGCCCTTTTCTCTGAAAGCTGGCCCCCACTGATGTAGTTCGGCCATCTCTTGGCATAAAATCAAGGCGGCAATGGTGTCGCTGCGCAATATTTTTAAATCACTTGGCTTCGGGTATTTCGGATGATTTGGATCTATTTGTATTTGCCTAAACGCTGCATTGAGGTGTTCAAATTGCCGTTGAACCTGAGCAGTGTTTATAGGCAAAGTTGACCTAGGGCCTAATTGACCAGTTGCAGAAAACTGTGCGCTCTCCCAAAATCCAATGGCCGTTAGTGTGGCAAGCATTAGCGTTTTTTCAGTGTTTCTTTGACTTGAAGTGACAAATAATATTCATCACGCTGCGCAATAAACGGATTGGCGCTTGCTTGCTCTGCTTCTAAAATAGTGAAACTCAAATCCGCCTCTGCACGCACCTTGCCTTCAACAAGCAATTTTGCACTGCCTGTAGCGCGCATGGTATCGAGGGAGGTGAGCGCAACTTCTATCCAGCTTTGGTCACCGGGAATAATAGAATCTCGGAATTTGGCCTTTTGTACAATACTTAAGATTGGATAACAACGCCCCTTCTCTGGATGCACAACTGCATAAGAGCGTTCGATTAATATACCCATGAGCTGTGCCATAGATTCTATCTGCAAAACTCCCGGCACAATTGGGAATCCAGGGAAGTGTTCAGCAAAGTAATCCTCTGAGAGCGTCCAACATTTGATGCCTTTGGCTGTTTTTCCGGGGATAACCTCTTCTATACGGTCTACTAAATAAAATCTCATATCTAGGCAAAGCTAAATGTTGAAGATAAGAAAATTGTATTGAAAATCGCAAGTATGCAGCGTTTTACTTTTGAAAATCGCAAGTGTTATCAAATCCGGCTTCGGTGCTCCAATTTCATGTTAAATCTATATTAAGTTTCATCCGGAAAACTTACTTTTTCACTTCAGAATGCGCCTAAAAAGGAATACTTTGTGTTAGAAAGACAATAATTATGCGTTATACTACCGGAAACAATGAAATTTCGTTTTGAAAAGGGGCTAAAGTTTTTTTATATTTGGCGTTCAATTGTAA
>CAZINO010000056.1:0-15549 GCA_964540625.1 uncultured Lishizhenia sp. | reverse complement strand
ATGTCTTTGTCTAAACGGACATGGCGGTAAAACTTATTGCGTTCAAAACGACCTGACACGATGCGCAAAAAGGCGATGCGGTCACGGTGTTTGGGATCGAGGTTTGCATGAATTTTAAAGACGAAGCCAGAAAAGCGTTCGTCCGAGGGTTCTACAACGCGGGTGTCGGTTTCTCGACCTCTAGGAGAGGGAGAAATCTCGCAAAATGTATCGAGCAATTCTTTGACCCCAAAATTATTGACCGCCGATCCAAAAAATACGGGCGCGACGTCGCCTGCCAGATAGGTAGCGCGATCAAACGGATCATAGACGCCCTCTACCATATCGATTTCTTCGCGGAGTTCTTGAGCAGAAGCTTCGCCAATGATTTGATCCAAAGATGGATCAGCGAGATCATCTATGGAAACAACGTCATCTGCAATTTTCGTTTTATTTGCCGAAAACAAGTTGAGTCCTTTTTGATAGATGTTGTAGACGCCCTGAAAGCGATCTCCCATGCCTATTGGCCACGTAAGCGGACGCACTTTAATTGAAAGCTTGGATTCGAGTTCATCGAGTAGATCGAAAGCCTCTTTACCATCGCGGTCCATTTTGTTGATAAAGATGATCACAGGTGTTTTACGCATGCGACACACTTCCATCAGGCGCTCGGTTTGGGCCTCTACCCCATTGGCGCAGTCAATAACGAGAATTACGCTATCTACGGCCGTGAGGGTTCGAAAGGTATCTTCGGCAAAATCTTTGTGCCCTGGTGTATCTAAGATATTGATTTGTTTACCGTTATAGCCAAAAGCCATGACGGAGGTAGCGACAGAAATACCACGTTGCTTTTCAATCTCCATGAAGTCCGAAGTAGCGGACTTCTTGATTTTGTTGTTTTTAACCGCCCCGGCTGTTTGGATGGCACCACCAAAAAGCAATAGTTTTTCAGTGAGCGTGGTTTTACCGGCATCGGGGTGTGAAATGATGCCGAAAGTCCGGCGGGTTTCAATGGCTTCTGTGAATTTCATAAGTCTCTACATAAAAAAAGACCGCTGTCGCGGTCTTTTAAGTAAAATAGGTTAGCGAAATTAGAAAATTTCGTTGGCAGCAAAATGGAATTTACCTTCGATTTCAGCGTTTTCGTCAGAGTCTGAACCGTGGACCGCATTGCGACCTTTGCTTTCAGCATAGGCTTTGCGAATGGTACCGTCGGCAGCTTCAGCTGGATCCGTAGCACCGATTAGGGCGCGGAAATCTGCAACTGCATTTTCTTTTTCGAGAATTGCTGCTACAATTGGACCGCTGGTCATGTATTCAACGAGCTCACCGTAAAAAGGACGCTCAGCATGAACCGCGTAAAATTCTTTGGCTTGTGCCTCAGACAAACGGGTGTATTTCATTGCTTTGATTTGAAAGCCAGCACCGATGATCATGTCGATGATTTTGCCCATATGACCGTTTTCGATTGCGTCGGGCTTGAGCATTGTAAAAGTTCTGTTGGTTGCCATGTATATGTTTAATTTGGGTGCAAAGATACCACTTTTTTAAAAATGGCAAGAAGCCATTACTTTGCTTTTTTCGTTACGAATTCAATAATGATGCCGATGGTTGGCTGCAATATGCCAGACGCATTTTCTATGAGTTTGGTTTGGTAACGCGTCGGGTCATTAGGGTCCAGAACTGGCTGATTGTTGGCGTCCGTTTCCACTAATAAAATTGGCGCTAATTTGGCTTTATACCCATATAAATTTTGAATGTCCAGGTAAAAATTCATATTGAATTGTTTCAGGTATAATTTTTTATCGACGCGTACATTTAATTGATGAAAACTAGACTCGCGGGCGGTATTGAGTTGGGTATAATCGAGTAAACCTACGCCATTGACATCCCAATTTGAGGTTAAACTGGAGGTAGCAATATTGTAGGGCGTGTAAGGCGCACCACCAGAATAGAGCCAGCGCATACCGAATTCCCAACCATTTTTAAAGCGTTTACCACCGGTTAACGAGACAATATTTCGGCTATCCCAGGCAGTTGGAACATAATTGTTGTTTTTGTCCTGGAATTCGGAACGCACCCAAGTATAAGCCAAAACGGCATAAAATCCTTTGTAGAGTTTTTGCTGGTACAAGAACTCGGCACCGTAACTGCGTCCGTTTGATGTTGAACTCACTGCCTCATTACCGACTACCCCAAAATCTGACCCGATGTTTGCAAGTGATATTGAATCTTTCAAAGAGAAGGGATAGTAATTGTACTTTTTGTAAAAACCTTCGAGTGTTACGCGGGCATTCCATTTCAAAAGGTATTCTGTTCCGAGTACAAAATGATCGGCTTGGATATAGCGAACCCCGTTTTGGGCATTGACCAAATTACCCGCTGGATCTCTGAATCCGAGAATGGTATAAGCGGGCAATTGGTGATAGCGCGCGATATTCGTATTGATAGCCCAGTCTTCGGTAAGGCGATAAGATGCCGAAAACATAGGAGAAAATTGTTTAAACGGATTTCGCATTTGCGCACTATAAGAGGTGCCATCTGCACGAACACCTACCGACAAGCGCAATCTTTCGTTCCAAAAAGCCCGACTCAACTGCGAAAAAGCCGCGTATTTGTGTAGGTTGAGCTCTGATTGAAAATCGATGACTGCCGGCTGGCCAAAAATGGTGAGTTTTTGATAGGTATCATTGAAATATTTAGCGAATTCATAACCCACACCGATATTCCAGCGCCAACCATTTTTGAGGTAGGTATGTTCAAAACGCAACTTGTTTTCGGCCTCAAAAGAGGTGTAGTCCTGCAATAAATTTTGCGGCTCTTCAATGCGGTCTTTGTACCGATATGCACGGTTATTGAGCATGTTTCGACTGGCTACCACTGTTTGAATCGAAGATTTGGAAGAATGTTGCCAAACTGCGCCCATGGTGTAATTCCATTGCCCTTGCATCGGCAAATTGCCCAAGATAAAGTTGTTATATTCAATCTGATTGGTATCGGTAAGGCCATCATTCACACTTGCATTCAGACCAAATTGATCGAGCGCACCTAAACCAATAATGGAGAGCTTGTCTTTGGGGCTCAGCTGGAAATTGAATTTGAACTGGTAATCATTGTAGGTGGGCAAAATGGGCAACTTGAGTGCAGCAAATAAAAATTGCAAATAAGAACGACGCACCGAAAAGATGAAATCTCCTTTGTTACCGAGCGGGCCATCAAAAGTGAGGGCGGCATCAGAGGAACCTAGTGCAAAATTGGTGATGAGGGCATCTTTGTTGCCATCCTTTTGCTTAAACGAAAGAACGGAAGAAAGCCCATTGGCACGGTTTGCTGGAAAAGCACCTGAATAAAACTCGACCTCCCTAATAAAATTGACGTTCAGAAGGCCAACTGGTCCACCGCTGCTTCCTTGTGTGGCGAAGTGATTGATATTGGGCACTTCAATGCCATCTAAATAAAATTTGTTTTCGCCAGGAGAACCACCTCTAATGATGATGTCATTTCGAAAAGTAGCGCGCGCGGCCACACCAGGAAGCGCGGCAATCACTTTACTGACGTCACGGTTGGCGCCTGGCAGACGCTCAATTTCTGTAGCGCTGAGTGTTTTGAGTGAATTAGGCGACTCCACCTTGCGTTGGAAAGGCGCGGCGCTCACTTTAATATCTTTGGAAGTTTGGATTTTTTCTTCGAGTTCGACGTTGAGCTCAGTGGGTCTTGCGTTGGTGATGAGTACCTCTGACTGTACTTTTTCTTGGAAGCCCGGCGCGGTGATTTTTACGGTATAGATACCTGGCGCTAGGTTTTCAAAACTAAAGCGACCTTCTAAATCTGCAGCCTTAAATAATTGTAATTCAATGATATTCACTTTAGCAGGAGAAACAAAAGTGCCATTGGCCGCATTCGTGATTTTACCGGAGAGCACACCGGTTTGGGCAAAAATTGGAAATGTAAGGATGAAAGAAATTGAAAATAGGAGAAATGATTTCATTTTGTTGAAGTTTGACAATACAAAACAACAACAAAAGTTAAACAAATAAGTTCTAGTCTACAGGAATTTTATCCGTCCGAATCCATTCTTGGGTACGAAAGAAAGGCCCAATATAGCCTCTCACATTGAGTTTGTCTTTATCCGAAGCATTCAACCACATGGTGCAATCATAGGTTTTACCGTTGTCCGGATCGAGGATGGTGCCGTTTTCCCACTGGCTGCCATCCCATTGCATTTGCTTTACAATGAGCATCCCCATAATGGGTTGATTGTATAATTTACCACTGCATTCGGTGCATTTTGAATGCGGCCCGTCTTTGCCCCTTTTGTATATGTAAACGACCTTGCCGTAAAGCACACCTTCTTTTTTGTACAGTTCGACAATCGATTTTTTATAACCCGTAGCGTCGTCTATGGTAATCCAGTAGCCCGTGCAAGATTGGCCAAATGACCAAAGAGAGAGCAAGAGAAAACAGAAGAAAACAAATAACCTATTCATGGCGTGCAATTTGGATAAAGTTCTGTAAAATTTCTTTACCTAGAGGGGTCATGATAGATTCTGGATGAAACTGCACGCCGTAAACCTTTTTTTCAGGAATCTCTATGGCCATATTTACGCCAGATTTACTCTTTGCACTCACCCAATGCGCAGGACAATTTACCTTCCATGAATGATACAAACCAACTTCCATTCGTTTAGGCAAAGCACTGAACAAACCATTTTGATGCATGATTTCTATTTCTTCGGCCACACCGTGCTTTACGGATTGTTGATTTTCAAGAGTGGCACCTAAAAATTCGGCTAAGGCCTGCATTCCTAAACAAACACCAAGGATGGGTTTTTGGCCGACAAACTGCTCGAGAAAAGCAAATAAACCTGCTTTCTCTTGTGGCAAACCCGGCCCCGGTGACAAAACAAATGCATCGAAGTGAACTAAAGCCGATGCATCAATGGCATCGTAGCGTAAAACTGAAAGTTCTACTGGCAAAGACTCCAAATAATGGGCTAGATTGTACGTAAACGAGTCATAAAAATCGATCAAAAGAACCCTCACGTAGCTTGTTTTTTGTTACTTTGCAAAAGTAGTAAATTCAAGCACTTGGCATGTCGACACCAAAGAAACCCATTCAAATCCCCAATGCACCTGCACCGGTTGGTCCGTACAGCCAAGCCATTCTCAAAGGCCAAACGCTTTACATCAGTGGCCAAATTCCGCTGAATCCGACCACTGGAGAACTCGAAACCAATAGCATTGAGCAAGCTACCGAAAGGGTTTTACGCAATATAGGTGCGCTGCTTTCGGAAGCCGGGTTTGAATTTCAAGATGTCACTATGGTGAGTATATTCATGAAAGACCTCAGCGAATTTGCTGCCATGAATCAAATCTACGCTCGATTTTTCAATGATATTCCACCAGCGAGGCAAACCATAGAAGTTGCCCGTTTGCCTTTGGACGTCAATATCGAAATTTCTTGTATCGCACAAAAATGAATCCAGACAAGCCATTCGACCTCAGTGTGGTGATTGTCAACTATAATGTTGTCAATTTCTTGGAGCAATGCTTGAACAGTGTTTTGGCAGCAAGCAAAAAACTTCAAATCGAGGTTTTTGTGGTAGACAACAACAGTGTCGATGGATCAGTTGAATTCATTCGTCAAAAATTCCCCAAAGTCAATCTGATTGCCAACAAGGAAAACGTCGGCTTTTCAAAGGCCAACAACCAAGCTATTTTACAAAGTAAAGGGCGCTATGTTTTGTTGCTCAATCCCGATACGGTTGTCGAGCAAGATACCTTTGACAAATGTGTGGCATACATGGATGCACATCCAAATACAGGCGGTATGGGCGTGCGCATGCTCGATGGAAAAGGCCGTTTTTTACCTGAATCCAAGCGCGGACTCCCGACACCTGCCGTCTCCTTTTACAAAATCTTCGGTTTTTCAAAGTTATTTCCGAAAAGTAAAAAATTTGGAAGCTATCACTTAGGTTACCTCGATGAACATCAAATTCATGAAATCGATGTATTGAGCGGTGCCTTTATGCTGATGCGTGCCGAAACGCTCTCAAAGGTTGGTTTACTCGACGAAGCCTTTTTTATGTACGGCGAAGACATCGATTTATCGTATCGTATTCAACAAGGAGGATACACCAATGTGTATTTTCCCGAAACAAAGATCATTCACTACAAAGGAGAAAGTACCAAAAAGGGGTCCTTGAACTATGTGTTTGTCTTTTACAACGCGATGGTCATTTTTGCCAAAAAACACTTCTCCGCGCGCTATGCACGCATCTTTTCGATCGCTATTCATACCGCAATTTACTTAAGAGCAGCTGCCTCTATTGCCAAAAGACTTGTGCTGCGTTTGTTTTGGCCTTCAATCGATGCCCTTATTTCTTTTGTTTTTTTACATTTTCTTGGCAAACAATGGGAAGCCAAACAAATTCAATTTCCAGATTGGGCTTACGATTGGTTGATTCCGAGCTATATTTTAACTTGGTTGTTTTGTGCTTGGTTGTTTGGCCTTTATGACAAAGGCACCCGCAGTACTCAGATTTGGAAGAGTACCTTTTTGGGCACCGTCGCTATTCTCGTTGCCTACGCGCTCTTTCCGAAAGAATGGCAATTCTCTAGATTGTTTATTCTGCTCGGTGCAGCCGGTTTTTTGGTTGCATTCTACCTAACGCGGGGTTTGCACGAACTGCTCACCAAAGGACGCCTAGACTTAGGCAAGCTTCCAAAAAAACGATTTGGCATCATTGCGCATTCAGAAGAATTTGAACGCATTTCGACTTTGCTGAGCGCCACCTATCCTGAAATCGATTTACTGCTTCCAATTGATGCAGACAAACTGGCTCAGAACAATCAAATTGACGACATCATACGCGTACACCAACTCAATGAGCTCATTTTTTCTGCAAAAGACGTCGGGGCCTCGCGGATCATCCAGCTCATGGCCGATACATCAGACCAAGACCTCGAGTACAAAATAGCACAACCCAACACCAGCTATCTCATTGGAAGCTCGTCGATAGACCAAGCCGGCGCCTACTATGACTTACATTTTGATGCCCTGCAATTGCCAGCAAATAAAAGACTCAAGCGTATCTTTGATGTCGTACTCGTTATCGTCCTGTGCTTATTGAGTCCTCTTATGATCTGGGTCTATTCCGCAAAAAGACGCTACCTGAGCAACCTGTTGCGCATCTTGATTGGACGTTATTCTTTTGTAGGTATTGGCCAAGGACAAAATCAGTTCAAAAAAGGCAAGTTATTCATACTTAAGCCTCAGTTTAACAACGACCAAGCTTTTGATATACAGGCTTTTATTTATACAAAATCTTACCGTTTACAATTCGACCTTAAATCGGTCTGGAACCAACTCAGTGCCCTCGACCAAGAAGCACGCTAATATTTGTTCGATTTTGCTTAATTTTGCAAGCAAATCAACGACATCAATTCACACAACATGGCAGAAATAGAAATTCGTCTTCCCAAAATGGGAGAAAGCGTCACAGAAGCAACCATTACCAACTGGCTCAAAAACATCGGTGACACTGTTGCCATGGACGAACCACTTGTTGAGGTTGCCACTGATAAAGTAGACAACGAACTGCCGTCTGAAGCAGCAGGAACACTTGTCAAAATACTTTTTGAAAAAGACCAAGTTGCCCAAGTTGGAGACGTCATTGCCATTTTATCCACTGAGGGCCCAAGCGCCACGGCACCAGCTCCGGTTGCCACGCCTGCCGCTGCGCCTTCAGCTCCTGCTAATGAACCTGCAAACACGGCTGTTACCAACACGAGTAGCGCCTCAGCTGTCACCTCAAGCAAAGGTACCGATGGCCGTTTTTACTCTCCTTTGGTGCGTACCATTGCACAAAAAGAAAATATAAATGCCGCTGAACTCGCACAAATCCAGGGTTCAGGTCAAGACGGTCGCGTGACTAAAAAGGACATGCTTGCCTACCTAGAAAACCGTCAAGGAGCTCCAGCTGCGGCTTCTGCTCCAGCACCGGCTGCACCCGCTGCGCCAGCTGCAACGCCTATGGCAGCAAGCCAAGGCGGGATTCAAATCAAAGAACCAGTAGTTGTACCCAACAGCGGTGATGAAATCATCGAAATGGACCGCATGCGCAAACTTATTGCCGAGCATATGGTGATGTCTGTTCATGTATCGCCACACGTCACCTCTTACGTCGAGGCCGACGTCACGACGATTGTTAAATGGCGTGAGCGCATGAAAAACGAATTCAAGAAGCGCGAAGGTGAAAACCTCACTTTTACGCCTATTTTCATGGAAGCCGTAGCCAAAGCGATCAAAGATTTCCCGATGATCAACGTTTCTGTTTCAGGTACAAATATCATCAAACGCAAGGATATCAATATTGGTATGGCAGCTGCTTTACCGAGTGGCAACCTCATTGTTCCGGTCATTAAAAACGCAGACCGAATGAATCTCGTTGGTTTGGCAAAAGCCGTGAATGAATTGGCCAACAACGCCCGTAATAACAAGCTGAAGCCAGAAGACATCCAAGGCGGAACCTACACAGTAACCAATGTTGGTACTTTCGGCAACGTCATGGGTACCCCAATCATTAACCAACCGCAAGTTGCCATTCTTGCTTTGGGTGCCATCAGAAAAGTTCCGGCTGTCATAGAAACGCCAGATGGTGACTTCATTGGTATTCGCCACAAAATGTTCTTGTCTCATTCGTATGACCATCGTGTAGTAGATGGCGCACTCGGTGGTCAATTTGTGCGCAGAGTAGCCGACTACCTCGAGCAATTCGACCCTGAAACGACCATCTAAATGGCGCTACAACTCGTTCGACCGCTCTGTGTTTTTGACCTAGAAACAACTGGCCTTCAGATTACCAAAGACCGCATTGTTCAAATTGCCGTCATCAAACTTTTTGTTGATGGCCATACCGAAACCTTCAATGAGTTGGTAAATCCTGGGCAAAACATCCCAGAAGAAATAGCAGCCATACACGGCATTACCAATGAAATGGTTGCCGACGCCCCTAAATTCGAAGAACTCGCACCACGCCTACTCGATTTCATTGCCGATTCGGATCTTGCCGGTTACAACTCCAATAAATTTGATATTCCGGTGTTATCCGAAGAATTGTTGCGCTGTGGTATTGACTTCGACCTCGGTGCACGTCATTTTGTGGATGTGCAAAACATCTTCCACAAAATGGAACAACGCACCCTTGCAGCAGCATATCAGTTCTATTGTGGCAAACAAATCGAGAACGCGCACAATGCACTTTACGACACCCTAGCCACACTAGAAGTACTGCAGGCGCAGACCGAAAAATACAGTGACCTAGACAAACACATCGAAGGCCTTGCCAAATTCTCAACAGTGGGCACACAGCAAAATGCCGACTTCGCAGGGCGTTTGTCTTTCAATGAAAAAAACGAAGTATGTTATAATTTCGGCAAACACAAAGGCAAAACGGTTGCCCAAGTTTTACAACAAGAGCCCGGTTACTATGGCTGGATGCTCGAGGCTGATTTTCCGCTGCACACCAAACAGGTTTTACGTAAAGAAATGGAGCGCATCAAGGCCAACAATAACCATCAACAAATCGAAGACAAACTAGAGGCGCTCAAAAATAAATTCAAAAAGCCATGAAAATCATTTGTATCGGACGCAACTATGCGGCGCATGCCAAGGAAATGAACTCGGACTTGCCAACCGAACCACTCTACTTCTTAAAACCCGATACAGCATTGCTCAAAGAAGGTGATTTTTATTTTCCTCAATTCACTTCAGACCTCCATTTTGAATGTGAACTTGTGGTGCGCATCGAAAAAGTAGGCAAGCATATCTCCCCAGCATTTGCGCACAAATACTATACGCACTTTACACTTGGCATTGATTTCACTGCCCGAGATATCCAACAACAGTGTAAGGAAAAAGGCTTACCATGGGAAAGAGCAAAAGGCTTTGACCACAGTGCGCCCCTCTCCTCTACCTGGATTCCAAAAACGGAAATTGATTTGCCGAACACTGAATTCAAGTTGTTTCAAAATGACAACTTACGTCAAACCGGACATCCGAAAGATTTTATCTTTAGTATCGACCAAATCATTGCATATGTCTCTCAGTACATTACCTTGAAAACCGGAGATCTCATTTTCACCGGAACACCTGCAGGTGTTGGCCCTGTTTCAATCGGAGATGTTTTGCGCGCAGAGCTCAATGGCCAAACGCTACTCGAGCTTCACATCAAGTAATTATTATTGCTTTACAACAACTGCACCCTGGCCGTTTTCTAACTTCAAGATATACGTTCCGGCTGGTAGCTCAGACATATCAATGGTATATTGATCGTTTAAATCGGTTAACCCAACTACTTTTTGGCCTATTAAATTAAAGATGGAGCCACCTGTGCTTCCCTGAACGCCTCGCACACTTAAGGTTCCTTTGGTTGGATTGGGATATACGATTAATGTTGGTAAATTGCTTTGCTGAACACTCAAGTCTGACCCAGGCTCGTTTTCAAGTAAGAATAAACCACCTAAATCTTGACCTGCCAAAAGTTCCAGATGTATGTCGTTATCGAAATTGGCAATTGCCGGGGCGGCATAGGCACCAAGTTGGGCACTTAGGCCAAGAAAATCAGGGCTTCGTTCATTGAATAGATCATTTGCATTTCCGTTGATTCCGTCGTAAAAATGAATGTGGCCGTCGAGGGCACCCACCAAAAGATAGGTTGTATCGAGGTATCTAAAAAAATGCGGAACAGCAAAGCCATCTGGGCCATTACTTTGGACGTTTACACCTCCTAGATTACTGGAAGCCAAACTAAATTGTGCTGTAGTAGCGCTTCCGGTATTCTGGTAATACTGAATCAGGCCACCTTTATGGCCAATCAGTAAATCGAGTAAACCATCTTGGTTGTAATCAAACAATTGGGGTGCTGAGAAGAGAGGAACTTGTATGACTTGATTGTTTTGGTCGCTTAAAGGGCTTGTTTGCAACTGAAAAGTAGGATTGTTACCGGTAGTTGTATTTATAAAATAGAGCAGCTGGCCATCATCTTTTCCTAAAATGAGGTCTGGCTTACCATCGGCATTGAGGTCACCTAGCGCTGGCAGCAAACGCAAGCCCAAATTGGCGGTAGAAAGATTCAAAAAGTCTTCATCGATGAGCAGCAATTGTGGCGCGTTGGCTGTTCCTATATTTTGATAGTATGCAATTCGGGCGGTTTTATCCAACACGGGCTTGTAAGCATAAAAATTGGCCACTAACAAATCCGTGAGACCATCTGTGTTGACATCGAAGGCCAGCGGCACTGAGCCTGCGCCATGGTCAATCATGTCACCTTGTAACCAATCGTTGTCTTGAAAAGCGAAAACGGGTGCCTGATTACTTCCTAAATTTTTGTAAAACCAAACGCTATTTTCATTTTCCGAGACATTATTGGCATTTGGTGCAACAACGATGTCTTTTTTCTGGTCGAAATCTACATCTACGTAAAATGCCGCCGGAAAGAGCTGTATATTGACTGGAGTGGTATTACTCGGGAAATTATAATCGGCACTCACCATGGCAGAATTCGTGTTGGGTGCTGATCCTCCGTTTAATAGACGAATGAGGTTGCCATAAGCAACATCGCCTAGAACGAGGTCAAGTACGCCCGATTGATCGAGGTCTATAGCCAAAACCGTTGAGCCTGCGTGAGCTTTCGGTGCGGCATTTGGCTTGAGTTCTGGATTGACGACATTGCCCTCATTACAATATGGGCTCGGGTCATTTAAAAATAAGGAATTACTCGTGACATCTTCTCGGTATTTTCCCCAACATCTATTTTTTAGGATAAACACCAATGAATCTGAATGCCCATATAACTCCTGACTCTGATTTTGATGGTACTGCAGGTATTCACCACTAATATGATAGGTCAAGATATCCATGTCGCCATCGCCTTCTACATCGACCAAGGCCGGGATATCGGCACCGCTCACGTATAAGTTCAAGATAGGTCCTTCATAATTGGAGACTAAATACGGACTATATATTTGCCATTGCAGACCAGTAGCAGCCGAGCCGATATTTCTGTAAGCCCTTAGGCCACCTACTGCATAGCAAAATAAATCTTTTCTACCGTCTTGGTCGTAGTCATAGGTAGTAACCCGATAGTTAAGCTCGGCCGGGAAAAACAAATGGGCCCGAGGATCTAATTTATAGGAATGAGCTGCACCTGAAACTTCGTGTTTGAAAACGCGAAGCTGATTGGCACTCCGATCAAAGACCAAAAGGTCGTCATCGCCATCGAAATCATAGTCTAAACAAGAAAATTGTGGGTTGTTCAGCCCTCCAGACCAGGCCTTGGAAAGTGTTTGGCCATCAGAAACAACGGGGATAAAATCGGTAAAATTGAATTGAAACTGCGCTGTGGCTTGTACGCTGATAAACACAAAAAACAAGAGCAGCGATTTCATATGATAAAATTAAGGTGTTTTTGAATTAGAAAAGCGCCATTCGATGATTCTTTTATCGTCACCTGCACTTAAAAATCCGTTTTCTGTACACAACACCGTATTGATTGAGTGCCGATGTCCGGCCATTTGAAGGTCGATACGCTGCACTATATGATCTGTTTGAAGATCCCAAATTTTAATGGTTTTGTCCCGAGAGGCGGTCACGTAATGAGGTGTATTTAAAATTTTAAGCTGATAGATGGTACCTAAATGCGCTGGAAAGGCATTAAGTTGTTGTCCAGCGGCTGTCCATCTTCGGACATAAGCATCTTTGCCAGCACTTAAAATGGTTCCATCGGGTAAAATACTCAGTGCTGTACATGCATCAGTGTGTGCTTGAAATTGCAGTTCTTCATTGAAAAAGGTGCTATCGAGTTTACGTACCTTTCCGTCGGCGCAAGCTAACAATAAGTACGTACCATCTGGAGCGATTTCAAGCTGACGGATTTTCCCGCAAGCTAAAGGTATTTGAAGCAACAAATGCCAATCAGCGTCCCAAATAGCCAATAAACCGTCGGCATCGGCGGTGTAATATTGTTTTTGAAACTTGTTAAAATGGATCGCAAAGACAGCACTTTGGTGCACAATTAGGTTTTTGACCTCTTGTTTTTGAAGTGTATCAATGACATGAAGGTGTCCGTCAGATAAGCCAATTACTAAATGCTGTAATGTGGGTTCTACGTATAAACTAAAAGGCGCTTGGGTGCAGCGTACGGCGAAGTGATCTTGCTGCCCGTTTTCAGGATGCCATCGGGCTACAAATTTGTCGGCAGAAGCGGAGTAATAAAAGGAATTGTCTTGGCTTAGCGCGTAAATTGGCCCTTGATGACCGCTTATTTGTTGGTATTTAAAATAAGGCTGTGTGGTCTTATTCTTGTTCATCGCTGAGGTCGTCATCAGACTCGTCATTGACTTGTTTGAGACGGTCTGCGTATGATTTTGGTAAGAAATCAAAGAAGGTGTCGCCTCGAAGACCTAAACGCAGGCATTCGAGTGGAATGAGGTCATTAGGTGCAATATTTCCAAGATTGACCTCGGCACCAAATAGCTTGATAAACCAAACTTGTTGGTTTTTTTGTGGTGCTTCCCACAAGATGTCTTCGGGCTTGACATTGGCAATAATGCGATTAATGAGCATGGTATGGGCTGTTCCGTTTGGCCTGAATACACCAACGTTTCCAGCCTCACGGCCCTCTGCAATGACCTTCCAGCTACCTGCAGCTAATTCGGCTTTCATGAGGCGCACCCATTTGGCAGGAGAAATCATGATGCCGCTATCTTTGGAACCTACCTCCGAAAGCACTGTGCGTGATTGGGATAATTCATGAATGAGCTTACATTTTTCATCGTGGGGAATGATGATGGACCCATCTGATATTTCAGCGAGATCGAGGTCATATTTATCTAAAAGTTTGACAAAATCATTGAACATACCACGTGCATAGAAAGCTTCGAAAAGCGTACCACCAAAATAAGGTCTGATGCCCGCCTCTTTGTACATTTTGATTTTTTCTTCGAGCTGACGCGTCACAAATGCGGTTCCAAAACCGAACTTCACAAGATCGGTTAAGTGTCCGGATGCTTCGATAAAGTGTTCGGTTTCTCGGAGGCCGAGGCCTTTATCCATCATCATGGTTACGCCCTTATTACGGGGTTTTTCACTGCGTTTTGGTATAAAAGAAAGTTTGAAGTTCATGTTTAATCAGCTAAGTATAAAAAATCGGAGTCGTCTAGGAGCTTCGGATTGATTTCAAAAATGGTTTTGGCTTGCGTGGCATCTTTTTCTAGACATTGGCGGTAAAGATGCTTGGCCTCGGTGTGTTGACCCATTAGCCATTTGATATTGACAAGGTGTAGTTTAACATCAAACAATTGTGGATGCTGGGCCTCAAAGGTCAATAAAAATGCTTGGGCCTCTGATAAAGATTCCTCAGAGAGAAAGCCAACATAATCCGAAAGGGCTTCTTGGTCATTTGGCAGCATTTCTAGACTCTTGAGGTAGTGGTAATCAGCTTCTGTTCGGAGGTCAATTTTTTGGTATGCGCCAGCCAAAACATGATGAATACCGGCATTATCAGGATCGTAATCAAGGGCTTTTTGAATCAGGACAATGCCTTCTTTGGTGGACCCGAGTAAGTCTTCTACGATACCTAAACCCAACCAAGCCTCAGGTAACATGGGCTCGAGGTCGATGCTGAGTTTGTAGTAATGCTTTGAAAGCGCTAACTCATTGAGCTGTTCGTAGGATTCTCCGATATAGCAAAGCGCCATGGCGTCGTCGCCGTCGTGCTTCATGCAAAGCTCAAAATGCTCGATGGCTTTGTGGTATTTTTCAAGCGATAGAAAAGCATTTCCTAGATTGAAATGAGCTGGGCCAAACTCTTCGTTGATCAAAATGGCGTATTCATAAGCCCAAACGGCTTTATCGTAGTTTTCCATTTTGCTGTAGGCATTGCCCAAGTTGTACCAAGCAGTGCTCGAATAAGGCTGCTCATCTATAAATTTGAGGTAAGCATCGATGGAGGCCTCAGTGGCACCCAACGCATCATAACAACGACCAAGTTCATAAAGTGCGGCCTCGTTTTGTTTATTGGCTTTCAAGGCTTGATGCAGGGTGTCTATAGCATCTTGGTATTGTTGCAAGCGCTCGAATTCGATGGCGATATCGAGGTAAATGTAGTCGTGTTCGGCTGGGTCAGAATGATCAAGGGCCAGCTTAAAATAGCGAATGGCTTGCTTGTGTTCGCGTTGTTGGGCGTGAATAGAGGCTTTAGTCAAATAGAGCTCAGCACTTTCGAGCTCTTGCTTTTCGAGTTGTACAACACAATCTAAGGCCTCTTGAAGTAATCCTAAGCCACCTAAAGCTTGGGCTTTGCGGAGTTTAAACATTGGGTTGTATGCAAACTGGTAAATACCAAACTCAGCGGCAATTTTCGCTTTATTGAATTGACCTTGAATGAGGTAGTGGTCTATGAGGCCTTCTAGGCGGTCGCTGTCAATAAACTTTAGGGTTTGACCTTTCAGGTGGGCCTCGAAGTGCTCGATGTCTTCACTTAAGCTGCTGTCGGTGTAGTCTTCTTC
>CAZINO010000055.1:0-15757 GCA_964540625.1 uncultured Lishizhenia sp. | reverse complement strand
AAATACTGCCGTGATGCCCAGCAGGATTAAAATAAGCATGTTGCGTTGGATTGGCGATTGTATCTTCTAACGCAATACTTGTAATGTCGATTAGCAGTGCATCTTCTTGTAAGGTATAACGCACCTCACAACGCAGGTTGCCAGGTAGCGAAATACCTGCATTTTTGGTCTCCAAGCAGAGTTTAATACTCGGAAAGGGTTTTTCTTCATAAGTCAGCAATTGCCAATTGACATTTGAAAAATTGCGTTTCCCGCCATGCAATAAGTGCTTACCTTCATTGGGTTCGAATTCAAACATGACGTCTTTCCAAGGAATTTTTGCATCGTTAATCCGACCCGCAATTGGCCCAACAATAGCACCAAAAAAAGCACTTTGCTGCTGGGTAAAAAGTTGCTGATAAACCTCCCAATCCGGATACCCCAAAACAACATCCCTTTTTTCAAAGCCTGGGTAATGGATTTCGAAGCTCTGAAGTGTGGCACCATAAGAACTGATTAGAATGCTTACCAAATGATTTTGAAGAGAAAATCCGAGAACAGGAAATTGATTTATTTCCAAGCCTTTATTATGAATTTTCAGCATTTAATGAAGTTTATTTATGAAGCCAGTTGCGGAACAAACCGTGCCATTTGGGTGGGTTTTGTTTAGTCATTAACAAATATATTAATTATAAAAAGGAAAAGTATCTTTGCCCTATGCAAGTATGTATTTACTGTGCCTCTAGTGGGCGCATTCATCCGGATTATTTTGAGGCAACATCGCGCTTGGCGCATTTGCTCGTGAAGAGCAATATTAAGGTTGTTTTTGGAGGTGGTTCTTCGGGGCTTATGGGCCAACTGGCCGACAGCGTTTTGGCTGCTGGTGGTCAGATCAAGGGCATTATGCCACAGTTTATGAATGAAGTCGAATGGGGGCATCAAGGTGTTTCTGACTTTATCTATACCGAAAGCATGCACGAGCGAAAAGCCAAATTCCTTGAAGGCACCGATGCGCTCATTACCTTACCTGGTGGCCCGGGCACTTTTGAAGAACTACTCGAGTCCATTACACTCAAAAAACTGGCTCAGTTCACCAAACCAATAGTTATTCTCAATACGAGAGGTTATTTCAATGCATTCCATCAGATGATGCAACAAGCAGTAGAAGAGCAATTCATGACTGATGACCTCAAGTATTTATATACCATAGTTGACACACCAGAAGAAGTTATTCCCGCCATTCAAAATGCACATCTTTGGCAGAAAGGCTTGCGCGATGCCGGAAGCCTCAGGTAAAATAAATCGCAATATTGCGATATTACAATAAATGTCCTTAATTTTGATACGAATTGAAACAATCCTGCAATAGGTGCAGCAAATATTCGCCTAATTTTACAAGATGGGACTCACTAAAACAGACACTTACACAGCGGAAACCTTAAGTTTAGCAAATATTTTCAAGGCACTAGGGCATCCTGCAAGAATTGCTATTTTAGCATTTATCGCCAAGCAAACAACATGTATTTGTGGCGATATCGTGACAGAATTACCCCTCTCGCAAGCGAGTATCTCACGTCATCTTGGCGAGCTCAAAGCAGCTGGGCTCATAAAAGGTACCATCACTGGCACTTCGGTTTGTTACTGTCTGAATCCTGAGCATATGCCCTTACTCGTTCAATTTTTAAATCAACTCAATTCACCAACCAATCAAACTTGTTGTTCATGAAAATTTCTCAATTCAAAAGTGCTTTGCAATTAGCAAAACCTACTGACAACCCACAATTTCTGCAGCTCAATGGACTAACGGTAAGCGCCCATTACCACATTACCGAAATCGGTCTTATTTTAAAAAACTTTGTAGACTGCGGTGGGGTAGTTCGTCAAGAGCGCAGAGCCTCGATGCAGCTTTGGTTGGCCAACGATACTGATCATCGCATGAGTGCACAAAAGTTGCTCGAAATAATTGAGAAAGCTGAACAGCTATTCGGTTTAAAAGATGAAGAACTCGAGGTTGAATACCAAGGACAGACTATTGAAACTTATGGTCTTATTGCACAAGATTTCGGTTTTCAGTTTACAGCAAAAAAAACAACATGTTTGGCTCCCGGACATTGCGGAATTCCAGATACGCAACTACCGCTAGAGCTACAAAAGAATAAAAAGAACACGTGCACACCCAACTCAGGTTGCTGTTAATCTGCTATCAAAAAAATACGCATGAAAAACAAACGACTCAATTTTGTAGACCGCTTTCTCACCCTTTGGATATTCTTGGCTATGGGTATAGGTGTGGGTATTGGAAATGTTTTCCCTACCATTGATCATTTGCTCGATCAATATTCTGTGGGCATCACCAATGTGCCCTTGGCAATTGGCCTGATCATCATGATGATTCCGCCATTGGTCAAAGTAGACTTCAAGCAAATCCCATTGGTTTTCCAAAATAGAAAATTACTGATCGTTTCGCTTCTGATAACCTGGGTTTTAGGGCCGTTTTTGATGTTTCTTTTAGCGACAGCCTTTCTTAAAAATGAACCAGAATACCTTACGGGCTTGATTATTATAGGTCTAGCACCTTGCATTGCCATGGTCATTGTTTGGAATGAATTGGCCGGAGGTAATCGCGAGCTTGCCGCAGGCTTAGTTGGAATCAATTCCTTATTGCAAGTATTCTTCTTTTCAGCCTACGCCTATTTCTATTTAGAGGTTATGCTTCCACTGTTTGGTTTTACGGCTATTCATATTGATTTGAATTTCTGGGAGGTGGCTCGAACCGTCGGAATTTACCTTGGTTTGCCTTTCGGTATCGCTGTAATTTTACGTTATTTGGTAACCAAAAAAAGAGGTGAGGCCTATTTAAATACGAAACTCATCCCTCGAATTTCTCCCTTCACGCTTTATGCACTGCTTTTTACGATCGTCGTTATGTTTAGTTTGAAAGGAAAGTTAATAGCCACTTTACCGCTCGATGTTTTGAAGGTGGCCCTTCCATTGGTATTCTTTTTCGTACTAATGTTTTTCTTGATGTTTTTTGTAGCCAAATGGATTGGTGCGCGCTATGCTGACACAGCAACAGTTGCCTTTACTGCAGCAGGAAATAATTTTGAATTGGCTATAGCCGTTTCAATTGGCGTTTTTGGGCTCAATTCAGGGCAAGCTTTCGCGGGTGTAATTGGCCCATTAGTCGAAGTTCCGGCTTTGATCCTTTTAGTAAAGGCGAGTTTAAAATTGAAGGGGTTCTTTCAAAAATAAGAATGCCGATTTTGATGAATTCATATTAATCCTTAATCCAAAAAATTTTCAAATGAAAAAGAATGTTCTCGTACTTTGTACAGGCAACAGTTGTAGAAGTCAAATCGCAGAAGGTTATTTACGTCATTTTCATGGTGAAAAAGCGAATATATACAGCGCCGGTGTGGAAACGCACGGCGTGAATCCGCGCGCCATTGCCACCATGAAAGAAGATGGCATCGACATTAGTGCACACACATCAAATCATGTAGATGAATACCTTTCTATCTCGTTTGACTTGATTTTAACCGTTTGCGACCACGCCAGTGAACGTTGCCCAATTTTTCCGGGTGCCGCAAAGCGAATTCATCACAATTTTACAGACCCAGCAAAAGCCACAGGCTCCGAAGAAGAAATCATGTCGGCTTTTAGAAAAGTAAGAGAGGAGATCAAATCCTATTGTCAGGCTTTGTCAATTTAAGCTTGTTTTTACCAATTTCTTCCAATGGAATGCGCTGAATAACATCTAGTTGACGGTATTCTGTTGGAGATAAGCCAGTTATTTTTTTGAACTGATTCGACAAATGCGCAATGCTACTATAATGCAATTTGTATGAAATTTCAGAAAGGTTCATTTCACCGTAAAGCAATAATTCTTTGATGCGTTCAATTTTATGAATGATGATAAATTGCTGAATCGTCATGTTATTTTCTGTTCTAAATACATTTGACAAATAGGTATAATTCAAGTTGGTTTTTTCGCTCAAATAGACTGAAAAATTCGTTTTGATGTGTTCATCAGAGTAATGGATCATTTCAATGATCACCAACTTAATCTTCTCCGATAAAAGCAGTTTTGCATCACCAATTAAATCGAGACCAACTTGTTTGAGTTTGTATTGAAAGTCCAATTCTTGTATCATGCTCAAATCTTGCTTGAATTGCACCTCTCCTAATTCGACAGACTCAAAAGGAATTCCCATATCGACTAATATGCCAGAAACTTGGGTTATGCAACGGTTACTCACCATATTTTTGATGTGCTTTTTCATAATAATAGGGTTGAGTTGCTAAAGTAAAATACCTAAAATAAGAAGTCCTTGTATGATTCTGTGAATGATTTACATTCATTTAACATCTTCAGTGCAACATAAAAGGTTTTTCATTCAAAACATACTCATCCGGAGCCGAAAAAGTAGACCATTCGTGTTTGCCAACGCGCTGAAAGATTTCTGCATGAAGTCCGTATTCGTCCAGTAATTGCGCTCTAAATTGCTTCACAGTTGAATAAGGATCAAAGACAAAAAGCCCTTCTTTATGGCTCGAGGTACAATCTGCAATTAAATCTTTTTGACCGTTGGCCAACTTGGTGTGTCGCAAATGAGCATGTTTGGCTTGGTCATGCGGTTGCGCAGGTTTGTAATAAAGGCAAAGGAGTAAATCCGGAAAAAAGGTCGAGAAATCCGCACTAAGCGCTTGTACTTTGCGGTGCTTGAATAATTCTAAATGGATCATGTTTAGCGTTTTGATGAAGGGATTGATTAAAAATTGCGGTACTATTGTGCTCGAGTTGAAAATGAAGCTCCATGCGATTGCGCGCCATTAAATAGGTCACCGTAGATTCGGCGCCCTGGTTGATATTTACTTCGGTGGCTTCAATGCCGTCGAGACAGCCACCAGAAATTGGATTATAAATGATTTGATTGAGCGTATTATTTCCCTGATACCAATCAAAAGCGAGCTTCATTTTTTCAAGGTACAACTTTAAACTTGTATGCTCGTAAAAAGTTGACAACGCTAAAATGGTGTAGGCAACATCAATGGGCTGCTGACCGGCAGAAGTGCTTTTTTGTTGCCCAGGAACATACCAAGTTTGATTTGAAATCACGCACAATTGCCCCTCCTCAAATAACAGTTGCAGTAGGTATTGAAAACCTTGATGAGCCAAAAACTCCTGGTTCTTGTTCGCTGTATTTTGTGCAGCCAAAAGCAACGCTTCAGGCAGTACCGCATTGGCATAGGTGAGTTGTGGTTCAAACCAATGATGTGTTTCGCTACTGTGCGTCAGGTATAACGACTCCAAGCGCTTAGCCATTTGTGAAAGCAAAGCATCTAATAATGAGTCTCGGCTTAGCGCCTTGTATTTGACCAATCCTTTGATTGCAAAAGCAATTGCTCTAGGAGATTTTATATACCCAAGCATATCGTAACTCTTGCGCATTAAAAAATGAACTTTTTCCAAATAGGTCGGTTCAAACATATGGTGTGAGGCTGCAAAGGTTCCTAGCGCCCAAATGGCCCTGCCATTTGCATCATCGAGGTTTTCTTTCTCATTCTGACTTGTGGGTCGCTCATTGCAATCCAAATAATTGATAAAACGGCCACTCGATAACTGCATGCGCTCAATGAATTCAAAATGAATACGAATGTTTTTTAGTACACTGTAATCGGGTTTTAGCGCATAATACTCCACGAGTGCTATTAATGCGCGCGCGTTGTCGTCGAGGGTATAGCCTGAAGAAAGCAAAGGTGTTTCAGCCTGACAAAATTGAACTAAGCCAATTGAAGTGGTGCAATTTTTTAGATGATTGAGGTTATAGTTGGGCACTTCAAAATGCCTATTTCTTTTAAGCTGCTTATTGATTTTCTCGAAAATACGCATGTACTTCAGGGCAACATTTGGCCAGGCTGACGGTTTGCTTTGTTGAAAAGCAGCTTGCTGCATGTCCTTTCTGAGCACTTCATCATTAAAAATTGCCTTGATGGCTGCAGCCATTTGTTGAGGTGCATCAAAATCGACCACGATTCCAGCCTTACCAAGCGCAGCTGACGCTTGCGGAATAGCCGTCGAAACAATCGGGCAACCACAAGCCATCGCATAGGCAAAAGTGCCGCTTACAGCCTGATTGCGATCGTTGGATGTGAATAGATAAATATCTGTTGCTTGAAGGTAATCTTCTAAGAGTTGGTTATCGACAAACGCATCTACAAAATGCACATTATCAGTTAATCCCAATTCTCTAGTGAGTTCTAACAGATTATTGCGATAGGCTTCGCCTTCCAATTTAGCTATCTCAGGATGTGTTTTCCCTAATACAACATAACAGAAATCCGGAAAGCTATTTTTGATCAGCGCCATTGCCCGCAGCGCAGTCTCGATGCTTTTACCTCTGCTCAACAAACCAAAGGTGGTGAGCGTGCGTTTACCCGACAGGCCGAGTTTAATTTTGAGTTGTTGCGCATTGCGCTGAGCCACGAGTGCAGTGCCATGAGCAATAAGTTCGCATTTATTTGCAGGGCAAGTGTAATCATTTTGTAACAATTGCTGACTTGCTTCTGTCATGCACACAACTGAATCCACTAGTGCAATGAGCTCGTTGACTATTTCTAAACGATCTGGGCAGGGCGCAGGAAGTACTGTATGGAAATTCAAAATAATTGGTGTTTGATTCAGCCTCAAGAATTGGAGCAAATCTTTTCCGAAATGTCCACCAAACAATCCAAATTCATGTGCTATAAAAAGAACATCATAGCCATATGCACCGTTTAATTCATTAGCCAACGCTGCATAGGCTGCGGGTTGATCCACCTTCAAAATAAACTTAACCTCTTCTGGATAAGAAAAATGATCGAATGTAGATTCCAATGCGCAAATATCAATTGTGCAATTTGAACCAAATTTTTGTCGCAACCCTTGTTTAAGGTCATAACTATATGTGGCAATACCGCACTCTCTTGGCGGGTAGCTGCACAGAAAGAGAATTTTAAATGATGGATGGTCGTTAAGCGTCATGTTGTAAAGGAATAGGAAATTTGAGTAGTTCAAAGAGCAAATCGGCGATTGAAATAGTTGCGCAAGCGATACATGTGTCAGCTGCGCCATAATAGATAAAAAGCGTATCACCAACCGTTATTGAAGCAGTTGGAAAAACGACATTGTCTACATTTCCGTTGCGCTCGTAATTTGTTTTGGGTTCAAGCACAGGATAGGGTAGTTCGGCAAGTACTTTATTTGGATTGTCTAAGTCGAGCAATGCAACATGGACTTTGTAATAGATTTTTTTGTGATAGCGATATGCAGCATGGTAAATCAATAGCCAACCAATGACTGTTTCTATCGGGGGGCAAGCCGCTCCTTCGTATTCAGAACCTGAAACGTTCGCATTTAATTCCAAGGGCGTATTGATATTGTTGAATTGTTCTTGCGACCAGTAATCCTGATTAATAGCATTAAGCGCTTCTGCGGAACTCAAGAGAATAGATGGTTTAATTCGGTGCATAAAATATATTTTGCCATTAATTTTTCGAGGAAAGAAAACCAAATTTTTATCCCATTCGTAAGCGCTTAAACCAGGTTGACCCTTTACTGTTTTTCTGTTAAGCGCAACAACAATCCGTTTGCCAAAAAAATGTTGGAGATCGTAGCTAAGCAGAAGCGAGCCCAGTGCACTCAAACCGTCAAATGCAGTATAGCTTAACAGAAACAAACCGTCGAGACAAACAAGACGCGGATCCTCCATTCCCATAGATTCGGCAGGTGTTTCACCCTTCAATAGAGGCAGATTTGACCGAAAACCCACCTTCAAAGGATGATCTAAGCGGCAATATCCGATTGAAGAGTATCCATTTTCCGCCATTGCTCGATACAGCATGTGAATAGTTCCGTTGAATACAATGACCGCAGGATTCAAAACACCTTTCTGTTCAAAGGCAAGTGTTGTTTTTTCGAGTAGGATGCCTTCGCGTTTGAATTCAATCATCTGAGTACCATTGTTCGCTACAAATGATTCAATGAATGATCCATTACTAGATTTTGAGAGGTTTTTACATCTTTTGCTTCCGGCTCGATAATGACCGGTGACTGCCATTTGTTCATCACCTGCTCTAATAAAAGGTGTATTGTACTTTTTGCCAGCGGAGAGGTGATGCCGATTTGATCTGTAACTTTATCCCATAATGGGCTATAGGCAGAAGTGTGCGCAGTTGGTTCAAGGGTTTGGCTTTTGAGGGCTGTCCCTATTAACTGTGAAACAACATTGACTGGTGTAAAGGCAGCGGAAAGCTTCGAGACGCCTTCTTTCAATTGAAATTCTTGTTCTTTTTGCAAAGTGTACAATAACTTGAGTTGTTCTTGTATGGTGTCAATGGTTCTCATAAAGCATGGGTTTAAAAATTCTTTAAATACTATCTTGATACATGCGTCTTAGCAACTGCACCTCGAAAAAAGCCCGCATGCGCTTGGCTAAGTAAAGTTGAACTAGTAAAGTCAGGATACCGATAGCTGCGGCCACAAGTGCAAAGCCCTGCGCTTTGTCGTTAACGATGTCAGCAAAATAATAGGCCAACGACATACTAGAAAGTAAGGTAAAAAGAAGCACGAAGCCCCAAAGTACAAATTGCCAAATAAGCTGCGCACTCATTTGTACGGTTCTTTTTAAAACCTCGAGTTTGGCGATTTCTGTAGTTGTTTTGAGGTATTGCTTGAATTGATCTGCAAATTCATTAACGGAGTTTTCCATGGAGTAGGTTTTATTTTTTTAATGGAGAAAGACCAATACAACTACCTTTCCGAGGATTATTTAGTTATCCTGGTATTGTGCTAAATGACGGTAGTTGTATTGGGCCTTTCTACCAAGCTAATCTTTATCTGCGTAGATTTCTTTCTCGGCATTAAAGCCTAAATTATGAGAAAGATCCGCAGCCATTTTTTTTGCGCTACCAGAAAGTTTGTGTCGGGTAACACTTCCTTTGTCGGGGGCAAAAAGCACACCCATTAAAGCGCCCACTGCCGCGCTCGCAATCGCTACAGTTACATAAGTTGAGGTGTTAGATTTTGGGGTTTCCATGTTTGATTTTTTTAAATGATGAATAACTATTAACTATCTAAAACAAAATTATATTATACTGATTAACATATATTTATATAATTTTTATTAAAGTTTACATTTAAATTAATACGCCGTCCAAGCAGCATCGGCGACCAATACCTCTCCATTGATCATTGACGATTCTTCACTGGCCAGAAACAAGACTATTTCTGCAATTTCTTTAGGCTTTCCAATTCTTGGATTAAGCTTTAAACCCGCAAGTAATAATTCATTCATTTCTTTGGAAACTTTTGAATAGTCGATCGTGTCACTAATATGCGTTTCTACTGCACCAGGTGCTACTGCATTGCAGCGTATACCTTTATCAGCATACAAATACCCTGTGTTCTTTGTGAGGCCATTCAAAGCAAATTTACTGGCTGTATACGCAGCACCTGCTCTTGCGCCCTGCAGCCCGCCAATAGAGGAAATATTGATGATGTTGCCTTGCTTGTGGTGTAAAAAATGTGGAATCAACAAACGCATAAGCATAAAAGGACCTTTTAAGTTGACATTCATGATGCGGTCCCATTGGGAATTACTCACATCTGCCACTGCTTCAAAATTATCCATGACCCCTGCATTGTTGACTAAAATATCAATATGGCCATGTTCTTTAACAGCATACTTGATAAGCATTTCAAGATCTCTTTCTTTGGTGATATCACATTGAATAACATGTAATCTTAAGCCTTTTTGTGGGGCTTCTTTTTTAAGTGCATCGAGCCAACTTGAATTGACGTCAGCTGCAATGACGTGTGCGTCTTCTTCTAAAAAACGATAGCAAACATCTCTGCCTATTCCCGATGCAGCTCCTGTGACCAAAGCCACTTTTGAATTTAATTTTCCCATTTCGATATCGTTGCTAATTATGAATAGTTTGTGTAATCTTATTTGACAAAGTTGTAGTTAATTAAATAGAAATGACTTACGGCATTTTATAGATTGTTTACATAATTCACACCTTTGAACAAATCAATTATTTGAAATAATAATACAAACACTGACTGCGCAAAGGCACCTAAATTGCCTCATGAAAATCCCGCAATACAACAAAGGACTGACGCAAGCGCAAGCCAAAGAACAAAAGGCAAAATTTGGAGATAACGCATTTGAAAAAGCCCCTTTAACTTTTTTCAAACGCATCAAAACCGTCATTAGTGAACCCATGTTGGTTTTGTTATTCGCTTGCGCTTTGGTTTACATGCTCATCGGTGACTTCTGGTCTGGGATTGTGTTTTTGGGTTGGACCTCAATTGTCATGCTGAGTGCTTTTTATCGCAATTACCGGGCGGCACATGTTTTAAGTGCGCTCAGTGAATTTGCTCAACCCAATTGCATTGTCATTAGAGACGGCAAGCAAAAACTGATCAAACGCCAAGATGTAGTTATCCATGACAGCATTTTACTACAAGAAGGTACACGCATTGCAGCCGATGGAAAATTGGCTTCTGCGAGCTTTCTCAAGGTAGATGAATCCATGCTGAGCGGTGAATCAGCTGCAGTTGAGAAAACACAAATAGGCGCGCAACTTTATAGCGGAACACTTATAGTTCATGGCTCAGGCATCATGCAAGTCACCGCAATTGGAAAAAATGCAGCTATTGGTAAAATCAACTCCTTACTACAAAACGACGAAACCCGTAAAGAAAGCCCCTTACAGAAATCCATCAAAAGATTGATCAGAAGATTATTTGTTTTAGCGCTGATCATAGCCGTTTTTATCACCATGCTTTTTGCATGGAAACGCGATACAATTTTGGCAGCAATACTAAATGGTCTTTCCACCGCAATGGCTATTTTACCCGAAGAATTTCCGATGGTGTTGACTTTATTTTTCAGCTTGGCTGCTTGGCGCTTGGCACAAAAAAATGTACTCACAACACGCATGTCTGTCTTGGAGGCCCTGGGTTCTATTTCCGTATTGTGCACCGATAAAACAGGTACCCTCACGCAAAATAAAATGGCTGTTCAAAGCATACATCCTTTTGAGAACAAAGATCTTGATCGAGCCGCTATTCTCGCAACACCTGTTTTTAGCCACGATGCCATGGAAACTGCCATTCGCAAAAGATTTAAACGACCTATTAATGAGCTGAATAGCACAGATTCAATTTGCTTTCCGCTCACCACAAGCTGCTTTGCCATGGCCTATTATTATCCGGATTGGAAAGAAAAGTACAATACTTTTTGCAAAGGTGCGCCGGAGGCCATTTTTAAGCTGTGTAAAATCGAGGCGAAGACCCAAGCAGCAATACAACAATTGATTGAGCAACTTGCCCAAGATGGGCAACGCATGCTCGGCTTTGCTTGGGCTCAGTACAATTCCATAAAGCAACCACAATCATTGGCCGATTTTGATTTTGAATTCGTCGGATTTATCGGCTTTGAAGATCCGCTCAAAAAAGAAGTGCGCACGGCCATTCAGCAACTCAAGAGGGCAGGAGTGCGCTTGATCATGATGACCGGAGATCATCCATCGACAGCTTTAGCTATTGCCAAAAAAGCAGGCTTTTCTCAACCCATGCAATTGCTCAACGGACAAGAACTACAAGACAGACAAGAACAACTTGATGTGCAAGATTTGGAGCAAACATCGATTTTTGCAAGGATACTTCCCGCACAAAAACTTGAATTAATTAAGTTATTTCAACAACGTGGCGAAGTAGTTGCTATGATTGGAGATGGCATTAACGATGCACCCGCTTTACAAGCTGCCGATGTAGGCATCGCAATGGGAAAAAAAGGCGCTGATGTAGCTAGAGAAGCAGCGGCATTGGTGCTATTAAAAGACCAATTTTCTTCAATTGTAGCGGCCATAGAGATGGGCAGACACCTGATACTCCGTATTCAAAACGCCCTATTATATATCATGGCGATTCATATACCAATTGTAGGCCTGTGTATACTTCCTGCTTTTTTTCAAGCACTGCCCATTTACTTAATGCCATTTCATATCGCCTTTTTAGAGTTGATTATTGATCCTGCGTGTACGCTTGCCTTTGAAAACGCGCCAAAAGAAAAAAACGTCATGCAACAGCGTCCAATTGATTTGCATACGAAACACAGTAACAGAACCTATCTTTTGAAAAGCGTCTATTATGGACTGACTATTTTTGGAGGCGTACTTGCTTCTTTGGTATTTAATCTATATTTAGGGGAAGGGCCAGCGCAACAAAGACTTTTAAGCTTTAGTTTATTGGTCTTGGCCAATCTTATTTTGATTTTACATACTCTGTCTCGAACCAAAAGTAATTGGCAGGTATATAAAGAATCAGGATGGATTATCAAATCCATCCTGATTTTAAGTTCTGTAGCACTTTTGTTGTTAATGGGTATACCGGTGCTACGTCAATTATTTAGCTTCGAGCTGCCTTCTGCACCAGGAGCCATTTTTGCTTCGATGATGTTAATTGTCATCACAATGGTCTTAAAATGGCTCGGTTGAGCAGGGCTTATTTCAAATCAAAACGGTCGGCCATCATGACTTTATTCCAAGCCGCAATAAAATCGGTAACAAACTTTTCTTTGGCATCAGCGCTACCGTAAACTTCTGCAATAGCACGCAATTCAGAATGAGAACCAAAGATAAGATCAGCACGTGTAGCCGTATAGACTACAGCTCCTGTTTTGCGGTCGCGACCTTCAAAAAGCTCTTGATTGGCATCAATTGGCTTCCAAACCGTATTCATATCAAGCAAATTGACAAAGAAATCATTGCTAAGGATACCTACTTTAGAGGTCAATACACCTTTATTTGAATCATCAAAGTTGGTCCCTAAAACACGCATCCCACCAATCAAGACCGTCATTTCTGGGGCGGTCAAATTAAGTAGCTGCGCTTTATCAACCATCAATTCTTCGGTAGATAAAGTGTACTGCGTTTTCTTGTAGTTGCGAAAGGCGTCGGCCATTGGCTCGAGCACGGCAAAGGAAGAGACATCGGTTTGGGCCTGTGTGGCATCCATGCGACCAGGAACAAATGGTACGGTAGCGATTACACCCGCATTCTTTGCAGCTTGCTCAATGGCTGCTGTACCACCGAGTACAATAAGATCCGCCAAAGAAACCTTTTTCGTACTGTTTTTGGCATTAAAATCTTTTTGTATTTGAGTGTATACGGTCAGTACTTTGGTGAGTTGAGCTGGATTATTTACAGCCCAATTGCGCTGTGGTTCAAGCGCAATGCGTGCGCCATTGGCACCGCCACGTCGGTCTGAATCGCGGTATGTAGAAGCCGAAGCCCACGCTGTTTCCACGAGTTCTCCGATGGAAAGTCCAGACTTTAAAATTTGTGCTTTCAATGTTGCGATGTCCGCAGCGTCGATTACCGCGTGGTTCAAGGCCGGAATTGGATCTTGCCAAATGAGGTCTTCTTTAGGTGCTTCAGGTCCAATGTAGCGTGTTTTTGGACCCATATCTCGGTGCGTGAGCTTAAACCATGCTTTGGCAAAAGCTTCTTCAAAAGCCTTAGGATCTTCCATGAATTTTTTAGAAATCGGACCATAAATAGGGTCAAAACGCAAAGCCAAATCAGTGGTTAACATGGTTGGTTTGTGCTTTACATTTGGGTCAAACGCATCTGGTATAAACGCATCGGCATCTTTGGCTACCCATTGCTTGGCACCAGCTGGGCTTGTAGTGAGTTCCCACTCATAGCCAAATAAAATCTGAAAATAGGAATGTGTCCACTGCGTTGGCTTGGCTGTCCAGGTAACTTCCAAGCCTGAAGTAATGGCATCTTTGCCTTTACCAGATTTGTAGGTAGAAGTCCAACCAAAACCCTGTTCTTCGATGGCTGCAGCCTCTGGTTCTTTGCCGACATGACTGGCAGGGCCGGCTCCATGGGTTTTACCAAAGGTGTGTCCGCCGGCAATGAGCGCTACTGTTTCTTCGTCATTCATGCCCATTCTTCCGAAGGTTTCGCGGATGTCTTTGGCCGACGCCAAAGGGTCTGGATTGCCGTTAGGACCCTCTGGATTCACGTAGATCAAACCCATTTGGACCGCAGCCAGCGGATTCTCCAATTGACGGCCTTCGGCATAGCGTTGGTCGTCGAGCCATTTGGTTTCTTTGCCCCAATAAACATCTTGTTCTGGCTCCCAAACATCGACACGACCCGCTGAAAAACCATAGGTTTTGAAACCCATTTCTTCTAATGCGACATTTCCAGCCAATACCATGAGGTCAGCCCATGAAATTTTGTTGCCATATTTTTGCTTGACTGGCCAGAGCAAACGACGCGCTTTGTCGAGGTTGCCGTTATCGGGCCAGCTATTTAGCGGTGCAAAGCGTTGCTGTCCAGCAGATGAACCGCCGCGTCCATCTCCGGTTCGATAAGTTCCAGCACTGTGCCAAGCCATGCGGATAAACAGTGGGCCGTAATTGCCAAAATCGGCTGGCCACCAATCTTGAGATTCAGTGAGTACTTTTTTGATATCGGCCTTTAAAGCATAGTAATCGAGGGTAGAGAACGCTTTTTCATAGTCAAAATTGACTCCCATTGGGTTAGACAACTCGGAATGCTGACGCAATACAGAAAGATCCAATTGATTGGGCCACCAATCGCGATTAGTGGTGCCGTTTGGATTCACTGCAGGATTGGTTTGCGTACCTGAGGCAGGAGACGGGGTAGCACCATGCATCACAGGGCACTGGCCGGCTGGGGCGGGTGGTGGGGGAGGCGGTGTATTTTTCTTTCCTTTTTGAGCAGCAAGGTTCAAAGCCAAGCCAAAACTCAAGAGCAAATAAACTTTTTTCATAACGTTTTGATTAATGTTTAGCTCAAAAGTAAACCTTAAAAACCATTAATCTTATCGATAGTATTTATAAACTTATAGAAAATAATTATAGAAAAACCCAACCACGAAAACGAGCAACAAACGACTTAATTATCCTTATCTTAAGACCCGAAAATACACTAAAACGGGAAAATGATCTGAAGGAAAACTCAGTCCGAACTTGGTTTCAATTACACGGCATTCAAGCGGAATAATTTTCTCCGAACCAAAAATGTAATCGATGCGCTTGTCGTCGTTTTGATCTTTGGTAAAGCCATTAAATGTTGGGGGAAAACATATTTCATGGATTTTTTTTCTTCGCTTTCCATCGGGGACTTGAACGCAAGAAAAATCTTTGAATCGTGCAGCGATCAGCTCAATACCCTTATCAGTATCCTCCATATTGAAATCACCAATCAATAATACAGGCGCGTCCTGTTTTTGAAGTAATTCGGCAATTTGATCTAAAATCAATTCAGCAGAATGTAAGCGCGCCTCTACGCCAACATGATCAAAATGGGTATTGAAAACCCAAGTCAATTCTTCATTTAACTTATTTTGCAAAAGCGCGTAGGTACAAATACGATTCAAGGCAGCATCCCAACCTTTGGATGGTTTTACAGGAGTAGCGGACAACCAAAAAGTGCCGCTTTGCAAAGCGATAAATTTCGTTGAATCATAAAAAATAGGGGTGTACTCGCCTTGGGTTTTGCCGTCGTCACGCCCGACGCCAACATATTTATAGTTGGGCAATAATGCTTGTAAATCCAAAAGTTGGTTGTTTAGTACTTCCTGAAAACCTATGATCTTAATTTGATTGTTTAAAACAAATTGTGCAATCGGAACTTTTCTCTCAACCCAGTCATTGGCTAAATCGGTATGGCCGTCGTAGCGGATGTT
>CAZINO010000054.1:0-16190 GCA_964540625.1 uncultured Lishizhenia sp. | reverse complement strand
TTTTAATGCTTAGTTCTGCCGCATCAAGGGCTCACCAAATTGATACTCACATTAAAGTACAGCGGATTGGTGAGGTTATTGATCATTGCATAAGGTGGCGTGCCATCGATGAGACCAAATGCGCGGTAGTTTTCTTCTCCACCGATTAGACGGTCCATATCGAAACGGTAATTGATGCGGTAGCCCGCTTGAACAGACATCCAGATGAAATCTTTCAGAGAGAACTCATATACCATGCGCAATCTGATTTCACCTCTTCTGATTTCGAGTTCGTCGTCGCGCATTTGAAAACCGTCAGTGCTTGAGGTATTCCACATGCGGTAGCTTTGCCCTTCGAGTTCGTAGCCTGCAAACAACATGTTTCGGCTATTGATCGTTCTTCGGACATGCGCACGCGCTGGAAACAAAATTTCAGTTCCCCATTTGTTTTGTACGTCGGTCATGTTGAAAAGCACTACCGGAATGTAATTGATTTCACCGACCCTGTAGGTGCGGGCCACCCCCACTCCCCATTGCTTGAGCTCTGTAGGGCGCTTACCGTAAATAAGCGCCGCAGAATACTTTAAGTAATTGAGCGGCATCATGTCTTTGAGGGTGTAATTGCCACTGTAGTCTGCAGATCCTTGAAACAAGATAAACTGTTTGTCGTCGAGTGGCTTAAATAAGGTTGTGCTGATCCCTGCGGTTTTGAGGCCATAAGCACTCAACGATTTAAGCATCGGATTGGACAACGAAGCTTCGTCGGCAAAATTATAGCGCTGCTCCCAGTAATTGGCACCGAGTTGCCAAACCAAATTGGTCTTCGAAATCACAGGAATATTGAAACCCAAACGCAGTCCGTGAGAACTGAGCACCCGCGCATCTTGAGGCCCGAGATTGAAACCACCAGGGCCAGTCTGGATTGAATTAAGGGTATCGGCAGACATGTCATAGCCCATTTGGTAATCGTAACCAATACTGATTAATTTGGCAGGACTCAAGCCCTCGATTTTTGGACTACAAAAACGCTTTGCACCCTCTGCTGAGTACTCGACGTTGTCGTAGAGGCTGTAATCTTCTTCTACGACAGTGGTGTCTGTGCTTTGCGGGACTTGAGCCCAACTTGTATTTAGAGAACCAATTGTCGTGAATACGAGGGCAAATGGTACAAACTTGGCGCTTGAAAACATAAGGCTATTTTTTAACAACTAAACGTTTCCAAACATCTGTTCGACCCAGTGCCGATACACCAATATAACCACGGATATTGAGCGTATTTTCATTGGACATTTTGATCACACAAGAATACGTGCTGCCATTAAGGGCATCGTAAATAGTGCCGTCTGCCCACTCATCGTTGCCTTTGTAAACAAAGTCTTTGAGCATTCGATAGCCCATTAAGGGCACTTTTTGTAAATCTGGATCAGGGTTGTTTTTGTCGGTTTTAGGCTTTTTTGTGACCGGATCGATCGGTTCTTTCAACCAAACAATTTTACCGTAGTATTTGGCGCCTATTTTTTCAATTTTGACGCGCGCGCGGCCGTTACTTGGTTCCCAAACCCCGATTAGGCGATCACCTCCGGTGTTGGTCGGTGCAAATGACCAAATCAAGAGTGCAACAAAGGACACTGCGAGGATAATAGATAACTTTTTCATGATATAGCGTTTATTATTTTGTGTTAGGTAAGCCTAATAGCTTAGTATTTCAATTCAAATTCAAAAGAACCTTTGAGCGTTACATTTGCATTGACATCTTCTACAAAAGATGCGTCAAGAACAACGTATACTTGTTTTTCACCAAAAAACCCAGTGGCATCAGCTTCTTTGGAAGGCTTCAGTTGGACTGACTTCAGGCCCGATTTTATAGGATTCAGCACGGCTAATTCTTGCATAGCCAAATCGGGATTATCTGATGCAAAACTGAGTACCAAAGCGTTGATATGTTGGAAAGAAGCCGGATCTACGCAAGATACACTTGCCCCTTTTAGGACCGCTTCTTTGATCTTAATTCCGGGTTTGTAATCCGAACCGAGGATGTCCTTTAGGTCTATTTTAGCCACGTATTGAGCTGGATTCGAGCCCTGAAACAAAGGCCCCACATACTCGAATTGCATGGAATCTAGTGTAAAATTCTTGGTGTTTTTTGGTGCATTGAGCAGTTTATAAATCAAACTACCGACTGCAATCAATAACAAAACAATAAGGGTACTGCGAAATAGTTTCTTTTTCATGTCGTAGGTTATGCTGACGAAAGTATCAATTTTAAAAATGAAACGATGAGCTGCATTTATTAAAGACTTTTTGCCTGATAATTACCATTTTTTATGACTCGCCCATGTTTCAGTAGAAGGCATTTATTTGGCGCATTTTGACTAACTTAGTCATACATGAAAAGCATCACATCCGAGACTTCCGAAAATCAGCTCACTCAATTTGTAGAACAGTTTATCAATCAAACCAATCAGTCCATTTTTTTAACGGGAAAGGCAGGAACAGGCAAAACAACGCTTCTGCGCAAGATCAAGGAGACTACACATAAAAACGTAGCCATTGTTGCGCCAACCGGAATAGCAGCGCTCAATGCCAGCGGTGTCACGATCCACTCGTTTTTTCAACTACCCTTTGCCAGCTTTATTCCGGCATTTGGGGTTCAACCCAATTTTTCTGACGCCGTTAAATTCGAGAACAAAGACAGTCTCAGGCGGCACTTTACCATGAATAAAACGCGGATCCAGCTGATCCGAAATATCGACCTTCTCATCATCGATGAAGTCAGTATGCTGCGTGCAGACCTATTAGATGCAATGGACTGGACCCTACGCAACGTGCGTCGTTCCAATGCACCATTTGGTGGCTTACAAGTACTGTTTATCGGAGATTTGTTACAACTTCCGCCGGTTGTCAAGCAAGAAGAATGGCAAGTATTGCGGCAATATTACAGCGGTATTTTCTTTTTTCACGCACAGGTTTTACAAGAAGCCATGCCGCTCTATATCGAACTCACTACCATCTACAGACAACAAGACGCTTCATTTATCGAGGTACTCAATAACCTCAGAAACAACCAAATCACTGACGCTGATGTCCAAATGCTCAACCGGTATGTGAGGCCAGATTTTGAGGCCAGTCAGCACGACGGCTACATTACGCTCACCACCCACAACAACAAAGCAGACGACATCAACGCCAAAGCGTTAAGGACTTTAACTGGAAACGCCAAAAAGTACAGCGCTGAAATCAATGGAGATTTTCCCAAACATATGTTTCCGCTTGAAGAGGTCCTCGAGCTAAAGATAGGAGCCCAAGTCATGTTCGTTAAAAACGACATTTCTATGGAGAAGCAATTCTACAACGGCAAAATGGGTCTTATAAAAAGCCTCAGCGACCAAGAAATAACCGTGCACTTTGCCGCCGAGCGTAAAACAATCACAGTAGAAAAATACGAATGGCGCAATATCAGGTATGTACTCAATGCCAATACCGGAGAAATCGAAGAAGAATCACTGGGCACTTTTGTGCAGTATCCACTCAAATTAGCCTGGGCCATCACCGTTCACAAAAGCCAAGGCCTCACGTTTGATAAAGCTATTTTAGATGTAGCCGACGTCTTTGCGCCCGGGCAAGCATACGTCGCATTATCGCGTTTGCGCACGCTCGACGGCCTGGTATTGCTGCGTCCGATGCGCATGAACGGCCTTAGCAACGACCAACAAGTCGTGGCATTTGGTCAAAACAAAACACAAGAAGATCAATTGGCGCCACTCTTGGAAAAGCAAACGCTACACTTCTTTATTCAAAGCGTTCAAAGAGCTTTCGATTTTTATGAATTGACTTCCAAATGGGGCATACACGCAGCAAGCTACCAGCTGGCAGGGCCAAAAACAGAAAAAGGAAAAAACAAAGCCTGGCTTTCATTGCACAACCAAGCCATTCAAGCAGCTAAAGAACCTGCCGATAAATTCTGTAGACAACTCGAGCAACTATTGCATTCACCGCAACTGAGCTTGGCTTTTCTTCATGAACGCGTGCAAGCAGCTTACCACTATTTTTTCCCGATCTTGGACGGCGTTCTAACGGCCAATATGACCAAAATTGCCGAACTCGTAAAGGTCCGTAAAACCAAACAATACGCAGACGAGCTTATTGAATTAGATGACCTACTCACAGAAAGTATCATCCAACTCAAAAAAGCACGCGTTTTGATAGAAACCGCTTGTGCTGGCAAAGTACTTTCAAAACAAGCCATTTGGAATTCAGAAATCAATAGTTACAAGGCCAATAAAATTGCCGCGCTCCAACAACAACTTCAGCGGGTACCTACCCTACTCGACGAACCACAGGCAGATTTTACAAATGTTTTTGATAAAAGAACAAAAAAGACCGTTCAAAAAGAAAAGAAATCTACCTATGAACGCACGCTCGAACTGTTGCAAGAAGGCTATAGCGTAGAGGCCATCGCTAAAGAAAGACAGGTTTCAAAACAAACCATTTACAATCATTTTGTGGTCCTGATCAAAGCGCAACAAATCGCGCTCACAGACATCATGAGCCAAGCGCGTATTGAGGAACTCCAATCGCATTTTGAAGACTACCACGAAACCTCGTTGGCCCCATTAAAAGAAAAATTAGGCAAAACAGCTACCTGGGACGAACTCAAAGTAGTTCAGGCACATTTGCAAACACAAGACTGATCAAAAAGCCTCTCCGACCACAAAATAAAAATAACCGCCTTCGCGCCCGTAGCCATAATCTAAGCGGATATTCAGTCTTTCGGCCGGATCCACCACAAAACGAAGACCTGTGCCAATGGAATATTTTAAACTGCTTAGGCTGAGCACTGAATGCGGGCCAAACACGTCTCCAGCCCCTGCAAAAGCAACACCCCCAAAGCGCCAAAACAACGGAAAACGATATTCTACCTGCGTTGCCAAAAAATGATGGTCACGAAAGCGGTTTTTAGGATAGCCGCGCAAGATATCGTCGTTACCCAAAGTTGACATATCTAAAAATGGAACCTCGCCAAAAGACAAGCGCGCTTTGGTTTGCCAAGCTAATATATGTTTTGGCTTCACTTGCCAGTACTGCTGGTAACTGGCGTTAACGGTCTGAAATGCAAACGTACTTTTAAGTAGCGGCGAGAAAAAATAGGTCGAAAATTCTGCATAACGCCCCTTGTACGGATTGATGATATTGTCTCGGGTATCAAGTATGGATACCAAGCCCAGGGCTGAGCCTACTCCCCCGCTGAAACCTGTAATAGAACCATTACCTAATAGACCGTTGTCGGTGTATTTGAAATTATATTCGTATTCCAATTCGTAATCAAACCCTACAAAAAAACCAGGTTTGATTTTTTTCAACTGCAGCGATTTGAGCACAAAAAGCTGATAACTGTATTGTTCTTTTTGACCAAGTTGCGAATTGTTACCAAGTCCATAAAAACGGTCTGGAAAATCCCTGAATCGAAAATCACCTTTCAAGAGAAAATTTTCGTCTCGGGTAAAGACATGCCAAGACGCCCAGGTATCCAGTTGTTTGTTCTGGGTATAATCTGCCAAAAACTGAATGTAAGAAACGCGTGGATGGGTGTCTTTATTGATGGATGGCTTCACTTTAAAATAATAGACACCTGCGGCACCTGCAGCCCAGCGTGTATCAGGCGTATAATACAAAAGTGGCAAAACAAATACCCCACTTTTATCTTCAGAAATTGTATCGGAAAGCGGTGCAAAGCCCATGAATTTTTTGGGCATTTTTATGGAATCTAAAGTTTGCTGCGCGAAAGCAAACCTCGGTTGTATACAACTAAAAAGAAAGCAAAGGAATAAGATTGGTTTCACGCTAGCAAAAGTCTGAACGCAAATATAAACGATATCTCTACAAAGCTACTTCATGTCAATATACTTCAAAAACTCATTTTTGGTGGCTTCGTTTTCAAACTGACCACAGAAATTGGCTGTTACTGTGCTGCTGTTCACATCTTTAACGCCGCGCGAAGAAACACACAGGTGAGTAGCATCAATAACGACCGCCACATCTTGGGTTTCAAGGGCATCTTGGAGGGCTTTGGTGATTTGCATAGTGAGGCGCTCTTGCACTTGTGGGCGCTTGGCAAAATGCTGTACAATTCGATTGATTTTGGATAAGCCAATGACTTTACCACCTGATATATAGGCGACATGCGCTTTTCCGATGATGGGTACAAAATGGTGTTCGCAGTTGGAATAAAACAAGATGTTTTTCTCAACCAGCATTTGATTATACTGGTATTTATTCTCAAAAAGTTTGATGTCTGGGAAATTGGCCGGATTCAGGCCTGAAAAAATTTCCTTTACATACATTTTGGCCACCCTTTTTGGCGTACCGCTTAGGCTGTCGTCGGTGCGGTCGAGGCCAAGAATATCCATAATTTGCGCAAAATGGCTGGCAATTTCTTCGATTTTTTGGTCATCTGATTTGTCAAAGGCATCTGCACGCAGTGGGGTATCAACTGAGGTGCTGACATGTTCGTCGCCGATTTCGTCAATAATGATATCCAAGTGTGTTGGGGAAGCGTGGAATCCGTTTTGTTTCATCTTTTAGTTTATTTATTAAACAAAAAGATGAGCGTTTAGTTCGACTTACTCGAAACTTTTATGCAATAATTTGAAGATCATTAGAAGCGCATGCCAACACCTATCTGATGACCTAAACTATAATTAATAAATTTAGAGCCCTCCTCAATGTATGGTGTATGCGCAGAAAACGTGGCCGCGTATTCGCCAAAAAAGGCCAGGTTCTTCACTTTTTTTTCGGCACCGTAGTGTAGTTTAATACCGCCAGCATAAGCCAAAGAGACATCTTGGTAGTTATCGTATTCGCTGGTTCTTTTATAGTTGGTGGTGGATTTTCCGACGTATAAATCAGGGCCGATGTACATATTCGGATAAGATCTAAACAAAAAATAATCGTAACCGATAGAAAATTCAGTGTAACGCAAATTAAGGACGCTCACATCGATTGGATAGATGATGTCAGGATTGGGCCAATTATAGTAGGTGCCATAGGTAACAAATGAATTGTCGTTTCCTTTGAAAAATTGCATTTCGACATTGGCCCGAACACGCACGTTGTACATGACTTCGGTCTGATATCCAAAAGATCCGCCTTTACCTATACCGGTGAGTGGGTTGTTGCCCGAGAGCGGCATCATGGAAGCAAATTCTAATGTAAAACTTTGCGCGCTCGCTGTTTGAATAAGGCTCAAGGCAAAAACCAAATTGAGCGCTTTCTTAAAAAATGACATAATACTATTTTGAATAATTGATATTGAGGTAGCTAGGAACAAGATAAGCCGGAATGGCAAAGCCCACGCCTTCGGTGTCTTTACCAACGAGTTTGGATTGAATTACACCCTGTAGGGTTCCATTTTTTTCAAATAAAGGCCCGCCGCTGTTGCCACCATTGATATTGATATTCACCTGAAGTAGGTTATTGTTATTGACCACACGTTCATTAGAAATGAGCCCTAAACTCACGGATTGGCCGAGTTCTACCGATTTAGGGGCACCAATTGTGTAAACCTCAGAGAGATTCTTGAAAGACTTTGTTTCCGAAAGCAAGAAGGCTTTTTCAAAATTGTATTCTACCTTCAAGAGTGCTAAATCGCGGGCTTTGTTGTATCGCACAATTTTACCATCGAGCTGAATGCCGTTCGCCAATACGACTTTAAAGGTTGAAGGTTGACCTTCTGTTTTACCAGAGACAACATGGTAATTAGTGAGTATGTAACCGTCTTGGGTGATCGCAAAACCAGAGCCATGACCGCCATCTGTACGCTTGATAATCACGGAAGCCAGGGCAGCATCAGAGAGCTCTTTGACGGTGCTTTTTGGTTGTATCAACTTAAGTGGTGCTTCTTTAATCGCGAAGTCGGTCTGAATCTTGAGGCGTCCTTGAAATGCAGGCGTTTGCTTGAGTTCAAAGTAACTTTGCGTAAGCACGTCGTTGATCATATCTACGTAATTGGCTTCTTCGAATGCACCACTCACAAAAGGATCAGAAAAACTGTAAAAAGAAACAGAATCTACTACCTCATCAAAATGATTATAGGTAAGCCAAGTAATATCAAGACCTAGTTTTCTATAATTCTGCCATCCCTCAGTAACCACGAATTCGTCTATTTTACGGATTTTCGCTCGGAGGTAAATGGTGTTGTTATTATCTTGGAAAATTCGGTTGACCGTGTCTATGTAGCCAGATTCATACAATATTTTAGAGAGGTCGTCAGTAAAAATGGTATTCTCTGCAAACAAGCGATTTTTTTCTTTGTCTTGATCGAGTGTAGACGCGGTGGTGGTGTTTGTGCGTTTTTTCTTTGACATTTTGGCCAAGCGTTCTGCTTCTTTGAGTTTGGCTTCTTCACGGTCTTTTGCCCGCAAGTCTCTTTCTTCGAGCAATTTTTGATCGATATCAGGCGCGTTGGGTACATAATATACCTGAATATCTTCTTTATAGTTTTTGATATCTACAGTAACGGCTTCGATATTGACATAACGCTGTTCTGAGGTACGTTTGTCAAAGAAAACTTTATTTGCTAGGATGATCTCATTTGGGTAAAGCAAAGTGTTGTTGCCGTTTAGTAAGTAAGAGCCATATCCCGAGCAAATCAGAGGCAAATCCAATATACCAAAGATATAAAACAAGGGATCTCGACGATCTGGTATCAAAAGTACGTGCTCGTCTTTGTATCCAGGAGTTCTGACTACCACTTCTTGAAAACCGCTGCGCTCAAGGTTGGCCTCAATAACTTTACCTTTTCCGAAATCAACGGTTGTATTTGAAATGATGGTAGAATCTGAGTTGGTGTAGAAAGTTACGTTTTGTTTTTTTGGAATAAGGACCGCCGTGCAGGAGCTCAAGGCGAATAAAACTGCAAAACCTGCAAGTTTGAAGAAATGGTGCATAAAAAAGATTTAAGAAATCTAAATTAACCTTTTATTTTCGAATTCCGGCAAGAAAAAATGGAAGGATAAAGCAACTATTTCTTCAAAATTCACGTCATTTGCGGGTATTAAAAAAACTCATCGTGAAAAAATCTATCCTTCTTGTGGCTTTTGCCATGGCGTTTAACGCTTCAGCTCAATCAGTAAAGGGCGAACAAATTACTTACACTTACACCAAATTACCCAGTAATCCGGTTCAACCCAAACCAACCAACTACATTTCTAGCGTTGGCGCTGCTTACGATGCAGAAAACCAAAAATTGATGGCGCAATACGAAGCCGACAAAGCACAAGCGGAGGCAGACTACCAGCGTGATATGGCAGATTATCCGAATAAAATCAAAGCTGCTGACGAAAAGTACGAGCGTGAAATGAAAGCTTGGAACGAAAAATCTACGGCTTCTAAAATTATCGAAAAGCAGGTCTTGAATGAAAACAACCGCCCAGTCAAAGATTACGTGCCCCAACCATACCGTCGCACTGTTCCAATGCCAGCTATGAAAACCGCCTACGACAACAACGCTTTGGCCTCAACCTATTTATTTATCGACGGCTTACAAAAAGGTGCGGCAAATGCCTTAAACTATGCTGTAACCCTTCAAGGATTCGAATCTACACCGGCCAGAGTCGTTTCGGAGGTCAAGAGAGAATCAACCGTAGTAAATAAAGTGGCCACGACCACCGACGTCACTTATTACCATATTGAATTTACGTATCGTCATCCGATGAGCTTCCGCGTCACCAACGCCATTAACCAAGAAATTTACGCGGCAGCACCTGCAGAATTTACAGAATTCAAAACCTACAAAGGACCTGCAACCAAAACCCAACCTTCAATGGACATCAGTGCAACCGTAAAAGCCATGGAAGACAAGTGTTTGCAAGAAAACCTCAAAATAATTAACCATATGGTCAATGACCGCATTGGATTTGAGCGCACCGAAGAAACTTTTGAAATGTACTATGTGAAGTCCAAGAATGAATCTCACAACGATATCCAAGATGCGTTTAACGCAGCAAACTTAGGTTTCAAAATGCTTGGCACCAACGAAGCACAAGGCGCCATGAAACTCAACGAAGCAATCGGTATCTGGAATAAAGCACTCGAGGAATCTGATATTGACAACAAAAAAGCACGCATTGACAAAGACATCACTGTAGCTATTTATTTCAACCTGTTGGAGGCATATTTTGCGTTGCGCAATACTGCTGCTGCAGATGAAATCCTCAAAACTTTGGGCCGTATGGACCTCTCTAACCGCGACAAAAAACAGCGTGAGGCCTACGAACAAGCCTATATGGATCTTAAGTTGCGCATGGCGGCTAACGGCCTCTAAAAGAAAATCATGTCGAAGCTGCTACTCGTATTTTGTTGCTGTAGTTTTTTGCTTCGGGCGCAACTTTATAAAGACCCAAGTCAACCTATAGAAGCGCGGGTTGCAGACCTCTTGCAACGCATGACCCCCGCCGAAAAAGCTTGGCAATTATTTATGGTCCCTTCGGACTTCGATACCACTAAATGCCGTTTATCAGACGGCATTTTTGGTATACAATTATTTGCAACCGGTTTAGCTGACCCCAATCAGCAAATGCTGAACTATACAAGCACCAATTCCAATCTTGAAATCATTGCGCGAGCAAATGATATTCAAAAACATTTTATTGAAAATACACGCTTGGGTATTCCAATCATCTTTTTTGATGAAGGACTCCACGGACTTGTAAGAGCCCAAGCCACAAGCTTCCCACAAGCCATTGCACTAGCAGCCACTTTTAATCCTGAGCTCGTGCAACGCGCAGCCGGGCAAATCGCCATTGAAGCGCGCCTGATCGGAATTCGACAAGTCCTGAGTCCGGTGCTCAATTTAGCAACTGATGTACGCTGGGGCCGCACCGAAGAAACCTTCGGCGAAGACCCTTACCTCGCCAGCCAAATGGCCATCGCTTTTGTGCGGCCCCTAGAAGCCGCCGGCGTGGTTTGTACGCCCAAACATTTTGTGGCCAATGTTGGCGCCGGCGGCCGAGACTCTTACCCGATTGGCCTGAGTGAGCGCGTGCTCTACATGAGCCATTTCCGACCTTTTTTAAGCGCTTTTCACGATGGCAAAGCACGATCAGTCATGACGGCCTACAATTCATTTGATGGCAGCGCCTGTTCGGCCTCTGAGAAACTGCTCAACCAAACCCTCAAAAAAGACTGGGGCTTCGACGGCTTTGTGATTTCTGATGCCAATGCTGTAGGTGGAGCGCTTGTTTTGCACCGAACGGCAAACAGTTACAACGAAAGTGGTATGCAGGCACTAAATGCAGGCCTCGATGTTATTTTTCAGACCGACTGCGCACATTTTCAGTTATTTGAACCTGGTTTACTCGGCCAACAACTCGAACAAGCACGTATCGATTCTGCCGTAGCCCGGGTCTTGCGTGTCAAATTTGAGCTCGGGCTCTTCGAACAACCCTACCTGACCTCACCTACAGAAAAAGAGATTCAAAAAGTACTAAATACTGGCTTTGAGCTGTCTGAGCGCTGCGCCGAGGAATCCATCGTTTTGTTAAAAAATGAGCTTCAAGCCAATAAAAAGACACTGCTACCGCTCTCCAAGGAGCAAAAAATACTGTTGCTTGGCGAAGCTGCAGCCGAGGTTAAATTGGGCGGATACAGTGGAAAAGGCTTTCAGAATGTATCGATTAAAGCCGGTTTGGAAGAAGAATTCGGTTCCAAAAACGTCAGTTATTTTGGACTTCCCGATGCGCCGTGGAAAAAAAACCAAACCATTTTAGAAAGCGTGAATGCATACTTCGATATCCCTTCACAATTTACAGCGCACTACTTTAATAACCCCAGTTTATCTGGAGAACCCGTGCTTACCAGACTTGAAAACGCCATTGATCATCACTGGACGCTCTACGGCCCCTGTGAACAAACCGGAAATAGCTTCTACTCGGCCCGCTGGGATGCCACACTGATCGGCAAGCAGAATCAAATAATTGAACTCGGCTTGGCCGCAAACGACGGTTTTCGTTTGTATATCAACGACACACTTCGCATCGATCAATGGGAAAAACAAAGCTTTCACGAACGAAAAATTGAATTCAAGGTAACCAAGGGTCAAAACTACCGCTTGCGCATCGAATATAGAGAGCCGCAAGGGAATGGACGCATTCAGCTATTTGTCGAGGACCTACAAAATGTCAATTTGAAGACCTATCTCGAAATCGAGCACGCGCTAGCGCACGATGTAGCTATTGTGGTGGTCGATTACCCTGAAGGTGAATTCCAAGACCGTTCTTCTTTGGCTTTGGCTCCGGCGCAAGTCACGCTCATTAAAGAGCTAAAGGCCTGTGGCTTACCTGTTGTTGTAGTCATCGTTGGTGGCAGTGCTGTCACCATGCACGACTGGCAAGACGACGCGGCAGCCATTCTTTACAATTGGTACAGCGGCGAGGCCGGCGGAGCAGCACTTGCCCATATATTAAGTGGCAAAGCAAACCCATCTGGAAAACTCCCTATTACCCTTCCTCAGCACGAAGGCCAATTGCCACTCAGTTATTGGCACGAATCCACTGGCCGCGGCAATGATTACGTCAATGGCAGCGGCGAACCCCTCTACCCTTTTGGTTATGGCCTCAGTTACACAACGTTTGAATACAGCCAACTAAAAATTGATAAAACCAACTACTCCTTACCCAATGGAAAAGACACCCTTGCGTTTTCCTTTCTCATTCAAAACACTGGGCAGTTCGACGGCGCCGAAGCCATTCAGTTTTACATCAAAACCAATTACAGCCAAGAATCTTTACCTGTTCAGTACCTCATCGACACTAAAAAAGTAACGCTCAAAAAAGGTGAAACAATGGGTTTTCTAGCCTATAAAATTCCGCTCTCTCAATTGGGCATACCCACTGGTCCGGGCTCAGACGCCTACCCCACGCAATTTCAATTACAAATCGGCAGTTCATCTAAAGACATCCGCTTGCAAACACCTATGCTATTCATCGAAAACTAATTCCAAATGCGCAATTCAATCCTCACCATTTCGCTTTTCTTTGCCGTCCAAATGTATGCCCAAGACACGCTGCGGGCGTTGTTCATCGGCAATAGCTACATGGGGGTCAATAACCTACCACAAATGGTCAGCGACCTCTCCACCTCTCTTAACGACGTCTTGTATTTTGACAGCAATACACCGGGTGGCCAAACTTTTCAGAGCCATGCTGCCAACCCTGTGAATTATCAAAAAATGGCAGCACAACCATGGGATTATATCATTTTACAAGGGCAAAGCCAAGAACCCAGCTTTCCATTCAATCAAGTCAATACGGCTACCCTTCCCTATGCGGTGCAATTAGCAGACAGCGCTAAGGCCATTCAACCGTGTAGCCAGGTCAATTACTTCATGACCTGGGGTCGGCAAAACGGCGATCCGCAATGGGATTCCATCAACACTTTTGACAAAATGAATCAGCGCCTCCGGGACGCCTACTTGCGCATTGCCGACTCTGCCAGCGCATCCGTTTCTCCGGTTGGGGTAGCCTGGAAATACATCCGAGATAACTACCCAAATATCAATTTGTACCAGCAAGATGGCTCGCACCCGAGCTTAGAGGGCTCTTATTTGGCGGCTTGCGTTTTTTACACGTCTTTGTTTCATCAAGCCAGCACCGGTAGTACTTACAATCCAGGAATTGACCAAAACACGGCAACAATATTACAACAAGTGGGGAGCGCCATCGTTTTGGATAGCCTCAACACCTGGAAGCTCATACATACCGATAGCACCCTGCAAGCAAATGCGAGTTATTCGAGTATTCCGGGCGCTAGTCTACAAAGTTTTACCGCAAGTGCCAATCAAACTGCCAATTTTACTTGGTATTTTCCGGACGGGAGCATTGAAATTGGCGCAAATGTCGGATTTGAGTACCAATTAACGAGTTATCAAGTCATGCTTGTTGCAGAAGGGCTCTGCGATACCGATACCGTCATCATTGAAGTCAATAACCCAAATGCAGGGCTCGAAGACAACAGCTTCTTGACTTGGAATATGACGGGGCCAAACGCAATTCAAATGGAAGCTGACCAAATTCTTACGGTAGCGGCCTTTGATTTAATGGGTAGAAAATGCCCATTCACAATAGAAAATGTGGACAATAAGATGCTACTTCAATTTGCGAAGAACACCGCTTTTATCCGGGTTGAAACAACAACCGGAACTACTGTAATTAGGGTTCCCGTAATGCTTAATTAAGCACCTTCGTTTTGGAGAAATAGTTGGCTGGCGTAACGACAATCGGATTCGGATTGTACCACTTTACAAAATAGCCAAAATCGGCGTCGTTAGCCTTGCGCCATTTTTCGAATTGATCGTTTGGTGCTTGCGCAAAAACCCAAGCATTGTAGGCATCCCAGAAGCCCATGTCGTCAATTTGCTGCCAAAAGTTATACAAAAGCATATCCTTTGTTTTACCTTGCTCAGCAAGCGCATATAAAAATTGTTTTCGAATTGCAGTGAGTGAGGCCACATTGATGGTTGGTTTTTTATTCGTTGAACTATATTGCGCAGCAGCCAACCCTAGCGTGGTTTCAAACTCATTGGTAAAGGCAGCTGTATCTTTGGCAAAACTAATTTGCCAAGCGCCTTTTTCATAAACCAACGCCTTTTGATAGGCCTGGTACAGCAAATAACTAATTTCTCTGGTGCGTTGGGTATTGCGTTCGAGATTTAAAAAGATCTCGCCATACAAAACGCCCCAAATTTCATTTTCAGAATTGAAATATATACGGGCCAAACGGTAGTAATTGGATGGAAACTCCGGATCCACTTCAATTCCTTTCTCATAGTAAGGAATGGCTTGATCCAACTTGTTTTGCATCAGAAATACATTCCCGGTTTCTACGTACAAACGGCCACTATTTGGAAAGCGCTCTAGGCCTTTGGCATAAGCTTCCAAAGCTTCATCGGACTTTTCCATGAGATCTAAACTGTTTCCAATCATTTGCCAGAGTTGATCAGTAGCCTGTGCATGCTCGGTTTGAGTGCGCATGATTTCTACAGCTTTGGCATAGTCTTTTTGCATGTAATAGCTGTATGCGTATTCATACCAAGCATCGTAGTTGGTCGAATCTTTTTGCAAAACAGCCTCTAGGGTTACCCTACTCTGTGAGATGTTTCCTGCATCCATTTGTTCAATGGCTTCATTGATTTCTTTGGCAAATGGATTCTCTTGTGCGTAGAATGAAGAGACACAAAAAACGATAAAAAGTGTAAGGATGTGTTTCATTGGAAGGGGATTATTTTGAAGTAGTTTAATTTAATGGCTTTTGATGAAGATGTGCGCCAGAAAACGCGTCTGGCACCACAAAGATGAGCTATTCTTGCTAAAAAACTGCGAACTGGCCTGATTTTACCAATTTGATAGCCCAAATAAACCGCGTAAATTCCGTCTTTGGTGTCAACGACCAGATACTGATGCCAATAGCTAGGCAAAGAAGATAATATGGTTTGGCTGTATAATTGTTTGCTTAAAATAGGCCATTCATCGGGAAAAGCTGTTTTTCTTTTGAAATGGCGTTTTACCTGCCGCCAGTTGGCTTTATAGAATTTTTTAGCAGTTTGATCATTTAATTGAATTCCAGTTGCCGGAAGAAAAATCTCGCACAAGTTGCTATACATAGGGCCTTGATAAGCAAAGCGTTGGTCACCGTCAATAGCTGGTTCTGAAGGCTCTCCTTCGTCATTGTACCAACGAAAAGCATACTTAAAGTAGTCCGTACACACATGTGGCTGGTATTTGACCTGAAATGCCCAAGCTTCAGATGGCTGTAGTTTGAGTACAAACAATTGCTTGAAGCACTCACCCGGACTCAGGTTCCAAAACTGCATGTATTTGTGATCACTTGCAGCGGAATCAGGCAGTACAGGGTCATAAACCATCAGCGGAGTCCATTTCATGGTTTCGCCGCGTTCATAGGCCAAAATCTCAAACAAGCCCATCCCGAGCTGCGGATGCCCGGGCACGAGGATGCTGTTATGCAAGCTAGATTGGTTTTTGATTTCTAACTCCAAAACAGTGTACTGATCTGAACGCGTAGGCACTTGCCTCAATGTGAAACCCAACTCTGTCGGCAGCAGATCGGCATAAACTGCGCTTGAAACAAAAATCAAGAAAAAGGTAATTAATCGTTCCACATATAAAATTTTGGCGACACGACATTTAGTTCATTGAGCT
>CAZINO010000053.1:0-16409 GCA_964540625.1 uncultured Lishizhenia sp. | reverse complement strand
ATTCGACATCTCGGATGAGGTACTCGAAGAAATGGGAATAACTAAATAAATATAACAAATGAAAAATGTATTACTAGGTCTGTTTGTCGCTATAGGTTTTAGCACTTTTGCTCAGACTAAAATCGGACACGTAGACTCTCAAAAATTACTCGATACTTTGCCTTCTCGCGATATAGCTATCAAAAAATTAGATTCAATGAAAACAGCCGGCATGCAAGAATTGCAATTGATGGATGCTGATTTTCAGAAAGCTTACCAAGATTACATGACCAACCAAGCTAGTAAATCTCCAGCCGAGCGTCAAATTATTGAAGGCCGACTAATGCAAAAACAACAAATGTTGGAAGCCACTCAAGCTTCTCTTGAAGAAGGTTTAGCTATCATGAGCGAAGAACTCAATAAACCGATTTTAGACCGTGTTGAAAAAGCAATTGAAATTGTAGCTGAACGCAAGAAATTAAACTACGTTATTGATGTATCTGCAACTTTGTATTCTAAAGGCGGCATCGATATTACCAACGAAGTCATCGTCGAGCTTTTATTGCTCGATGCTGCAGCAAAAAAGTAAACACCTTTTTTGGTATTCAAAAAGGGCAACCATTGGTTGCCCTTTTTTCGTTAGTTTTGAATGGTGAAAATACAAGGTCCTATAGGTGTTTTTGATTCCGGATACGGCGGCTTAACTGTTTTGAAAGAACTGACAAAACAGCTACCAAACCACGACTTTGTTTATTTTGGGGATAACGCTCGGGCACCATATGGCAACCGGTCTTTTGATGTTGTTTATGAGTTTACACTAGAAGCTGTAAAGTTTCTATTTGATCAGGGCTGCCCATTAGTCATTTTAGCTTGCAATACAGCCTCTGCAAAAGCCCTTCGAACCATTCAGCAAAAAGATTTGCCTCAAATGGCGCCAAACAACCGCGTGCTTGGCGTTATTCGGCCGAGCGCCGAAGTGCTCGGAGAGCTCACTAAAAGTGGCCATGTGGGCATTTTAGGAACGGTTGGTACTATTGCCTCCGATTCTTATCCAATAGAGCTGCATAAATTTGCGCCCCACACCCATGTACATCAACAGGCCTGCCCAATATGGGTGCCACTCATAGAAAATCAATTGCACTTGCATCCGGCCGGCCAGCAGTTTATTCATGAAGATATTGCGCGCCTTAGGGCGCAAAACGATGCAATTGACACGATTTTATTAGCGTGTACGCATTATCCGGTATTGCAAGCGCAAATTGAAGATATAGTAGGTGCGGGTGTAAAAGTCATTCCACAAGGGCCAATTGTTGCTGAAAAATTAAAAACTTACTTAGAGGCTCATCCAGAAATGGAAGAGCGCTTGACTAAAAATGCAAGTTTGGCTTTCTACAGTTCGGAAAGCCCGCGCGTTTTCAACGAGAAGGCCGCTTATTTTTTAGGCAAAGAGGTAAATGCACAACACCATAGCTTTTAGTTGGCAGCCCGACTGAGCTCCATTAGCAGCTGTTCATTGAGTGCTTTTTGCAATTCGGGGTGTGCTGCATAATAGTCAAGACTTTTTTTAAAGGCTTGTCTTGATATGTGTTCTTTTTTAAGCACGCTGTTCACAGATTTATCTAAGGCTCCTTTATATTGACTGGGCACCCCATATTTGCTTTGAAAATAAGTCTCAATAAGCGTAATTTCTTTGACAATAGCGCCCATTTTCTTTAATGGTAGAATACCTTTGGGCGTCTCTGTTGTCTGACAAGCACCCAACAACAGCAACAATAAGATCAGGCTAAAAGCTTTCATCGTGGCTCAAAAAGAAGACGTTGGCCTAGGCCGCTTTCTATAATTTCTCCGTTGGCATAGACGCAATGGCCATTCACATAGGTGCTGTGGATTTGGTGCGAAAAAGTTTGGCCCTCAAAAGGTGACCAACCACATTTGTAGAGCAATTCTTGTTTGTTAACGGGTGCTCCGGGCTTAGGCGAAACCAATACTAAATCTGCGGCATAACCCTCGCGAATGTAGCCGCGATTTTGAACTCGAAATAAAGTAGCAGGCGCATGGGCCATTTTCTCTACAACGCGTTCAATACTAATAAGCCCTTCTTTGGCTTTTTCAAGCATAGCTAATAGTGCATGTTGAACGAGCGGTCCACCAGATGGCGCACTTGCATAGGGATTGTTTTTTTCTGCTATGGTGTGTGGCGCGTGATCAGTTGCGACGACATCTATGCGGTTGTCTAAAAGTGCTTTCCAAATGCCTGCTCGGTCTTCGGCTGTTTTAACAGCTGGATTCCATTTGATGAAATTACCCTTAGTGGCGTAGTCTGCATCCGAAAACCACAAATGGTGAATGCAGGCCTCAGCGGTAATCAATTTTTGTGCAAGTGGCAGTGTGTTGTCAAACAAGTTGGTTTCTTTTGCCGTTGAGATGTGCAAGACATGAAGTCGTGCGCCGTGCTTTTTTGCCAAAGCAACGGCCTTGGAGGAAGACAGATAACAGGCCTCCTCACTGCGTATGAGTGGGTGCGCAGCGATCGGAATTTCTGCACCATACTTTTCTTGATAATAGGTCAAATTTGCACGAACGGTAGCTTCGTCTTCACAATGGGTGGCGATGAGTGCTCCCACACGAGAAAACAAGCCCTCTAGAACGCTTTCTTTGTCGACAAGCATGTTGCCCGTGGAAGACCCCATAAAAACCTTTACGCCGCAAATTTTGGCGGTGTCGGTTTTAAGCACTTCTTCTAGGTTGTCATTGGAGGCCCCCATGAAAAAAGAATAGTTGGCAATAGCGTTCTGAGAGGCAATGTGGTATTTGTCTTCTAGTAATTCTTGAGTGAGTGCATTTGGAACTGTATTGGGCATTTCCATGAAGCTGGTAATGCCGCCAGCTACTGCCGCTCTTGATTCAGTGTAAATATTTCCTTTGTGAGTAAGCCCCGGTTCTCTAAAATGGACTTGGTCGTCGATACAGCCCGGAAGAACATATAAGCCACTCGCGTCAATTTCATTTACTTGTTCTGTAACTGAAATGCTGGCGCCAATCTTTTGAATTATACCCGCAGAGAGTAGGATGTCGGCAACATAACTTTTGCCCTCGTTTATAATAGTGCCGTTTTTGATTAAGGTTTTCATTTCCATTTCATTTTGCGCATTTGCCAAACACCAAAGAATGCTTCTTTAAAAATACCGGTTGACATTTTTGAGTCACCTGCAACCCTATCGACAAAAGTGATGGGTATTTCTTTGACCCTGAAACCAAGTTTGATGGCTGCATATTTCATACATATTTGAAACGCATAGCCTTTGAAGGGAATCCGATCTAATGGAATGGAAGAAAGCACAATATTGCGATAGCATTTAAAGCCGGCGGTCGTGTCTTTGATATTGATAAGTAAAATGAGGCGGACGTACACACTTGCGAAATAACTCATAAGAATGCGTTTGGCCGGCCAATTGCGTACTTTACCACCTTTTACATATCGAGATCCAATAGCACAATCTGCGCCTGCTTCGCAAGCGGCCACTAGCCGTGGCAAATCAGAGGGGTTGTGCGAGAAATCACAGTCCATTTCGATAATGTATGTGTAGTCTCTGCTCAATGCCCATTTAAAACCGTGAATGTAGGCGGTGCCTAACCCAAGTTTTCCAGGTCGTTTTTCAAGAAATACCTCTGGGTGTTTTTCCATTAGCGCTTCGATCAAATCAGCGCTTCCGTCAGGAGAATTGTCGTCGATAAAAAGAAGGTGATATCCTTGTTGCAGCCCTAGAATGCTATCGACCATTTTGCCGATGTTTTCGCGTTCGTTGTAGGTCGGTATAATAATGAGGGTTCGCGGGCTAGCCATATCTATATAGGAACGAAATTAGCGAAGAAAAGTGACAAAAAAAAACCGCCTCGAGGGCGGTTTCATTATTTGTGAGAAGGGTTTATGCTTCTTCTTCTTCTTCGTCATCGCCGGCGTCGGCACCTTTAACAGCACCACGAGCCATTTTGACAGCAACAACTACTGCGTTTGCAGGGTCAAGGAACTTAACTCCTGGGATTTCAATGCTGCTCACGCGAATCGACTGACCAATACGAAGTTTGGTGATGTCGAGTGTGATTGCGTCTGGCAATGCACTTGGCAAACCAACGCATTGTAATTGACGGAAAACGGTCATGAGTTTACCACCAGCCATAACACCACGAGAAGAACCAGTGATGCGAACAGGTAATTTAACACGAACCTCTTTGTTCTCATTGAGCTCATAGAAATCTACGTGCTGAATGGTGTCTTTAGTTGGGTGTTGTTGTAATTCACGGATGATGCCAACTGCTTTTTTGCCTTCGATATCGAGTGCCACCTGAAATACATCAGGAGAAAAAACGATTTTGTCAATGGCTGTTCGCTTTACTGCGAAGTGAGTTTGCTCACCTTGTCCGTAAAGCACACAAGGAACCAGGCCTGCATTGCGCAAAGCCGCAGCATCCTTCTTCCCTACGTTCGCTCGGAGCGAACCGCTCAAATGTGCTGTTTTCATGTTATATATTAATTTAAGAGATTACAAAATGTGAACTAATCGATTCGTTGTTAACCAAACGCTTGATGACATCTGCGAAGAGGTCGGCAACACTCAAGACGCGAATTTTGTCGCTGTGTTTTTGAAGCGGAATGGTGTCGGTAACGATGAGTTCGGTTAGTTTTGAAGCGGCAATTCTTTCAAATGCTGGGCCACTTAAAACAGCGTGTGTGGTAAATGCACGCACACTTTTAGCGCCTTTCTCTATGAGAAGATCTGCAGCAGTGGTGAGTGTGCCTGCGGTATCGCACATGTCGTCAATGATAACGACATCTTTGCCCATGACGTCTCCGATGACAGTCATTTCGGCGATTTCGTTGGCTTTTTTGCGGTGTTTGTGACAAAGTGCCAAGCCACAATTGAGGTTTTTGGCGTATGAATTGGCGCGCTTAGCACCGCCTGCGTCAGGGGCTGCTACAACTAAGTTTTGACGATCTAGTTGTTCGATTTCCTTGAAAAATAGTGTTGACGCAAATAAATGGTCTACAGGAACTTCAAAGAAACCTTGGATTTGATCGGCGTGGAGGTCCATGGTCATGACGCGGTCAACACCTGCCGCCATGAGCATGTTGGCTACTAATTTAGCACCAATTGCCACCCTTGGTTTGTCTTTGCGGTCTTGGCGCGCAAAACCAAAATAGGGTATAACGGCAATGATTTTTCTTGCTGAAGCGCGTCTTGCGGCATCAATAAGAAGGAGTAATTCAAATAGGTTTTCTGTGGGGGGCATAGTGGACTGAACAATGAAAACGTCTTGTCCACGAACGGTTTCTTCAAAAGAAGGCTGAAATTCGCCGTCTGAAAAAACACTCACTTTGACATCGCCTAAGGACGTGCCAAAAGACTTAGCTATGTTTGATGCTAATTGTTCGGAAGCCCTGCCTGCAAAGATTTTTACGCCCACGATACTTAAAATTGGATGCAAAGGTAAGGAATTAAGAACTAATTTTGTAACACAATGAGTCAAAAGCTACAATTTTCCTTGTTCAAACGCTTATTTAGCTTTGCCAAGCCCTATCGAAAACTTCTTTTTGTAGCCGTTAGCGCCACGATATTACTTGCCGCACTATCTCCTTCTCGGCCTTATATAATTGGCCAAATCATAGACCGTTATTTATTGCGGGATAAAGATCCAAACATGTTATTGTTGGGCTCTGTTTTGGTGTTGGTTATGCTTATGTTAGAGGCGATTCTACAAGTGATTGGCACCTATTTTTCGAACCTACTTGCGCAATCTGTTATTCGGGATCTGCGTCAAAAAGTCATTCAACATTTTATGCGTTTGCGCATCGCGTATTTCGATAAAAATCCAGTGGGGGCAATGGTAACAAGAGTTGTTTCTGACATGGAGGCCATTACAGAGGTGTTTTCTTCGGGCATCATGGATATTGCTGCCGACATGCTTTCTTTATTGCTCATTATTTTATTTATGTTTTTGACGGATTGGCAACTTGCGTTAATGACATTACTGCCAGTGCCTTTGTTAATTTGGGCTACACGTATTTTTGCGCGTGCCATGAAAGCCTCTTTTCAGCAGGAGCGCCAGGCCGTTACCCGTCTCAATACTTTTGTGCAAGAGCGCCTAACAGGCATGAGTTTGGTTCAGCTTTTCAACCGACAAAAGCAAGAGGCAAAGCAATTTGAACAAATCAATGCAGAACATCGTGCTGCACACATAAAAGCGGTATGGGCAAACTCAATCTTCTTTCCGTTTGTGGAGTTACTGAGCTCTATGTCTATTGCAGCATTATTGGTTTGGGGTGCTGTTCAAGCGGTCGGCAAAACTGACGAGCAAGTGCGCAATATGTTTGGAGAGCTATTTGCCTTTGTGTTTTGGATCAGTCAATTGTATCGCCCAATAAGGATGTTAGCGGATAAATTCAATGTATTACAACGCGGAACGGTTCGTGCAGAGCGAATTTTCGCGGTTCTCGATGAGCAAACAGATATTCAACAAAAAGGCCAACTCACCGATGTAGATTTTCAGCAACAACTCTCTTTTAAAGGCGTCCATTTTTCATATGTTCCTGACCAGCCTGTTATCATTGACTTGAACTTAGAAATCTCACATGGTCAAACAGTTGCAATTGTCGGGTCAACTGGTTCGGGAAAAACAACATTAGTCAATTTACTTGGCCGTTTTTATGAGCACCAGTCAGGTCAAATATTAATTGGTGATGTTCCAATTCAAGAAATCGAATTAAATACCTTGCGTAAAAATATAGCCATTGTACTTCAGGATGTATTTTTATTTTCTGATAGTATTTTCAACAACATCACCCTTGGGGACCCATCGATATCATTGGAACAGGTGATCTCCGCGGCCAAAGAAGTTGGAGCGCATGATTTCATTAGCGCTTTGCCGAATCAATATGAGCATCAAATAGGAGAGCGAGGCGGCACACTATCTACAGGGCAACGTCAATTGCTTTCTTTTATAAGGGCATACGTCTATCAGCCTTCATTGCTCATTTTAGACGAAGCTACATCTAGTGTGGACAGCGAGAGTGAGTTTTTAATTCAACGCGCTACAGAGAAGCTTACCAAAGGCCGCACCTCAATCGTTATTGCACATCGCTTGTCTACGATTCGCGGTGCCGATCGTATAATTGTCATGGAAAAAGGCCGCATTATAGAACAAGGTACGCACGAGGAATTACTCGCTTTAAACGGGCATTACAAAAACTTGTCTGATAGACAATATTTTAATCAAGAAGTATGAAACGATTAAAGATTGGCGGTGTACCAGAGCACTTCAATTTGCCGTGGCGCTTGGCTATAGAAGAGGGTAAATTCAAAAACGCAGGTATCGAGTTGCATTGGTCCGACATGACCGGAGGTACCGGTCAAATGATCAAGGGATTACAAGCGGGTACGCTAGACATAGCCGTATTGTTAACTGAAGGCATTACTAGAGCGATTTTAAAAGGCTTAGAAGCCAAAATATTGGCAGTCTATGTGCAGAGCCCTTTATGCTGGGGCATTCATGCACCAGCTAATAACACAATTTCTTCGTTAGCAGCCCTTGATGGTGCTACATTTGCCATTTCTCGCGAAGGTTCTGGCTCTCATTTGATGAGTTATGTGCTTGCGCAGCGAGAAGGTTGGGAGCCAAACGCGTTGTCTTTCAATGTGGTTGGCGATATCTATGGCGGCTTGTGGGCACTCAACCATGCTGAAGCTGAAGGATTTCTTTGGGAAAAATATACCACACAGCCTTTTGTTGACCAAGGAAAACTTAAACGCATTGGCGAAGTATATACACCATGGCCTTGTTTTGTTATTGCTGTTAGAGACGAGGTATTGGCTGCTGACGCCAATTTGTTACACGCCATTTTACCAATTATCCAGGCACGCGCTACTGAACTTAAAAATTCGCCAGACGCAGCAGAAGTATTGGCATGGCGTTATGCACTTAAGAAAGACCAGGTAGAGGCATGGCTGCGCCAAACAGAATGGGCAACATCTTCATCTATTCAAACAGCCGATTTAAAAGTAACGGTCGAGACACTCGAAAATTTAGACCTGGTTACTGAAGAGGAGGCCACCAATTGGGCCGAAAAACTGTTGCCATGAAGTTTTTTTTGGCCGTCGGCGTTTTCGCTTGCCATGTAGTTGTTTTGGCCCAAGGGCTGGACTTAGGTGCTACCTCATATGCACCGAATTTTGTAGCTAACTTAGCAAGCCAATGCAATGAAACTTCAGGTCTTGTTTTTTCCAATGACACCATCTTTACAATCAACGATAGCGGAAATCAGCCTAAAGTACAGGCGCTAAGTGCAGTCAATGGCCAATTGTTGGCTGAATGGTCTCTGACAAATGCTGTAAATAAAGATTGGGAAGCGCTAGCCCTGAGCCCACAACAAATGTTTGTGGGTGATATCGGCAACAACATGGGCAATCGCAGTAATTACGAGTTGTATCGTTTTGAGCGCAATCAGTTATCGGTAATGAATACGACGATTAACGTCCAGAAACTTGTTTTTAAGTTTGCCGATCAACCTGCAGGGGCCTTCCCAGCAAACGCACACAATTACGATGCAGAGGCCATGTTCTTTTGGCAAGATTCATTACACATCCTTTCTAAAAATTGGCAAAACTTATGGACGCGTCATTATGTTTTGCCTACCAATTGGCAAGACACGTTAGTCGTAGAACCGCGTGATTCTTTCTATGTAAATGGCTTGGTCACGGACGCTGTCTTTGATGGGTCATCCAACCAAGTATTTATGCTCGGTTATAAAAAAGAGAGTACAGGGCTGTATTCATCATTTATGTACCGTCTGTTAGGGGTTGATCAAGGCTTATTTGCTGGTAATTTTCAAAGGATTGAACTAGGTTCGACCTTAACTTTAGCCCAGACAGAAGGCATTTGTGTCTCGGGCCCTCAAGCAGGATTTATTTCAGGAGAGCAAATTGTATCCGTTGTTACAATCGCACCAAAATTGCATGCTTTTGATTTGACTGATTTAGTGCAAATAGCAGATAAGGAACCTCTAGATATTTATTTCAATGGCACCATTTTGTATATACCTCAACAGTTCCTTCCTACTTTTCAATTGATCGATACAAGTGGTCGTGTTGCAATTAATTGGACTCAAAATAAAAACCACCAAGACCTTTCGAAATTATTACCCGGAACCTATTTTTTAATTGGCCCCAATTTTCGTCGTACTTGGGTGAAAACCAATTAGATAATTTACCTTTTGTTCTTTGCCTTTCGGCGATTGCTCAGTAGGTACTGCGATTTATTCATTTGTAGGCTTGTGGAAAAGAATATCGCTTACATTCATAATATAAAATCCGCATTATGATACCACTTGTACCCGCGTTTGATGCAAATTTTTGGTGGGCTGTTGCAGCAGTCTTAGCGATTTTGAGTATTATTTTTGCCGTGTTTATTACCGACAGAAAAAATTAAAATTGTGCCAGTGCACGCTTGATCTCTTTGTCTTGGGCATTCATGACCCGATAATACCCATTTTCTAAGAATAGGTGTCTGGCGATTTCTGCCTTGAGCAGCAAACGGATTTTTTCTTTGCTGTGTTGGTATTCATTTGGTTGAATCTTGATCTTGAATTCTTTTGCAGCAAATGCAGTAAACGCGCGTAATAACGGCTCATCAACTTTGAAGTTTTCCACAAAATCAGCTAGCTTAGGTGCTAATTCCGATTGGTTCAAGTAATCAAAAGCAAATGCGTTAAATACACCACTCCATTGCAGTTCTGATAAATATAGTGAGGTCCCTGAGGTGTCTCCTGGTACAAATACATCTGGCATAATTCCACCGCCACCATACACTGTTCGGCCTTTTCTTGTTTTGAATTTTAGTGAATCTACAAATACACGAGGATCTGGCTTGAAGAACTCTTCGGTTAAGGCCTTTTGTTCGTCTTGTTGATAGGCTTCATAACCCTTTTTGTAAGGTCTTTGAATAGAACGTCCTGATGGCGTGTAGTATCTGGCAACGGTAATGCGCAGGTTGCTACCGTCTTGAAGTCGTTTATCTTGCTGAATAAGTCCTTTGCCATAAGATCGACGACCCACGATCATGGCGCGATCGTTGTCTTGCAGGGCCCCAGCTAAAATTTCACTTGCCGATGCAGATTGCGCGTCAATGAGCACGACAACTTTTGTTTTTTCGAGCACACCAGCAGCAGTAGCCTTGAACTTTTTTTCTTCGCTGTGTTGTCCTTTTGAACTGAGGATGAGGTACCCGTTAGGCAGAAATTCATCGGCAATTTGAATAGCTGCATCCATAGTGCCGCCGCTATTGCCGCGGAGGTCGAGCACCAATTTGTTCATCCCTTTGGATAAAAGCTGAAGAGCCGCAGTGTGAAATTCCTGGGCGGTAGGCACAGAAAATTGAGAGATTTGAATGTAACCTGTTTGTGGTTGAAGCATATAGGCACAAGGCACCGTAGAGATAGGAATGGTATTGCGTGTAAGGGTTACATTGATTTTTTTGCGTTTTCGATAAATCGTAACTTTTACTTTAGTACCCGGCATGCCTTTTAAGCGCGACATGACTTTATCATTGGTAATGGATTTGCCTGTTGCGGCTTTGCCATTAACGGCAATGATGCGATCACCGCGTTTAAGACCCCCTAGGAAGGCCGGAGAGTGCATATTGACATGGGTAACACAGATTGTGTCTCTAAACAATAAAAAACGCACCCCAATGCCTCCAAACGCAGCGTTGGTTTGTTCGTCGAGTAATTTAATGTCTTTCGCTGCTATGTAATTACTGTGTGGATCAAGTCTGTGCAACATTTCAGAAATGGTTCTTTCGAATATTTCTTCTTTATTGATTTTGTCGACGTATTGCTGATCGAGCACCTCAAAGATTTGACTTAATTTTTGAAGTTCTTTATTGCTCGAATTGGTGCTTCCAAATAATTGACTTCCGATATAAATGCCTGCCGCAGCAATTACTGCAAGTAAAACTGGCAACCAATAAAGCGATTTTGGAGTTTGGTCAGACATCGTCTATATTTTCTATTTGTTGTATTTCGAGCCCAGCTGATTTTAGAAATTCGACACCAGATAAATCTTTGTAAGCTTCTTGGTAAACCAAGCGCTTGATGCCTGATTGCAAGACCAGTTTACTACAGTCTTTGCAAGGAGAATGTGTGAGGTAGAGGGTTGCGTCTTTGCAATTGTTGGTTGAACGCGCCACTTTGAGTATGGCATTTGCTTCGGCATGCAAGACATACCAATGTGTCTGGTTGTCTTGGTCTTCGCAGCAGTTATCGAAACCTGCTGGCGTGCCGTTGTAACCATCAGAAATAATGATGGCGTCTTTGACAATAATTGCACCAACCTGTTTGCGTTTGCAGTGAGACAAACGAGCCCAGCTAGCTGCTAAACGCAAATACGCTTTATCGTAGCGTGTTTGTTTATCTGTAGAATCGTTAGGCACCATGTCTGATATGACCACCAAGATAGCCGGTGAAAGCAAATAACACGAATGCAATAATTCCAATGACTAAGGCGCCCAATGCAATTTTTTTACTGCTAGACCATTGTGCGCGTTCGGCCCAAAGCCCTACGATGGCAACTGCACTGAGAAGAAAGATGAAAAACAAAGTGTTTTCTGCCATTTCTTCGTGGAGGTGAATGACTTTGTGAGAAATGCCACCGATGTGTTCGACGTGCTCTTCAGCGTCTTCTCCGCTGAAATAGGCAACAACGCCGCCAATACCACTAATTAATAGTAGAATATAAGCACTAAATGTAGTTTGGAATTGAGGCTTGAAAAATGAAATGGCCAAAAGTAATACGCCAAATAAAGAACCCAAAATGGGCAAGTGATTGCTGAGTAGGTGAATGTAAGCCATTGGATATATGGTTTTGTGCTACTAAAAGTACGTAATTTTTTACTTGATGTAGTAGGGTGAAATCATTAAATAAACCACAACACCGGTAACGGCTACATATAGCCAAATTGGAAAAGCAAACTTGGCCCATCTTTTGTGTTTTTGGTAATTGCCTTCCCATGCGTGTAAGTAGGTGAATAATACCACTGGAATTACTGCAATACTCAAAAATATGTGAGTGATTAAAATAAAATAGTAAGCGACTTTATAAGCGCCGCCGTATGGGGTAGAGTCGGAAGTCATGTGGTAGGCAACGTAACATAGCAGGAATAATACACTAAGTGCGAGTGCAATTTGAATGGTTTTTTGATGCTGTTGTATTTTGCCGTTTTTGATAAAAACAAGCGCTAAAATCAAAAGGAATGCAGTCGCTGCATTGATTCCGGCATAAATTGGCGGTAGAAAAGAAAAATCGACGCCTTCAACTTTAATTCCGAACAAAGCCGCCACAGCAATGGGAATAATGATAGAAATGGCGATAATCCATTTGCGCAAATTGGGATTAGTGGGTTGTGATGTGGTACTCATGTTGAAGTAAGTTTTTGGTTTCTGAAAGGAGACGTTTGTATTCTTTTTGATTGACACTTAAATCGGGCTGCACAACTTCATAAACGCCGCGCACATACCCTTTTTTGTCGACGAGCGTGAAAGCACCAGAATGTGCGTATCCGCCCAGGGCTTCAGCTTCTCTTCCGGCGAAAACAAGAAAATGATCAATACCTAACCGATGGGTAAATGATTCATTACCGGTTAAAAAAGCCCAATTTTTATTGTTGATCCCTAGTTTCTTTTTATGTGCTTTGAGTACGCTGGGCGTATCGTGGTTGGGGTCAATAGAGAAAGAAAGGTATTGTATGTGTTTTTCGTATGGGCGCAGTGCTTTTTCAATGATTTTAAGCTGCGTATTCATGATTGGGCAAATACTCGGACAGCTTGCAAAGAAAAATTCGCTAATCCAAATCTTTCCTGCAAAGTGCTTGTTGCTTACTTGAATAGAATCTTCATTTAAAAAGGTAAAGTTTGGTATCCGAGGATAAATAGTATCTATGTTGGTTTTACCGTTGTGCTGTCGATAAGCGAGGTCGTAATTACCTAAATAGGGCAGCTTTTTGGGCTTCGGTTCTGTGCAAGACAAGAGCAGCACTGAGACCAAAAATAAAATACTAACGAGATTTTTGAGCACGTTCCTTGTCGTATTGTTTCATTAATAACGCCAGGTGTTCTTTCATTTTGCGAATCATGCCTTCTGTATGGCCATTGATGACCATGCGTAGGTGATTGCGCTTGTCTAAAAGTAAGATAAGTTCGTTGTAAGACACACCACCGAAATATTTCTTATCCTTAACAATAAGTTTCTGACCATTGTTCGAGAGGTTGTAAAAATCTTTTGGGTCCGCACTTACAAGTTGCCAAAGCTCTGGGTCATAACCTTCGACTTTAGAACGAAGCATAGCTTGAATATCGAGTAATGCTGCCTCAGATACAGGCTTACCTATCGAATCGACAACAATTGAGAGCATGCGCACTTGTTTGAGTTTTTTGCGTTTATTAGTGCGTAGGTCTTTATATAGGTTTTGAGTAAGTGGAAAAAATGCCAAACCGCAGTCGTAAGGGCAAGTGGTTTGAATGGTGTTGATGATGACTACTTGATCTTGATAATCGTTAAGGGATTTGGTTTGTTTTCCGAGGTGGTTGTAAACAGAAAAGGTTGGTGTATGCACCAACCCGTAATCTGCTAATACTTTAAAACGGTGATCACAACCACGAGTGGCAATGAAGATTAAAAAAAGTGCCGGACCAAAGACCAATGACAGCGCTAGGATAGAGCGCTTTTTGCTGCGGGTAGCGACTTTTTCTTGCATGTTTTATTGCCACATAGTTTCCCAAACGCTGCCAACAGCCGCGCCTTCCCAGAGGGCAATGAAAATCAAATAGAGAACAAAAATGAAGTAGGGAATCAAAATGACATTGCGCAAGTATTTTTTCTCGTCGCCGAGGTGCATAAATACCATGACGATGTATCCTGCCTTAAGTAGGGTAAGAAGAATAAAGATGATTTTAACAGCTGTCCAATAATCAGATGATTGTTTGATACTGGCACCAATAAACACCTCTACAATAGTAACCAATGTGAGCAACAAGGTAACTTTGTAAATTTTTTGACGAATTTGTTTGCCTTTTTCTTCGTCGTGATGTGCGTGGAGCGAATATTCTATGAGGTCGTCTCTTTCCATAATGTGTGTTGATTAAGAGAATTACAATAAATAAAAGAAAGTAAATACGAAGACCCATACGAGGTCGACAAAGTGCCAGTATAAACCAGTTTTTTCAACCATTTCGTAGTGACCGCGCTTGTGGTAAGTACCCGCTAAAACGCCTAACAAAATGAGTATATTGATAATTACTCCAGAGAATACGTGGAAACCGTGGAAACCGGTAATGAAGAAAAAGAACTGCGCATATTGTTGTGGTCCGTATTCATTTTGCTTCATGTTGGCACCGTAGATGACGCGGTTTTTTTCACCGGCGTATAGTGCTTCATAGTATTGCTTTTCAGCAGCTTTTCCTGTGATTTCTTTGCCACCGACTTTATTGATTTTACCATCGCGTTTGATGATTAGTTTCATGTCGTGGTCATGGGCTTTGTTGATTTTAGCAACTGCGCCGTCGGCTAGGCGGATGGTGCCATTTTCTAAATGGCCCTGTTCTGCTGCGTGCTGAAATTGGTGCATGAGGTCTTCTTTGATGACTGCACCAACTTTGTGTTTTTTGCCAGCCTCAATGACTGTGAAGTTCTTGATTTCTCCGAAATGACCTTTAACAATGGCCATAGAGCCATCGGCTAATTCGATTTTACCGAATTCTGATCCGTGGATGAAATGTGACCATTCCCATGCTTGTGAGCCTAAGAAAAAGAACCCGCCAATAATTGTGGCAATCATCCATTTGGTAACGCCTTTGCGGTCCATGCGGTGACCGGCTTCTACTGCAAGTACCATTGTTACAGATGATACAATCAGGATAAAAGTCATGAGTGCAACGTAAAGCAACGGATAACCGTGGCCAAGAAAAGGCATAGAATTAAAGGTTTCTTCACCGATAGGCCAAGCATCTTGGGCGTCGTGGCGAGTAAAGCCATAAGCAATTAATAAACCGCTGAAGGTGAGTGCATCCGAAACGAGGAAGAACCACATCATTAGTTTGCCATAACTTGTTTGGAAAGGGGATTCTTTACCACCCCATAGTGTCTTGGCGTCTAGTTGAGCAGAATGTCCGGCCATTTTAAGAGAAATTTTTGTGCAAGTTTAGTGAATAAAAATCAAAAAGACGAGTAAATACAACCACAAAAGCCCTAAAAAATGCCAGAAAATGCTACTCAATCTTAGCGAAAGGGTGTCTTGTGAGGAGAACTTGCCTGTAAATGAAGCAATTGCAACTTTGACAAGATAAAGTAAAGCAATGAGGACATGCAGAAGGTGAACAAACGTGATGAGGTATAAATAAGCGGATGCTGTGTCTGCGGCTTGCATAGCAGAGAGTTGCATGTGGGGCTTGAGCACAGTGCCGTTATACTGCAATTGGCGGTTTTTATACGAGAGCGCTTTTCCTGCATAGTAAATAGTGAAGTCTTTGCCGTAGGTGCCGTGGGCAAAAAAGTCTCCACGATGGTCTCTAATGTTTACGGCGAGTTCGCTCAGGCGAAGTTCATCGGAGTATGTCAGTTGTGTGCTATCGTTCGCATAAAGCATATTGTCTTTGATGACGACAGGGCTGCCGTTATAATAGAGTTCGATGTCTTTGTTGGTACGCTGAAGTTTAAATGCAGCAGATCGATTGATGCCCTCAAATTGCTTGAAATAGGCTTGAATTTTTTTGAACTCATTTGACGGAATGGCTTTACCATTGATGAGGTATTCATTGCCGTCTACCGCCACAAGGTTGCCTTTGTATTTAAATTCGTAATATTCACCATAGCGACCATTAGTTACGAGCATGTCATTCACAGGGTTAAGGCCCTTTTCTACAAGTTGATTGTATCCTTGGAACTGAAAATAAAGAAATGCTGCCCCAAACAAAAGCGTTGCAGCCATTGCGCCTTTTAGTTGGCCTTGCTTGTCTTTTTTTGCACCTCGGATGGCCCACCAAAAGCTGAGTGAACTTAGTCCGATGAAAAGTGTACTCAGGTAGAAACCAGTTGGCATAGGGTATTTCAGCCAAAATGATTTCCCCATTGACACGTAGTAACCTGACGTGAGTCCAGCAAAAAGCATGACAATACTGAAAATACCTACATAGACGAGGTTTTTTTTCATTTTTTCTTTGAGCTCTGGGCTCAGTTCATTTTCGTACTTCATGGTATTGTTTTTATGAGTTCAATAAAGTTTTCAGTGCGATCAAAAACATAAATGAATTGAATGATCGGTAGATAAACAAACGAAGCGAACATGAGTTTACGCGCATCGGCAGTTTCACAGCTATGATATAATTTATA